>CAYUTA010000052.1:0-19186 GCA_964447605.1 uncultured Oscillospiraceae bacterium | reverse complement strand
GTTTCCTGCAAATTTCATTCATTTTGGGGCTTGACTTTTATTTGCAGGACTCCCTTTCCCCCCTCATTTTCTTTGCTCTTTTCGGACGGTTTGTGCAAAGGGAGGTCGGCAAGTACACGCTCGGGGAGCTGAGTCGGGTCAAGACTTTATACGCAAGGGCACGCCGCGCCTGGCGTTGTCTGCCGTCTATAACAACGCAAAATGGGCGCTCCCGAAAATTGGTTTCATTTGACATAAGCAAAAAGGGTGCCCGGCGGGGTCAAGCATAACTCTCCAATTATCATCAAATTGCTTATCTGCGATTGTAGCGCCACAATGAATTGCGTGCCGAACTGCTTTTTCCAAATCATTAACGACGAAATCCAGATGCGCCATTTGTTGTTGCGCTTCAGGCTCTTCTGGCCACACAGGCGGTTTATACCCAGGATTCCGTTGAAACATTATACAAGGATACGTCCCCTGATGCGTTCCCGGAGCGCCTGCGCAGGCATATTCTTCATCATGAAACGGTATTTCCCACTTGAGCAGCGCCGCATAGAATTCTGCTAATTCATGCGGGTCAATGCAATCCATCATAAATGCATACATTTTGATTTTCAGCTCATCATCCATAGCACGATTGCCTCCCAATCCATATTTCATCCTGTGGCTGCAGTATACCACAACATATGGAACAATTCCTTACGGAAATTCCAACCCGTGTGCAGTTATCCTACAGAGCAAACATTTGCTCGCGCGCGCTCAGGTTTCACCTCCCGGCACGATCCTTGACCCCCTAAGCGGAATCCCCCCGTACCTGATATTTGCCGCTTACCCTTCGATTTCGCCTTAACTAATTTTGCCGGATTGCATCAAAAGCCATCGGGGGAGCCGCATCGGAGCACAGACTGCTCCGCTCATAATCCCCCGCCCTTCTTACGGACCGGGGATGTTTCGCATGCGCGTCCCTTGCTCCCCCTTTGCCGGTGAATGGCCCGCTCGCTTCCGCCTTTTTGCAGGATACGGTCCTGCGGGCGGGGAAAGACGGAGAAATACCGGCATTGCCGGCGGCAAGTAAACCGTGCCAATCCGGACCGTTTCTTTTTGCGTGAAGAACGGATTCGGATTTAGCATATTTCTGGGCAGGCCGTGTTGCCGGTCCGATTTTCCGGCTTGCCGGCGGCGGTATTGCAGGGGATACCTTCACGACGATTGACAGACGGTATGGTTCCGTTTATCATATTTTTAAGCGGGTACAACTGGCCGCCGCGCCGGTGCATGCATAGCGATGGGGAGACGGACCGGGCGGCCAAACGTGGATGCCGCGGAAGGGGGAGTTATTATGGGGAAAAAGATGCGTATCATCATGATTATCAGCGCCATATGCTGCATTGCGCTCGGCGTGGCGCTCATCGTGTGGCCGGAGCAATCGCGCAGGATCATCTGCTATGTGATTGGCGGCATGGTCACGGTGTACGGCGTTTACAGCATCATGATGTACTTTGTCGACAAAGCGTCGCCGGACGGCATGCAGTTCGGCCTGGCCGTGGGCAGCGCATGCGTGCTGATCGGTTCATTCCTGCTCATCCGGGCGGAACTGGTCATGCGGGCGCTGGAAATGATCATCGGCGTGGCGGTCATCATCGATTCGGTCATCCGCATGCAGATTGCCCTGAATATCCGCCGTATCGGCGGCGCGTTCTTTAAGCCGATGCTCATCTGCGCGCTGTTTACGCTGGCCGTGGGCACGCTGTTGCTGTTCAATCCGTTTGCCGCGCTCCGGGCGGCCACCATAGTCTGCGGCGTTTCACTGGCGGTGGACGGGCTTATGACGCTTTGGAGTATGATTCAGCTTGGCGTCATGCTCAGAAAGACGTCCGCCGCGGCATAGGCCGGAGCAATTTCAGCTCCCCCGGCGCGTGCCGGGCGGAAGCGGGCGCAGCCTTCACCCGCCCTGCCGGATTGATGCGGCGCCGGCGTGCCGCGCGACCCCGGGCGGGCGTTTTCCACATACCGCTTCAAAGACCTTTTACAGGCCGACGCACATCATGCATGGAGGATTTCCGGCGGGGAACATTGCCGCGGTTGAGCACAGGTAAAAGACCAAAGAATAAAGGTGGGGAGGGGAACCATGAAAAGGTTTTTCACGGAATTCAAGGATTTTATTGCAAAGGGCAACGTGATGGACATGGCGGTGGGCATCATCATCGGCGCGGCGTTCAAGTCGATTGTCGATTCCCTGGTAGGCGACATCATCTCGCCCTTATTGGGACTGATTGTCAACACCGATTTTTCCGATCTGGTGATATCCATCGGGAATGTGCCCATCCGGTACGGCGCGTTCATTACGACCATTCTCAACTTTCTGATTATGGCGCTTGTGCTGTTTATAATCATCAAGGCCGTCAACAGCGCGCGTACGTTGGGCGAAAAGTTCATCCATACCACCGAGGGCGAAAAGGCGGAGGAAGCCGTGCCCGCGACCAGGGAATGCCCGTATTGCAAGAGCGCCGTCGCCATCGGCGCGACGCGCTGCCCGAACTGCACGTCGCAGCTTGACGAATAATCATGGACCCACGGCAGATCGCAAAGATCGGGCAAAAACGGCGGAACCGGACGCGGCGCTCCGGGCGGGCGCATAGGAAGGAGGGCTGCGGATGCAATACTTGCAGGAGCGGCAAAAGCTGCTTTTTATCATATCCGATTTATGGCGTCGGAGGTTAATCAACGCCGCGGGCGGCAACTGCGCCATGCGGGTGGCTGAAAACCGCATCCTCATCTCGCCTTCGCGCATGAGTGAGGACAGGCACTGCCGCATCGGGGTTGAGGAGCCGCTTTTGATGGACTGCGACTGCAACGTGCTTGAAGGCACGGGCCGCGTTTCGCGGGAGGGGCGCATGCATGCGCAGATTCTGAAAAACATCCCGGAGGTGGGCGGGGTCATCCATGCGCATCCGTTTTACACAATGGTGTATGTCGCGGCGTGCAAGCCGGTTCCGCAGGCCACGGAGGCCACGCTTCGCATGGGCGACGCGGGGCTGATTCATCAGGCCAGCGCATACAGCCCGGAGCTTGCCGATCACGCCTATGCCTATTTTGCGGCGCGGCGCGCGCAGCTCAAAACCACCGGGCTCTGCGGCCTGCTGCCGTATCACGGGACGGTCGCGGTGGGCAAAACCATCGAGCAGGCCTATAGCGTGGTCGAGCGTGTGGAGGCGGACGCGGTCTGCAATCTGCTGGGGAAGCTGATTTAGCCCGCTCCGGCGCCGGAGCGGACGGCAGACCGGCGTGCCGCCGCCGTCGTCCGAGCCGCTTTTGCGGCATGACCCCCACATTGCCGTTTGGGGCGTGGAAACCGAAAATACAGGCTCCACAGCCTTGTACCGCAGCGGGAGGCAGGCCGTGCGCCGCGGGGATTGCTGCATGGAGGAAGACGCGCCGGGCCTGTGCGCCCAGCCACAACGCAAAGCGATACGGGAGGAATCATCCATGCTCAAGCACATCGTATTTACCAGGTTTGAAAATCCTGAGGAAAGCGTTCCGGTGGCCTGCGGGCTGCTCCATGCGCTGCCGGAGAAAATCCCTGAAATCGTGACCCTCGAAACCGGCCGCGACGTGCTGCACAGCGAACGCAGCTACGACATGGCGCTCATCGTCACGTTCCGGACGCGGGAGGATTTATTGACCTATGACCGGCATCCTGAGCACGGCAAGGCGCGCGCCTATATCAAAGCGCACCGCACCGCGAGCGCGACGGTCGACTTTGAGTTCTAGGCGCTGTTTACACGGCCGGGCCAAAACGAACAGATCAGCATCAAAAGGAGAATTGGTTGCCATGCTAAAATACATCGTCTTATTCAAGTTTCGCGACCCGGAGGAATGTCTGCCCACTGTGATTGAAAAGCTGCACGGGATGATGGGAAACATTCCGGAAATCCTTTCTATGGAAACCGGTGCGGATATCTGGCACAACGGCGCGCGCAGCTATGACCTTGCGTTGACGTGCACCTTTGCCGACATGCACGCCGTGGAGATCTACGACAAACATCCGCTGCACGAGGACGCGCGGGAATACATCTATGCGCACCGCGTCGACGGAAAAACGGTGATCTATGAAATGGACGGGGCGCGCGTTTCACAGGGACCCCGCCCCGCAGCCGTACCATACATACCCGGAAAGGCATCGCCTGAATGAATGCATTCCATGTTGTCAGCGACTATACGCCGTCCGGCGATCAACCGCAGGCCATTGAGAAGCTTTCCGAAGGCGTGCGCCGCGGCGATCCTGTGCAGGCGTTGCTCGGGGTAACCGGAAGCGGAAAAACCTTTACGATGGCCAAGGTCATCGAGCGCGTGCAAAAGCCAACGCTTGTGCTTGCGCACAACAAAACGCTCGCCGCGCAGCTTTGCAGCGAGTTCAAGGAATTCTTTCCCGACAGCGCGGTGGAATTTTTTGTCTCCTATTACGACTATTACCAGCCGGAGGCGTATATTCCGGCGTCGGACACCTATATTGAAAAAACCGTGGATATCAACGAGGAGATCGACCGGCTGCGTTACAGCGCCACCTGTGCGCTCAACGAACGGCGCGACGTGATCATCGTGTCGTCGGTCTCCTGCATCTATGCGCTCGGCGACCCGGAGGAGTATATGCGTATGTCCGTTTCGCTGCGCAAGGGCATGCAGGTACGCCGCGAGGAGGTTATGCACAAGCTTGTGGATATCCAGTTCCAGCGCAATGACATGGACTTTTCACGCGGGACGTTCCGCGCGCGCGGCGACGTGCTGGATATCTTCCCCGTCCACTGGGCGGATCGCTGCATCCGCGTGGAATTTTTTGGCGATGAGATCGACCGCATCCTCGAGGTCAACGCGCTGACCGGGGAGGTTCTCGGCGCACGCGCGCACGCGGGCATCTTTCCGGCGTCGCACTACGCCACCAGCCGCGAGAAGCTTGCCGCCGCAATGGACGAAATCTGGGCCGACGCGCAAACGTGTGCGCAAGCGTTTCGCGCGCGCGACATGCTCGTCGAGGCGCAGCGCATCGAACAGCGCACGCAATATGACCTCGAGATGATGCGCGAGATCGGCTATTGCAACGGCATTGAGAACTACTCGCGCTACTTTGACGGCAGAACGCCCGGTCAGCCGCCGTTTACGCTGCTCGACTACTTTCCAGAGGACTTTCTTTTGTTCGTTGACGAGTCGCACGCCACGCTGCCGCAGGTAGGGGGGATGTACCGCGGCGACCTTGCGCGCAAAACGGCGCTGATCGATTTTGGCTTCCGCCTGCCCTCGGCGTTTGACAACCGCCCGCTCAAGTTCGATGAGTTTGCGGCGCGCGTCCCGCAGATGATCTGCGTGTCCGCCACGCCCGCCGAATATGAGCTTGGCCGCGCCACGCAGGTGGTCGAACAGATTATCAGGCCCACGGGCCTGATCGATCCGCCGGTGGAGGTACGGCCCGTGGAGGGGCAGATCGACAACCTGCTCGGCGAAGTGCGGCTGCAGGCGCAGAAGGGATACCGGACGCTGGTTACCACGCTGACCAAGCGCATGGCTGAAAACCTGACCGAGTACCTCGACGGCATGCGCGTGCGCGTGCGATACATGCATTCCGACATCAACACCATGGAGCGCATGGAAATCGTGCGCGACCTTCGTCTGGGCGAATTCGATGTCCTGGTGGGGATCAACCTGCTTCGCGAGGGTCTGGACTTGCCGGAAGTGGGGCTTGTCGCCATTTTGGACGCGGATAAGGAGGGGTTTCTGCGTTCCGCGACGAGCCTGGTGCAGACCATCGGCCGCGCGGCGCGCAATGTGGATGGCAAGGTCATCCTGTATGCCGACGCGATCACGGCCTCCATGCAGAGCGCGATGGACGAGACAAACCGCCGCCGCAATCTTCAGATGGCTTACAATGCGGAGCATGGCGTCACGCCAACGAGCATCAGAAAGACTGTGCGCAGTACATTTGCCATTACCACCAGGGTTGAAAGCTGCGAAGACGGCGCGCTCACCCCCGAGCAGACCGCCGAGCGCGTGGCCGTTCTGACCGAACAGATGCGGCAGGCTGCGCGCGAGCTTGAGTTTGAACAGGCGGCCGGGCTGCGCGATGAGATCAGGAAGCTTTCCGGCGAGGAAGCGCTGGAGCGGGCGGCCGAACCCAAGCCCGGCACCGTCGGCAGCCGGAAACGCGCGCGCGGGCGGACGCGAAAATAGAAACGCTCCGGCGGCTGCATAAGCGCCCCATAACAACAAGAATTCTGTCGATTTTTTTCAGATTTATGGTATAATGGAGCCATGAAACGTTTGGCGCCGCAGCAGATTCAGAATATCCTGTTCACCGTCATTGTCGCGCTTGCCGCGGTGACGGTCTATCTGCTTGCGGGCAGGAGCGCGCAGGAGACGGGGAAGGAGGAGCCGCCGCCAACGCCCGCGGCTACGCGGCCGGCTGCCGCGGCGTCGGCATTCGAGCCGGTGCCGGGGGCGATCTTCTCCTTTCTTATGACGGGCAGCGATTCCTTTCTGGCCAAGGTGGACAAAGCCAGCCCATCCGTCATCCATATGCAGTGCGGCGGGGCCAGGACCGGCCGCGCGACGCTTGTTTACACGCTGGATGAAAACGAATGCGTCTCTTCGTTTACCATCACCTTCCCCGTGCCGGAACCGCCGCCGGCCAAGCCCAGGACCAGACAGGAACAGCGGCTTGCCGAGGAGTATGAAGCCTTTGTTGCCGAACAGAACGTCACCGTGCAGACGCTTCTGTTCGCAGCTGTATCCGCGTGCGACCTCAACGGCGTGATCCTCGAACCCGTCGCGCTCCGCTGGTATTCAGGCGCGCTGGGGGCACGCGACAGTGAAAAGAAGTATACGGACGCCTACCGCGGCTGCACGTTCGAGGCCTATCCGCTGCGGGTCGGCGCAAACGATATGTTCGTGTGCGTGCTGATCTTTGGAAAATGACGGTTGCCCTTGCGCGCCCTTCCCTGTAGGCGCGTTCTCCGCCGGCAGGGGGTAAAATCGCAGCGCAGGCCGCTGCTTTCGACGGATTGATTGGTTCGACCTGCATAGGGTCGTTGCGGGATTGGCTGGGCAATCCCGCGCGACCCTATTTTGCAGGCATGAGCCGGATGTTGCATTGCGGCCGCATCCGCCGGCCGAATTGCTGGAAAAAACCCGTATTTTGCGCATTTTAGGGATTGACATGGCAACCGCGGTTTGCTAGACTATTCGGTGTGCCATTGGGTGGAAGCTGCCACAGCCCCGGCGGTTTGCGCGCAATTTGCAGGCAGATTTTACAATAACTACAAATATGGAGGAATCGCCATGAAAACCTATATGGCAAAGGGCGAAACCGTTGAGCGCAACTGGTACGTTGTCGATGCGGACGGCATGGTGCTTGGCCGTCTGTCTTCGCAGGTGGCAGCCATTCTCAGAGGAAAGCACAAGCCCATATATACCCCGCATGTGGATACGGGTGATCATGTTATCATCGTCAACGCCGGGAAAGTGCGCCTGACGGGCCGCAAGCTCGATCAAAAGAAGTACGTTCATCACACCGGGTATCCGGGCGGGCTCAAGCAGGTAGACTACCGTACGCTGCTTGCAACCAAGCCGGAGTTCGCCGTGTATGAGTCGATCCGGCGCATGATGCCCAAAGGCCCGCTCGGCGACAGGATGCTCAAAAAGCTGCGCGTTTACGCCGGACCGGAGCATAACAATGCCGCGCAGAAGCCTGAGACGCTTGTGCTCAGGGAACGAAAGGAGTAATTTGAACATGGCAAGTACGCAATACCTTGGCACCGGCAGACGGAAAAAGTCCATAGCCCGCGTTCGGTTGCTCCCCGGCGCCGGAAAGATCACCATCAACAAACGCGACATCGACGACTATTTCGGCATGGAGACGCTCAAGATGATCGTGCGCGCCCCGCTCGCGCTCACCAACAACCTGACCAAGTACGATGTGCTCGTCAACGTTTACGGCGGCGGCACGACCGGTCAGGCGGGCGCCATCCGCCACGGCATCGCCCGCGCGTTGCTGATAGCCGAGCCTGAGCTGCGTCCGGCGCTCAAGAAGGCCGGTTATCTCACGCGCGACCCGAGGATGAAGGAGCGCAAAAAGTACGGCCTGCATGCAGCCCGCCGCGCCCCGCAGTTCTCCAAGAGATAATATCCGAATGATCACAAATCCCCGAAAGCCCTGCGGCATCGGGGATTTTTTATGGATTAGATAGACGGAAATCTTCTTATAAGCCCTCATAAGTGTTTATGCAATCCCTTGAAAACGGCTTGCAGTAAGGCTTTTCCGTATATCGTCATTTTTCTTGTCATATCTCCGCATAGGGTGTTTTTGTAAAGACGGGCACCATTTTGGCACCATAAACTTTTGCTGAGTATATTTCAATCTTCATTTCCTGTCCATTCCTTCCAGACCTTCTCAGCGAAACTTTTCGAAGAGCAAGCATAGGAAGCGGGTACCCTCTTCCAAAAAAATTACTTATTGGTAAATTCCCAAACCCGCTACATTTTCAGAAAATGATTGCCTATGTGAAGTTCATACCTCACTGCTCAGGAAAAGATCTGAATGTAATCAAGTTATTGTCAGGGTCTAAAAAACTCATATTTTTTGCACCCCAAGGCCTTACTGTTGGCGGGGAAACAATCTCAATACCAAGTTCTTTTAATCTCTCAAATTCAATATCTACATCAGTGACTGTAAATGCAATACAAATATTTTGCAAGTTGGTTTTTCGTAGTATTCCATCGTTATAGATAGTCAGTGTTGTTTCTTCTGATATAATAAATTGGTGGACATCATCATCGCAAGCATTATCAATATTAAACAGCATCTTATAAAAATTTGACAAACGGATAACATCACTTGTCAATAAACAGACTTCTCCAATTTTCATGAAGCCCTCCTTGTTTATGCGAAGTTTCGAGGCTTTGCATCGCTTCAAGCGTTGGCGTGGAATCGCAACAAGGTACGCTAAAACGACTACTTCCTTCGTTGCAACGGTTCAAATTCGATGCATTGTGATTTGGTGTGCAATCTTGGCATAACACGTGTCAATACCATCTAGCGTTAATTTTTTCTATGTACTTATTGTATCATATTTTGTTCTGCTTTTCCACTTGTGAGTTTTACCCTCATAATTGAGGTGCAGAGCCAGACCGCCCTTGTCAACGATGAAATAAACGGCTACGCCGTCGTTGGCAAGCCCGTCTGCCCCTGCTGGTTGGCAATCAAGAGGGCAAAAGCATAGAGTGCTTTTGTCCTCTATACATCATGGGCATACCGTCACGCAGTAGACGCTATAAAGGCGCCACATGGCAAGACTTTTCAGGGGCAAGCACAACATGGATAAGGATTTACTACTCGCACCTGCAAAAACGGGTTTCTACTGCGGAACAATAGGCAGGCAGAATATTGATAGCAACATAATTTTCCTCTTATATTTTCTCGTATTTTTTTATATCTGTACGAGAAATCCGGGCACCAATTGGGCACCAATTCTTCAAAATTGGCGGCAATAGTTGAGTTGAAAAAACGAAATAAATCCAGTAATCATACGGCTTTCGGCGGGATATGGGCATCCCGCCCTACTTTATTACTCCACTATTTTTTATTTTTCAGGCGCTTTTACGACCTGCGGCGTCCCGGCCTGGCATGCCGCCGGCATGCCGCCATTATCCCGATCTGAATATAACAGCCGCATGCCTCTCCCATTCCGGCGTTTGGCGGAGTGCTATTTGCAGCCGTAGCCGGGCGGGGCCTGATAAACCTCAGCCATCATCCGCGCGCCCAGCCGGAACCTGTCGATAAACAGTTCGGCTGTTTCCAGCGGGATGTGGTCGAGCTGCTCATCCAGCACCTTGATCAATGGTTCATGCAGCGGGGAATCCAGCTTTTCCAGCTGTTTCATCCGTTCTTCATAGCGTCGGCAGTGCGCCTGACACATGGCGCGGCGCGCCTCCGTTCCGGGACGGTATTGCTCCGCCGGGGAGAGTTCTCCATCAAATGCCTGTTGCAGGACACTGTTCATGATTGCCCGTTCCTTTGTATCAATATAATTTAATATGGATTTCCATCCGCATATCATTTGGCATACGCAAAAGCGGGAGATGACCCCTGCTGAATGGCAAACCAAAATATATTGTTTTTCCGCAATGGGAAAGCGTTGTTGATGGAAAAGCGGCGTTGCGTGAACCCTGGCGACGCTTTGAAAAGGCGGTTATGGCGCGCTTGTTTTGTTAAACCCCGCAACGGCAAAAGCGTTGCCGTCTACGACTACTATAACGCCCCGGAAGCGAGGTATAATCTGTTTGTTCATGGCGTCTACGTGTATCGAAAAAGCGGTCTGCAATCAATTTATCGCCAAAGCGGCGCGTCGCGCATGGAAAACTAAAACCCCACCGCCTCATCAAAGGCGTTATTGTCGCCGGCAGGGCTCTCGTCGGGGACGGCGGGGATCGCCCACGGGTCCTCCGTTGCCTGCTGGGACACCGGCGTCTCTGCCGCGGGCGGCAGGGTGGTTTGCGCAGGCGTCTGCGTCTGGACGCTTTGCGGCGGGGTCGGGCTTGGCGCTGCGGTCGGCTCCGCGCTCGGCGAGAGGGCGGGGGTAGCGGCAGGCGTTGCCGTTGGCCGCGCGGTGATGACCGGCGCGGGCGCAGTATCGCCTTTCAGCGTGATGACCTGCGTCAGCAGGATATAGCCGTTTGCGAGCGTCTCTCCGGAGAGCTGCAGGGAAATGCTGCAGTTTTGCAGCCGCAGCGCGTTGACCACCGCCTGCGCATAGTCGCTGACATAGGCCTCGTTCTCCGCCGCCGTATAGATTTCGTGCATGAGCGCGGCGTTTTTAAGCACCATCCGGAGCGTATGCGTACCCGTTCCGCGCGAGATGAGCTGCTCGCGGCAGTATGCGTTGTAACCGGAAAGCGTGGAGATGATGTCGCTCTTAACGTAGCCCTTGTCCTGATAGGTGGGCAGATTGCTTGCCGACGTGCCGGGCGAGGGCTGTGTTGAGCCGCCGTACACCGCGGCGTAGGTCATGGCCGTGCCGGTACAGGCGGGCAGGCGCGTAGAAATTGCGGAGCGCGTGTGATCGCTGGAAAACTGACTGTCCGGCACGTTGAAGTAGCTGTAATCATGCCCGCCATAGGCCGAGGTCGTCGCATCGTCCCATGCAACGTCCACGTTGTAATAATCGCCGCCGAGCGCAACGATGTTCCACGCGTGGTCGCCTCCGGCCGCCGTGCCCGTGCTGTAATAGCAGGGGATATCGAGCTGCATCAGCACATGCTGAAACGCGCGCGAGAATCCCGCGCAAACGGTGCTGTCGCCCACAAGCGCGCTGTATGCGCTCTGATTCATCTTCGAAGCGGTGTCGTACGATACGCGGTCGACGAGGTGGTCGTGCACATATTTTTCCTTGTCGATATCGGTGGAAAATTTGCCGGCGCCGTCCACGATGGTCTGCACGGCCCGGTCGAACGCCGTCTGCGCCTTTTGAATGTCCCTGGCGGTCTCATTGAACGACAGCGTAACCGTCACCACGCTGCCGGCGCGCACAAAGCCGTAGCTATAGGCCGTGTCCACCCAGAACAACTCGGGGTGATCGTTGTATACGGCGTTCATGATATCGGCGAGCGCCTCCTCCGTCACGGGCGTAACCAGCGTAAAGCGGCTGCTGTTGAGCTTCATGGCGTTGGCATAAACCTGGTTGTATACCGCCTGCGCGGTCTCGTTGAGCATGGCGCGGTAGGGATACATCCGCGCCGGAAACGAGAGGTTGCTGCCGGGGTTGGTCGGCGTCTGCGTATCGAGATCGTCGATTTGCTCGCCGCTGCCGGTCAGTTTGCGCGAGTTTGCGCCAAGGGTCAGCGAAGGCATCTGCAGCGAGAGCTCGGAGGTCTGGATGTCGTCGACGATGCTTTCCGCCGCGCCGATGATGCGGCCGCGCAGCGAATCGCGCAGGGAGACGTATTGCTCCTTAAAGATAATGCCGAGCGTCAACAGTATGGCAAACAGCGCCACGTTGATATAAAACCGTTTGGTCACTTTTCTGCGTTTTCTGCCAGCGATACGATTCACGCCCTTTCCGCAGAGGTTTCTAATTAGTTTACTACAATATTACGAAAATAGATGTGAATATTTTGCGGTATTGACATGACATTTTTTAAAATCGCTACTTTTTTTGCCGGAATGCGTGTACACTAACGTGCATGGAAACAATGCGCGTTGCTTTCAAAAACCCGTGGAGGATCCTTTGCTGGCTGCTCGTTGCGGGGACCATACTGATGATCTTTACCTTCTCCGGCCAGGACGGCAGGGAATCGGCGGGGGTATCGCTGCGTGTTACGCGCGCATTGGTTGCCGTTTTGGGCGGCGGACCGATGGATGAAAACACGGCGCGGTTTGAATGGATGCACCATCTGGTGCGCAAGGCCGCGCACGCGACCATATATTGCATGCTGGCGCTTTCGTGCATTGCGCTGACGCATACGTATCCGCTTGCGCCGCGGGTTCGATATCTTCTTTCGGCCGGCGTGTGCCTCAGTTGCGCAAGCGTGGACGAGTTGCAGCAAACATTTCGCAGCGGACGCGTCGGCGCGGTTACGGACGTGCTGATCGATATGAGCGGCGCGCTGCTCGGACTGGCGCTGTTTGCGCTGATTTGGGCGCTGGCACGGCGATGCAGGCGGGCGGGAGCCGTTCGCACCCGATAGAGGGCGGAGAGACGGGGAATCTTAAGGAGCGCGACGGCGAGCTCTTTGTTTATATCGGTTTCAACGGCTTCTATGCATGGCGTTTCCCGGATTTGTTTCTGTTTGCGCGGCGCGCCTTTGGCGCGGATGCGGCAAATTGGATTGGCGGGCGCCGGTTTGTATGGTATACTGAATCATCGAGGTATCAACTGCATGATTCAAGTTACGCGTTCGTCTCTGCCTCCGTTTGAGGAATACATCGAAGAAATCCGGTCCATTTGGGATACGCGCTGGCTGACCAATATGGGTGTCAGGCACGAGAAGCTTCAATGCGAACTTGCGGGTTATCTGAGCGTGCCGCATGTTTCGCTGTTTACCAACGGCCATCTTGCGCTTGAGGGCGTGATCGAGGCGTTCGGTCTTACAGGCGAGGTCATCACAACGCCGTTTACGTTTGCCTCCACCGTGCATGCAATTGTGCGGCGCGGGCTCAAACCGATATTCTGCGATATCCGGGCGGACGACTATACGCTTGATCCGTCCCTGCTGGAGCCGCTGATTACCGCGCGCACGAGCGCCATTCTCCCCGTGCATGTCTATGGCAACATCTGCGATGCGGAGGCCATCGGGCGCATTGCAGAAAAGTACGGCCTCAGGGTGATTTACGACGCGGCGCATGCGTTCGGCGTGCGCGTCGACGGCGCCGGGGTTGCGGGGCTGGGCGACGCTTCCATGTTCAGCTTCCACGCGACCAAGGTGTTCCATACCATCGAGGGCGGCGCAATCGCCTACCATGACGACGCGCTGACGCAAAAGCTTGATTATGCCAAGGATTTTGGAATCGACGGACCGGAACAGGTCAGAGCTGCGGGCGGCAACGCCAAAATGAACGAGTTTCAGGCCGCGATGGGGCTTTGTAACCTGCGCCATATCGAAGGGGAACTTGCAAAACGCCGCGCCGTGGCCGCGCGCTATCACATGAATCTCAGCGGTGTCGCCGGGCTGAAGCTGCGGCGGGAACAGCCGGGCGTAACCTGGAACTGCGCGTATTTCCCCGTGCTGTTCGACGGCTTTGCGCGCACGCGCGACGAGGCTTTTATGCGCCTGAAGGCCAACGGCATACTCGCGCGCAAGTATTTTTACCCCGCCGTGAACGCGTTTGCCTGCTATCGCAGCCAATACGGCCCGGAGCGTACGCCCGTTGCGCAGTTTGTCTCCGAGCACATCCTTGCGCTGCCGATGTATGGCGAACTGGCTTTGGAAGAGGTCGACCGCATCTGCGACGTGTTAACCACGATTTAATTCAACCGGCGCGGACATGCGAAAAAGACGCCCGCGCCGGCTTGCGGTTTCATATGAATTCCAGGCTTCATGCATCGTTGCACCGGCTCTTTTTCCCGTGACTTTGCCCTGAAAGCCATGACATAGCGCCGCAATTTGGTTTTCGCGCCATGCGCTTCCGGGCGGCGAACCACCAAAGACGCGGGCGGAGGACGCACATGCCGTCTTTGCGCGGGAGGATCGCTTCGCTCCGCGGAGGGTTTAAGGCGGGCTTCGGCACGGCGCCGCAGCGTCCTCGCCTTCAGACTGTGCCGGAAAACATATCTCGGCGCGTTAAGGCTTTCCATTAGATGGGATGAAGGGCTTGCGTCCACGCCGCATACCAACTGCCGATACGCCGAAAAAACGCGTATCCGCGCATAAGGTACAGCCGGTATGCCCGCTCGTTTGCGCTTGCCGCCAGCAATTCGGCGGTATCCGCGCCCTCGCCCGCAAGCCGTGTTTCCAGCAGGTTCAGCGCCGCCGTCCCATATCCGCAATTGCGCAGCTCCGGCCGTATGCAGATGGCCGCGATTTCCGGTACGTCGCCGCGGTAGTCAAGCTCAAACACGCCGACCGGCTCTCCGCCAAGCAGGAGGAAGCCCGCGTCGCGTTTTTCGTCAGCCAAAATATCCGTTGCATCCGGCCCGGTCATCGTCATGGCATTCGGCACGCTGAAAAAGGATTCGTTATACAGCGCAAGAAAAAGTGGAATCTGCGCGGTTCGCAGCGGCTTACAGCGCAGCGGTTCCCTCGTCTGCGCCGGAACGGATGCAAGCCGCTTGCGGAGCGTGTCAAAATTGCTGTAATGGTGAAACGAATACCCGCCTGCGGTGAACGCATCCGCATCCGGGCCGGCCCGTTTGTCCCGGCAGGCAAAGTAAAGCCTGTCCGCGCCGCGCTGCACGGCCGTGTCACAGACGCGCGCAAGCTGCGCGTCAAAGTCGGCCCCATCAAATTCCGTGCAAATGATATAGCACTTGCCTTTCGGCCCAATCTCCCGGTCAATTACCTCAAATTTCGTCATTGTATGCCTCTGTATGCGCAGCAAAGATTCGCCCGGCGCGGAACCCATGCGTCCGCAGGCAGAATGCCGGGCCGAGGGTGGCAATCAGGGCCGGCGTGTAAGCGTGCCTGCGCCGGACGCCGACCAATGGACGATCTCAAGCTCAATTCCCTCCGTGTCCTTAAAAAAGAACGCATAGTAGTCCGCGCAGTATTCCGGGTACGTCTGCGGCGCATGCACAACCGGCGCGCCAAGGGCCAGAACCGCCGCATACAGTTCGTCCACACGGCTGCGGCTTTCCACAAAAAACGCCAGGTGATGCAGCGCGCCCGGCCGCCTGCGGCTGACGGCCTGCCCGGCGTACGCCTCGCGGCAGTCGACAAGGCCGATTGAGAACTTCGGGTTGTGATATTCTACGATATGATACGCATGCGCGGGCACGCTGTCATGCTCCTTAAGGCTCGTGTCAAAACCAAGCAGCGGAAGCAGTCGGTCGTAAAACCGCTCCGCACGCGCAAGGTCCTCCACTGTGATGTGAATATGATCGATGGCGGGAACAGGCCGACCCGGCCCCGCTGCGTCCGCGCCGCCGGCCGGCCGCCTGATTACGGCGGAATAGGGATGGTCGTCCGAAGCGGGCGCGATCTCAATCAATTCCCCGGCTTCAAGCATGGCCTGCAGACGCAGGTAGAGCCAGCGGTCGGACACGCCCGGCAGCGAGCCGAGCGTCCGCCCCAACAAGAGCGCGGCTTTAAACGCGCCCTCCGGCAGGTTGGCGCGCAGGGCATAATCGTAAAAATCCACCGGCACGCCCGCGATGCGTCCGTTGACGACGGCGCGCAGCGGCGCGTTTTGCGCGGCGAGCGCACGCCATTGGGCCGCGCACGCCCCGCGCTCCTGCTCGCCAAGAGTTTGACCGTGCGTTTTTGCAAGCGCCCCGAAACGCTCGGGCTCAAGTTCGCCGACGCTGCCGATCCAAATATCGGAATCGCCGTCGCTCAGCCGTCCCGGCACGCGCACCTCAATGAGCGGAACCGCCGTATGCCGCAGCCGGTGACAGAGATAATACAGCCCGCACAGCTCGGCCGGGTTGGTCTCCTGCACCCACACGCGCACGGGCTCGTGCGTCTGCTCCGCCTCGCGCAAGCGGGCCAAAGCGCGCGTATTCTGCCGCCATAGCTCGCCGGACACGCCGGGAAACTGGCCAAACAGCTCCTCCAGCGCCTCTTTTCGCGTTTCCATGCCCGCATCCATATCGGCAAGAGAGCCCATGTCCAGCGCCAGCGTCAGGCAATACACGTCCGCGCCGCCGCCATCCGGCGGCGCGCCCATAAGGATGTGCGGCCTGCGCGCTTCGTTCCGCCCCGGTTTGCAGGAGCTTGCCAACTTCAGCCCGCCCGCGGCGTTCTCGGAAAAGGTGAGTTCAATCATAAGCACCTTCCGCCTGTTCTTATAATCCATGATACCACAGCGCGGGGGATCTGTACAACGCTTCCAGACCCTGTATGATTGACAAACGTTTTGTGCATGCAGTATTCTATACTAAGAAATTACAGGCGCAAGGAGCATTGAAACGTATATGAAATCCATGACCAGCAGGGAGCTGCGGCAGCTCTATCTTGACTTTTTTCAATCCAAGGGGCATGCGGTGATTGAAAGCGCGTCGCTGATTCCCGAAAACGACCCGACCGTGCTGTTTACAACGGCGGGCATGCATCCGCTCGTGCCATACCTCATGGGCGAAAAGCACCCGGAGGGAAGGCGGCTGGTCGACGTGCAAAAGTGCGTCCGCACGGGCGATATCGACGAGGTGGGGGACAGTTCGCACTGTACGTTTTTTGAAATGCTCGGCAACTGGTCGCTTGGCGATTACTTTAAGCACGAATCCATCGCGTATTCGTGGGAGTTTTTGACCGGCCCGGAATGGCTGGATATCGACCCGGACAAGCTGCATTTCACATGCTTTGAAGGCGACGGCGACGCGCCGCGCGACACCGTGGCCCACGACCGCTGGATGGAGATGGGGGCGGACCCGCGCCATATCGTCTACCTGCCGAAGAGACACAACTGGTGGGGCCCCGCCGGCCAGACCGGCCCGTGCGGCCCGGATACGGAGATCTTTTACGACACCGGCAAGCCCGCCTGCGGCCCGGACTGCAAGGCGGGGTGCGACTGCGGCAAATATCTTGAGATCTGGAACAACGTGTTTATGGAATACAATAAGCTCGGCGAGGGCGGGTTTGAACCGCTGACGCAGCAAAACGTCGATACGGGCATGGGGCTCGACCGCACGGTGGCAACCCTGCAGGGCGTGGAGAGCGTCTATGATACCGACGCGTTTACCGGTATTATTGCGCGCATCGAGCGGCTGTCCGGTAAACAATACGGGCAGGATGCGGAAACCACGCGGATGTTCCGCATCATTGCCGACCATATTCGCTGCGCAACGTTTATGCTTGGCGACCAGCGCGGCATTGTGCCGGGCAACGTCGATCAGGGCTACATTCTGCGCCGGCTCATCCGCCGTTCCATCCGCTTTGCCACAAAGCTCGGCATACCGGACAATCGCCTTGGCCAGGTTGCGGAGGCGGTCATTGCGCAGTACGGCGGATTTTATCATGAGCTGAACGAGCACCGCGACAAGATTCTTGACGAACTGAACAAGGAGGAGCTCCGCTTCGCCGGCACGCTGAAAAAGGGCATCCGGGAGTTCGAGCGCCTGCTGCCGACGCTCACTGATAAAAATATCGACGGGCCGGGCGCGTTCCGCCTGTACGACACCTATGGATTTCCCATCGAGTTTACGCAGGAGCTGGCGGCGGAAAATGGGCTGACCGTCGATCTTGCCGGGTTTGCGGCCGCGTTCAGGGCGCATCAGGAAAAATCCCACGCGGGCGCGGAGCAGCGCTTCAAGGGCGGCCTTGCCGACAATACCGGGGCCACCACCGCGCTGCATACGGCTACGCACCTGCTGCAGGCCGCGCTGCGCAGGGTGCTCAACGACGAGAACGTGGCGCAGAAGGGCAGTAACATTACCGCCGAACGGCTGCGCTTCGACTTCAGCTTCCCGCGCAAGGTTACGCCGGAGGAGCTGGCCGCCGTGGAAAAGCTGGTCAATGAAGTCATCGAGGCCGACCTTCCCATTTCCTGTGAGGAGATGACCGTTGAGCAGGCTAGGGCAGCGGGCGCAATCGGCCTGTTTGAAAGCAAGTACGGCGCAAAGATCAAGGTTTATACCGTCCCCGGCTTCAGCAAGGAGATTTGCGGCGGCCCGCACGTTCAGCGCACCGGCGGGATGGGCCGGTTCAAGATCAAAAAGGAGGAAGCGTCCAGCGCGGGCGTCCGGCGCATCAAGGCTGTCTTAATCCATGAGTAGCTGGTATTCTTACGAGTGGGAGCTGCTTGGCCATCCCGCTGAATTTCATGTGAATCTGGCGTATCAGGAGGAGTTCGACACCCTTGGCGACTTTACCACGCTGCTGTATGTGTCGTGCTACTCGCTTACGCCGAACGCGCAGGCGTTTACCCAGCGTGAAAAGCGCCGGCTCGACGGCGCGCTGCGCGATTGTCTCAAGGCGCTCGCCGGCAAGGCGGTCTACGTGGGGTTGATCGACGTGGGAGCGCAGCGGCGGTATTATTTCTATACCTCCGACGCGCGGCTGCTTGTGCCGTTGATGCATGTGTGCGACGAGCAGGGCGATTTTCGTATGGAGTGCGTCAAGGCCAACGAGCCGAACCGCCAGACCTACTACCGGCTGCTTGTGCCGGACAGCGCAAAAAGGCAGGCCAACGACAACCGCCGCTATATTGAGGCGCTGCGCGCGCGCGGCGACGATATAACCGCCATGCGCCGGGTGAACCTGCATTTTTGTTTTCCGACCGTGCAGGGGCGTACGCTGTTCATCCGCGATGCAAAGCAGCGGGGCTTTGCCATTGGCGCGGACGATTATATTGCCGAGCGCGAGCTGCCGTACTATCTGGTCATCCATCGCATCAGCGCGCTGGACGCGCGGGCCGTCACCTCCCTGACCAGCGGCGCGATCGCCGCGGCCGAGGCATACGGCGGCGTGATGGATCATTTTGATTCGGCCTTCATTCCCAGGCGCGGATGGCTGCGGTAGCGGCACATTCTGCAGACCATCAAAAAAAGGATATTTTTAAAGGGCTACG
>CAYUTA010000051.1:0-19262 GCA_964447605.1 uncultured Oscillospiraceae bacterium | reverse complement strand
CACGGTGTCGCCACCGGTGGATTTTGAGTCCACTACGTCTGCCAATTCCATCACACCGGCTTATCTTCAAATCCCGCAAAAGCATCTTGGAAATCCGAGGGATGTTCAGGAGGAATGTGAAAACAAAAACGGATATTCACTTGTCAAAGATGCCCTAACCGTGGGCGGTTTGCCGAGTGTCATGGTAAATGGCGCAGTAGATTTTGAGTCCGTCACGTCTACCAATCCCAACATTCAACGCTTGTTATTCTAGCATATGCCGCACGCGATTGCAAGACCTGTTCCATTGCGAAAAACAGACGCACTTCCCATATCCCGCCTACCCTTTCGGCCATCGCGGCCGAGGCACATTATTCCGAGTTCTTCAATGGGTCTGCATTAAATACACACCCTTTCCATTCTGACACCCCTAGCCTCAAGCGGCCTTACGGGCACGTTTCTTTACAATTCGTTTTACTATTTCAGCAGCCATTCCAGGGCGTTAATCTGCTTGATACCGTTATGAGAAGTCAATGGAGCAAAGCAAATACTTCGGATTGTGATCCCATATATCCGCTAACGCAGCAATCCGCGCCCGTTTTCGATTCCCCCGCATCGTTGCAATTCCCTTGCCGCTATGCTACGGTCAGAAAGAGACGAACACGGCGAAAACGGTAATACTTTGGCAACCCTGTTTATGCAGCGTCTTGTTACAATACGGATAGGTTTTTCATGGAGGTGCAAACATGGCGGCAAATTGAATTTTTCTCGTCGTGGACGATCATGGCATATCGGACACCGTGGCGCTCAATCTGCGCTATGGGCTATGAGGTCGCAGCCTTTGACAACGGAAGCGCGGCGACAGGCCGCCTTGCAAAAGGCCATTCCTTCGGCCTTGCGCCGCCGGATATTATGCTGCCCGGTGTCGACGGCTTTGCGCTGTTCGAACACATGCAGCGGTACGGCATTCCCGTGGTCTATATGACCGCTAAGACAGACAGCGAATCCGAGGTCAAGGGCCTGCGGGACGGCGCGGAGGATTATATTGTCAGGTCCTTTGAGGTCATCAGGCTGAAAAGGTATTGGCACCGGACGGCTGAACAAAATCTACCGCTACGACGATATTTTGGTGGACACGGGCAACCGCACCATGATCAAAGGCGGCGAACCCGTGGAGTTGCCGCCGATGGAGTTTGACGTGTTCGCCATCCTCATCAAGAACAAGAACCTTAACCATCAACGCCATCGACGGAAGTATCGTTGACCGGGAAAGGGGGTGCTAACTATCATTTCGGCTATTCAAGGGGCTGTCTCTGCTCCGATTCTTTCGAATTTTTCCGTTCGGTCATTCCGTTCGTTTACCGTTGGCAATATGGATATTTCGTCTTTATGAACGCGGGCGCTTTGCGTAAAAAGCCCGCGTTTACAAGGGCTTAGGCGCATAACCGGATAAAGAGAGAAGTCAAGCGAAAAAAGGCCTGATATTTTATTATGAAACATGTTCTAGTTATTCTACTTTGTCAAATTCGGCGGCATGAACAGCTGGCGCACTCCGTAATCACCATGTCGCCGGGCAGGTCGTACGGTTGCGCGGGCACCGCGTTTACCCGCTGCGATTCATAGGCGATGATGATCTTGACAGCCTGTGGACAATCCGCAAGAAAGCGGTCGTAATAACCCGCGCCCATGCCGACGCGATGGCGGCGGTCGTCAAACGCCGCGCAGGGGATGACGATAAGGTCCAGCTTTTGCGGCGCGCATACGTCGGAGCGCGCCGGGTCGGGGGAAAGAATGCCGTATTTGCTCCGCAGGAACGCGCCCTCACCCCGGGGAACCCGCGCAAGCATGCGCCCCGCGCCCAGGCAGTATGGAAATGCGACAATCTTACCCGCCGCTTGCGCGGCGGTTGCCAGCGCATCAACGTCCGGCTCGCCGTCAAAGTGGCAATAGCTCATGATGAGGCGCGCATTTTCAAACGCTGTGGTTTGAGCGATCTGTGCACAGATACGCGCGTCATACATGCGCCGCTTCTCCGGGGAGATTGCGTTCCGTGCCGCAATTCCGGCCCTGCGCTGCCGGAGCTTGGTTTCGGCGCCCGTCATATGGATGCGCGCTGCAGCGCCATCTTTTGCAAATACGGGCCGATGGTTTTGGTCATGACGCCGATGGTGACAATCTGCACGGGAATCAGGATGGCGCACTGGGTAAGCCTCGTGACAAGCAGCGCCTCATAGGGCGAAGCATACAGGGCGGAAATCCACAGTGTATTGAGCGGCAGGCTCAACGCAAGCTGGTTGATCATAACCGCGCCGACGATGCGCAAAACGGTGATCTCCCTGTGTAAAAACAACCCGAACACCGTGCCGACGAGGAACGCGGTGAGCGTAAATCCGGGGAAATAGGTCCCGATGGGGAAGAGCAGCGCGCCGATCAGGTCGGAGACCGCGCTGATGGCGCCCGCCTTCACCGGCCCCAGTAGGATGGCGGCGGCGACCACCGGCGCAAAGGCAAAGCCGATTTTCATGTTCCATACCGCAAATGACAAAAAGCGGGACAGAACAACCTCGGTTGCGACCAGCGCGGCCATCCAGACAAGCGTATGGACGTTCTTGCCGCGCATCTTAGAAGCTTGATTTTGGGACATCAGAATACCTCCTTTGCAGACGGGCCGCAAAGGAGGCAAAGCCTGCTCCAAATGCGGCAGTGGATGCGGATGCGGCACCGCGAAGCAACCTGTTTTTGCAAGGCCGCCTCTTCGTCCAACGGCAACTTCCCATCCGTTGGCACTTAACGCGCCGCTCCTACTCTGGCCGGCCTTTTCTTGTTTCAGAAAAGGCGCAAGGAACGAAAAAGGTTATCTTACGCGGTTGCTTTTGAATGACACCTCCCGATCAGGGCGGCAAACGCAACACCGCCGGCAAGATTGCCGAGGGTGACCGGCAGCAGATTGTTGATTAAAAAGCCACCCCAGGTCAATCCCGTGGTTTCAATGCCCGCCTGTGCCGCCAGTTCCGCATATTGCGGAACTGTCAGGGCAAACAGACCGGCAGGCACATAGAACATGTTGGCGACGCAGTGCTCGAAGCCGCAGAGCACAAACACGGCGACCGGCACATATGCGCCTACGGCGCGTCCGAACGCATCTTTTGCGCACAGGGCGCTCATAACCGCCGCGCAGACAAGAATATTGCACAAGATGCCCAGGATAAAGGCGCTGAAAAAGGGCGTTGCGCTCTTTGCGGCGGCAAGCCTGATTGTGGCTACGGCAAGACCCCCGGCGGAATAGCTCAACTGGCCGCAATACGCACAGGCGGCCGCCAGCAAAACCGCGCCGAGAAAGTTGCCGGCGTATACAATGCCGAGATTGCGCAGCATGCCCGGGAAGGTCGCGCGCTTTTCCATAATCGAGATGGTGATCAGGCAGTTGCCCGTAAAGAGTTCCGCGCCCGTCAGCACCACCATAATCAGCCCAAACGGAAACAGAAGCCCGCTTACAATCCGGACGGCGGACACATTGTCGAGCGCATGGGTCGCGGTGTTTGTAACCGCCCCGCCAAGGCCGATCAGCAGACCGGCCAGGATTGCAAGAAAAAACAGCCTGCCTGCGGGGGCCTTAGCCTTACCCTCGCCCACCGCGGCATAATTGGCTACAAATTCGGAGGGGCTGAACAGGTTCATGCCAAAACCGTCCTTTCCGCGGCCTCTATGACGTGCTTGACCAGTACCGATGTAGTGACCGTGCCAACGCCGCCCGGCACAGGGGTGATCGCGCCCGCCAGGGATTCGGCTTCAGCAAAGTTGACGTCCCCGCAGAGTTTACCGTCCCCGTTGACATGGATGCCGACGTCGATGATAGTCTGTCCCTGGGAAAGATATTCTTTGCCGATGATTCCCGCGCGGCCCGCGGCGACGATCAGCACCTCCGCCTCCCGGCAGACGGCGGGCATGTCCACCGTCCGGGTATGGCAGATGGTGACGGTTGCATTCCTTTTGAGCAGCATCATGGCCGCAGGCTTGCCTGCGACCAGCGAGCGTCCAATGACAACGGCTCTTTTGCCCTTGACGTCGATGCCGAAGTGGTCCAGCATCTCCATACAAGCCTGCGGCGTGCACGGGGGAAAGCCCTTGTCGGTCGAGGCAAACACACTCGCAAGCGAGCCGTCGGTGATGCCGTCGACGTCCTTTTGCGGCGCGAGCGCATTGCGGACGCGCTCTTCGTCAAACTGGCTGGGCAGCGGCCGGAACAGCAGACAGCCGTGAATCCCGCCGTCACGGTTGATTTCGTCGATCACGCCGAGCAGTCCCGGCTGGGCTGCGTCCTGCGGCAACAGGAAACGGCGTACCGCCACGCCAAGCTTTTCGCAGCGCTTGGTTGCGCCGGTCTCATAGGAAATATCGTCGGGCCGCTCGCCTACGCGCACAATGGCCAGCGTGGGAACCACGCCCCCTGCGCGCAGCGCTGCCGCCCTTGCGCACAGCGTCTCGTTGAGCGTTGCGACAACGTCCTTTCCGGAAAGCAGCATTGCCATACTCCGTCCTCCTTACTGATGAAACCGATCCGCGACCCGCTGGAAAACTGCATCGCACAGCGGAACGTATTTTTCCAGCATGGCGTTGGCCTTTGCGTTGAGCGCGTCGGCGCGGTCGCGGTCGTTCATGGACCTTGTGTTTATGAAAACGTTCAGGGAACCGCCCGTCAACGCGGCCCGGCAGCAGGCCGCGCCGCAGCCAACGTCGCTGATGGCGATTGCCGAGCCGATCCGGCCAAGCTCTTCGAGCAACTCCACGGCCTCGCAGCAGCGCTCCATAATCTCCATCGGCACTGCGCAGGCATTTTGCAGCGCCTCCTCCATGATGGCGGCCTTATAGGCCTGTTCCTCATCGGTTTGCTTAGGCAGGCCATAGGCCCGTGAAAGCGGCTCGAAAACCTCCGCATCCTTGGCGACCAGAGCCAGAAACTGCTGCTGCAGCACGTCGGCCCTTGCCTGGATGCGTACGATGTTCTCCTGCACGCCGGCGTATTTTTTCTTGCCGAGCGTCAGGCTGCAAACCATGTTGCCAAGCGCGGTGCCGACGGCGCCAACCAGTGCGGCCGCGCCGCCGCCGCCGGGTACCGGTTCCCTGGAGGCGAGGACCGCCACAAAGTCCTCGCAGCTGCGTTTTGAAAAATCATGCATGCGCGCCTCCTTAGAACAGCCCGGAGATTTTGCCGTTCTCGTCCACGTCGATGCGCTCCGCAGCGGGCATTTTGGGCAGGCCGGGCATCGTCATAATCTCTCCGGTGAGCGCGACGAGGAATCCGGCGCCCGCGCTGACCTTGATGTTGCGTACGGTGACAGTAAAGCCCTTTGGCGCGCCCGGCAGCGCCGGATCGTCGGAGAAGCTGTATTGCGTTTTTGCCATGCAGACGGGCAGGTTGCCGAAACCCAGCGCGGTCAGGGTATCCGCCTGCTTTTTGGCATTGGGGGTGAGCGCAACGCCGTCGCCGTGGTAAATCTTTTTGACGATGGCCTCGATCTTCTCCTCAATGGTGCCGTCAAGCTCGTAGCTGAACGTAAAGTCGTTGGGCTCGTCGCAAAGCCGCACAATCTCCCTGGCAAGCGCCACGCCGCCGTCTCCGCCCCTACCCCACACCTCGGAGAGAGCCACGTTGACGCCCAACTCGCGGCACCTGTCCTCAACTAGCCTGAGCTCAGCCTCGGTGTCGGTGGGGAAGCGGTTGACGGCGACCACGCAGGGGAGCCTGTATACCCGCGTGATGTTTTCCACATGTTGGAGCAGGTTGGGCAGGCCCTTTTCCAGAGCCGTGAGATTTTCACCGCCGTTCAGCTCGGCCTTGGGCACGCCGCCGTGCAGCTTGAGCGCGCGAACCGTGGCGACCATGACGACCGCGTCCGGCTTGAGCCCCGCCATGCGGCACTTGATGTCCAAAAATTTCTCCGCGCCAAGGTCCGCGCCGAAGCCGGCCTCGGTAACCGCGTAATCGGCGAGCTTGAGCGCCATCTTTGTGGCCGTTACGGAGTTGCAGCCGTGCGCGATGTTGGCAAACGGGCCGCCGTGTACAAACGCGGGGGTGTGCTCGAGCGTCTGGACGAGATTGGGTTTCAGCGCGTCCTTCAACAGCGCGGCCATTGCGCCCGCGGCGTTGAGGTCGCCTGCGGTAACGGGCTTTTCGTCATAGGTATACCCAACGATCAGGCGGGCAAGGCGGGTCTTCAGGTCGGAGATGTCGCTGCTTAAGCACAGCACGGCCATAATCTCGCTTGCCACCGTGATGTCGTAGCCGTCCTCGCGCGGCACGCCGTTGACCCGGCCGCCCAGACCGTCGGCGATGAAGCGGAGCTGGCGGTCGTTCATATCGACACAGCGGCGCCAGGTGATCCGCCGGGGATCGAGATTCAGCCGGTTGCCATGATAGATATGGTTGTCCAGCATGGCCGCAAGCAGGTTATTTGCCGCGCCGATTGCGTGGAAATCGCCCGTGAAGTGCAAATTGATGTCCTCCATCGGCACAACCTGCGCGTAGCCGCCGCCGGCCGCGCCGCCTTTGATGCCGAACACCGGACCCAGGGAGGGTTCGCGCAGCGCGACGAGCACGCGCTTGCCGATTTTGCGCAGTCCATCGGCCAGGCCGACCGTTGTGGTCGTCTTGCCCTCGCCCGCGGGCGTGGGCGTAATGGCTGTCACAAGAATCAGCTTGCCGTCTTTGCGCTTCGACTCTTTTAAAAGCGCATCGTCTACCTTGGCCTTGTAGCGGCCGTAGAACTCGAGATACTTTTCATCCACGCCCGCTTCTTTTGCAATCTCCGCAATAGGAGCCATTGGCGTTGCCTGTGCAATCTCGATGTCCGATTTGTAATCCATGTAAACAACCTCCTCTTAGTGTTGGTTTGGAAAAAATACGCGGGTTTCGTTTTTCAGCGTGTTGGCGTTATTGTTTAAGCCTGTGTCCGCTGCCGCAGGCAGGAACGCACGTCGCCGAGCATGTACAGCGAGCCCAGCGCGCAGATGAGTCCATCCTCGCCGGCGGCCGCAATCGCGGCCTGCACGCCGTCCTCTACGGTTTCGCAGGCGATCGCGGCATACCCAAGCGCTTGCAGCCGCGAGGCAAGCTCCATAGCCTGCATGGCGCGGGGATTGCACGGCGTTACCGTAAAAAAACGTTCGGCAACCGGGCCGATTTTTTCGAGCATGCGGGGAATATCCTTGTCGGCCATAATGCCCAGCAGAAAAATCAGCTTTTTTCCGGGGAAGTGCATCCGCAAGCTGGCGACGGCCGCTTCAACCCCCTGCGGATTATGCCCGCCGTCGGCGATGAACAGGGGGCTTTGGCACAGCACCTCAAAGCGGGCGGGCCAGCGGACGCCGGCCAGGCCGCTGCGGACTGCCGCGGAATCGATGCGCCAGCCCTTATTGCGCAACTGCTCCACCGCAGTCAGCGCCACGGCGGCATTGTGCGCCTGGTAGCCGCCGATCAGGCTGCAACGGAGGTCCTTTTCCCCATCGAAGTCAAAGGTCAGGTGATCCAGCGCGGGGCGAAGATTTTGAATCCGGCCGTGATCGGTCACAACCAGTTCGGCGCCGCGCGCGCGGCAGGCCTCTTCAAACACGGCGTCCGCCTCCGGATTGCATCCGTAGGTGACGACCGTTCCGCCCTCCTTGATGATTCCGGCCTTGGCGCGGGCGATGTCCCTCATGGTGGGGCCAAGCTCTTTGGTGTGGTCAAAGCCCATGTTGGTGATGATAGCGAGCTCCGGCGCGTCGATGACGTTTGTGGAATCTAACTCGCCGCCCATGCCGACCTCCAGCACCACGATCTGGCAGCCGTGGCGTTGAAAATAGGAAAAGCCGATTGCCGTCACCAGCTCGAATTCCGTCGGATGATCCTCCATTTCGTCTGCAAAGGGGCGGATATAGGCGGTGATATCCGCCAGCTCTTCATCTGAAATGGGGTGACCGTCGACCTGCATGCGCTCGTTGAACCGGTCGATATACGGCGAGGTATACATGCCGGTGCGATAGCCTGCGCTTTGAAATATTTGGGCAAGCATCGCCGCCGTAGAACCCTTGCCGTTCGTACCGGCGACATGGATGAATCGCAGGCTCTTTTGCGGGTTTCCGATGCGTCCGAGCAGCGCGAAGGTGCGCGTAAGGCCCAACCGGCTCCTGGTCCAGCTTACATGATGAATATAGAGGAGCGCCTCCTCGTATTGCATGGCCCGCATTGCCATTCCCCCCTCTCGTTTCCGCCTACCGGTCGGCTTCTTCCTTGAGCGTATCGATCAAAACGTCGCCGACGACAGCCAGATCCTCGGCGGAAAAAGCAAACGTAAAATCGTCTGAAAAAAGAATCTGCGCCGATGGCGGGAATTCCTCGTCCCCGGCCCAAAGCGCCGCGCGCAGGCGGTGGTTGCCGAGGAAGGCGACCTCGTACGCACACTCGCCCATCCGTACGCGCTCCGCGCCGAGCCGCTCCATTGCGCGCACAAAGTCCGTTGGCCGCGGGCCAAACGCATACGCCAGCCGTTTGATACAGCGGCCCTGAAAATTGGCGTCGTACACGTCTCCCCAGGGCGTCTCCCGGTAGGTGAGGAACCGGCCGGTTCCCGGCACGTCCTTGCCCCCGAGCAGATAGCGCAGATACAGAAGGCGCGCGTCCGGCCGCGTGCGCGCCGGCTCTTCCGTTTGCGGCGCGGCCTCCAGGGTCAGCAGCCGGTATTCCGGCCAGGCGGCCCGCAGGGCCGTGCCCAGCACGTCGAAGCGAAAGGTGCCCGTGTCCGCGTCATAGGTTATGCCGCAGCGCGCGCAGACCTCTGCGGGCTCGAGCGCGCGGTACAGCGGCAGGTAATGGATAAGCGGGCGGAGCTCCCTGTTGTTCATCCAAGCAGTCATAGGGTATCACCGTTTTGCATGGAAAACAAGCTTGCATTCGTATGCGGCAAAAAGCACGCCGCCACAAACTCATCCATATAGTGCGGCTCGGCGCTCAGTTCCAGGTAGGTTATGCTCTGCGCGAGCTGCGCCGCCCTGTGGCTTGCGTCAGGATAGAGCAGCATGGCATATGCCCCGGTCAGCGACGAGTTGCCAAGGTATTGATACCGCTCCGCCGGAAGGTCCGGCAGCATGCCGATGCGGATTGCGTTTTTGACATTGACGCCGCTGCCGATGCCGCCCGCCACATAGACGCGCTCCAGCATGGAAACGTCCATATCCAGCGAGGAGAGCATGGTCATGATGGCGGAGAAGATCGCGCCCTTTGCGCGGATGAAGTTGTCGATATCCACCTCCGTGATGGTCACGGCCCGGCCCGTGGCGGACTGCGCGGCGTCGGCAAGCACATAGCAGACGTCCCCGCTTTCATCGGGGAGGATGCGCGCGCTTTCGCCGGTAAATTTGCCCTTGGCGCTGATGAGGCCCACGCGGAACAGCTCGGCAATGCAGTCGATGATGCCGCTGCCGCAAAGCCCGACAGGCTTTTGCTCTGCGCCGCCGATGACGGTCAGGCCGGGCGCAAGCGTTTCGCTGTCAATGGACACCGCCTCGATTGCGCCGTCGGTCGCCCGCATGCCGCAGCTGATATCGCCGCCCTCAAAAGCGGGGCCGGCGGAGCACGCGCACGAAAGCAGGAACTCCTCGTTGCCGAGCACCAGTTCGCCGTTGGTGCCCAAATCGATGAACAGCGATAGCTCCGGGCGGTTCCAGATCAGGCTGACCAGCGCGCCCGCCGTAATATCGCCGCCGACATAGCTGCCGATGTTCGGCGCAAGCCGGATCAGCGCGCTTTCGTTCACGGGCAGTCCCAGCGCGGTTCCGGGGAACGGTTCGACCGCGAAAAACGCCGGGATATAAGGCTCCGTCCGCAGCGGGCCGGCATCCACGCCGAGCAGCAAATGCTCCATTGTGGAGTTCCCCGCAAAACAGAGGCCATATACCTGCATTGCGTCGATACCGGCCGCACGGTACATTTGCCGGAGCATCGGCAGCAGCGTTTCGCACAGAATGGCCGTCTGCAGGCGGTCCGCACCGCCGGGCTTGCCCTGCTCGAGAATGCGGTGGATGACGTCCGCGCCATAGCGAATCTGGCCGTTTCCCGCGGAGGCCTTGGCAAGAATCGTTCCATTGGTCAAATCGACCAAAACCCCGCTGACGCTCGTGGTGCCGATATCCGCCGCCACGCCGCAGGGCCTTGCCGTTCCCGGCGCGCAAACATCGAGGATTTGCGCGGAGCCCGGTTCCAAACGGATGACGCAGTCGACACAAAAACCGTTTTCGCGCAGCGTGCCCGGAAGCTTCCTGAGCACGGAAACAGGCAGGGCTGCCCGTTCAATGCCCAGCGCCCTGCGGGCGGCGCGGCAGAGCCGCTCGTTGTCCGGCATGGTATCGGTAAGCGCCGGCGCGTCCAGGGTAAGCGGCAACACGGAAACGGCGCGCTCTCTGGAAATACCGGCTGCGAGCAGTTCGTTGTGCAGCGATTCAAACAGCGCGAGTTCCCGGCCGCTGCTTAAATCCGCCACCTGCATGCGGCTGCGGTATGCGCTGGAGATATCCGGCACCAGCACCGTTGCGTCCTCCGCAACCCGGGAGACGCAAGAAAGCCGCCATTTATCGGCATATTCCTCATCCGTCAAATGCAGCGTCCGTCGGGAGTCCAGCCTGCCGGAAACCAGCCTTATGCGGCACTTTCCGCAGGACCCGTTGCCGGAGCAGGGCGCGTCGACGGCCACGTTTGCCTTTTTGGCAAGCTCTAAAAGATTTTCGCCGAGGGCGGCGAAGATGACCTGCTCCCCGCCGCCCTCAAACCGGAATGTTACTTTAGGCATAGCCGCGTTCTCTTACATCAGCGCTTCGAGGTTCAGCGCCGGGTGTCCCTTTTCGGTCAGGAACGCCAGCACCTCCGCCGACTCTGTGGCGATGGTTTCGTCGCAGACCATATCGGTGAAGTTTTCAATGCCGAACTGTTCCCTGGCGGTCTTGTTCAGCCGCGCCGCAACATCATCCTTCAACTCCCTGGGCATCCACACGATGCGTTCCACGCCGCCCTCCGCGCTGATGAACTTCCTGGAGGGGATAAAGTGCCGGCCGTGGCCCATGAAGCCTGGGGTCTGCACGCCGCCGCCGGTCATGCTGGCCAGTTCGCCAAACGTCATGCCGGTCGGGGTCATGCCCTTGTATTCGCGGTTGACCACGACAACGCCGTTGGCTTCCGGCATAATGCCGCAGATGCACTCAAAGCAGCCGCAGCTTGTCATCGGGTCCTCCAGCAGCGAGTAGAGCGTGACCTGCTCGACCGCGCCATGCGTCGCGTCCTTGACAATCCGGTTGACCTCGGTATACGCGCCCGTAACCTCGTCCGTGCAGCCGGTCTTTGCAATGGGCTGGCAGGGGCCGGTCGGGGTCAGCTCCTTGGTGGCCTTTGCGTCAAGCCAGCTGACCGCGCCGCACAGGCCCAGCCGTTCGGGCGTAACCACGCAGCAGTGCGACGGCGCGAAGGACTGGCACAGGATGCAGGTGTAGAATGTATCCACGCTCTCGTCCGTCATGGCGGCCAGCCGGTCGTCGCGGGCGTTGTAGCGGGGCAGAGCCTCCTTCTCGAGAATCTCGGCGACCCTGGCCTTATCCGTCACCAGCGTGATCTGGCACTGATCCACCACGCTGTCGAACTCGTCCATCAGCATATGGTAGACGACCTCGCCGAAATCCCTGAGCCTCAGACCCTTGTCTCCGGCTTCAAAGTTGACGCGCACGCGCACGAGATTGCGCTGGCCCGTGTGCATGACGCCCTCCATATAGTTGAACCAGTGATGGATCTTGCGCTCAATGACCGGCTCAAAGTCCGCCTGCATCCTGGCGCCGGACACCTCGACGTAGATGGCAAGCGGAAGCGCGAGCGGCGCGGCGCCCTCGAGATCCGGGCCGACGAGCGTAATCTGATGGTCGGTCACCTGGCTGCCGTCGCGCATGACCACCAGCTCGCAGGTGGGGTTTTTGCTGGAACTGAACTCGGCGTACATATCGTTTTTACGGATGATCTCACCCTCAAAAGCCGCCGCGAAGGAGACCGGGATGGGCAGCTCCTTGGCTTTAATCCTGATATTGCGCAGCTCGAGGGAAGTTTTCACCGTTTCGTCGTGTTCCGTAACCGAAACGAGCGCGCCGGGAACCTGATTTTCCCCAAGGGGTACGTCCACGATGACCGGGAAGCCCAGCGCAATCGCGCCCGCGCCGGCAGAGACCACAACCTCGTTGAGCGCGCCAAAGGTGTTTACAAAAGCGGGCACGCGATCCTTGGTGTAGGAAAGCAGCGCGCCAAGGTCGCCCGGCGGGACCGCGCCGAAGATCAGCGCGGCGCGGATGGCGACCGTTACCACATGAATGACCGCGGTCACGTCGTGGCCGAGCGGCACAACGCGGAACTCAAGGCCGACCTTCACGCCCTCGGCGTTGATCTGGTCGATTACATCGCCAATCAGGAACGTGAGAATGCCCTTGGACTGGTAATCCTTTACGATCTTTGCGACATCCCCGGGCTCGTCCGCCTTGCCCAGTACAACCGCAACGCCGGGGATGTCGCCGGTGACAAGCGGCACGCCCAGGGAACGGATAACGGGGTCCGGAACAAAGCCGATCCCGCCCTCGCCGGCATAGGGCTCGGAGCCGCCGGCAAATTTCAGGCCCTCCAGAATCTCGGCGCCCACGGCGGTTGCAAGGCCGGCGTTGAGCGCTTCGCCCAGGTCCTCCTTGTTGGTAATCAGGCTTTTTAAAACGCCGACGCACGCGGGCAGATCGCCGAGCTTTTGCACCTTTACGCCCGTTGCGGCGTAGATGGCGGGAAAGAAATAGGCGGTGTCCGGAAACGCAATTTTTGCGTCCTCGCCATATTTTGCGATGGCGTCGTGTACCGCGCCTTCGGTCAGCCCGGCAACCGCGTTGGAGCCGGCATAAATCAGATCAGTCAGTACGCTCATAGCTTTCTCCTTTTATATTCAGATTTCCAGATATGAATCCGCATAAAGGCTGTTGTTGCGGATAATATCGCAGGACTTGATCGTCTCCATCAGCCGCAGATCGCAGGGGTTGACAATCGCGCTTGTAAGGCCGTTCATCATGGCCATGGCAACCATCGCGCTGTCCATGATGGGGCGGATGTTCTTCGGCATGCCGTTGCTCACGTTGGAGAGGCCGCCCGTGGTGTGAAAGCCCATGTCCGAGAACATCCTGATGGCCTCGAGCACGTCGAGCTGCTTATCCTGCATGCCCTTGATGACGAGGAACAGGGGGTCGAACCACATATCCTCAGGCTCCATGCCGCGCTCCATGCCGCGCTCCAGCAGCTCCTGGCAATAGGCCATGCGCTCGTCGTTGTCCGCCGGAACGCCCGCCTTGGAGCACAGCGCGATAACGATCGCATCGTTGGCCGCGGCAAGGTCCACGTTTTCAATGCGGTCGCCCGCGTCCGCAGAATTGACGATGGGCTTGCCCTTGCTGCGGTTGTAAACCGAAATGCCGGCCTCAATTGCCTTGCGGTTTGCCGTGTCCAGGCAGAGGGGAACGTCGTTGCAGTTTTCCTGAAGCAGGGCGACCGCCCATTTCATAATCTCCTCGCCGTTGCTCTCGGCCGGGCCGATATTAACGTCAAGGTAGGTTGCGCCCGCATCCAGCTGCTCTTTGGCGCGCTTGAGAATGGGTTCGGGATTCCTGGTGTTCATGGCCTCGCGGATCGACGGAGAAATGCAGTGGATTCGCTCGCCGATGGTAATGAATTTACCCATTTGAATAACCTCCTGTTATTTTTTACTCGCTATTGCCCGATGTCCTTGAGAAACTTGACAAGCTGGATGGCCTCGTTGGTGCCGACCACCACGTCCCAGCCGGGGAGCTTATCCTCAATCTCGCCCTTGAGCACGGCAACCTTGCCGGGGATGACGAGCTTGCGGCTTTTGATCTTCTGTTCAATTTCAAACTCGTCGAAGAATTTGCGCAGCGAGGATGCGGACAGCTTGCCCGCCGCCCAGGCCGTCAGCACCGAATATCCGCCGGAGTCGGAGATAAGCAGGTTGACCGGCACGCCGCTGCGTTCGATTTCACCGGAAACGACAAAGTAGGTCAGCGCAAAATCCACGGTGGTCACGCAGATGGAATTCTCGTCGGCACCGTTCATGGGGTAGATGCCGGGCGCAACCTTCATGGGCTTCTGCGGGTCCGTAAAGACGTTCTGGCGCAGGCCGTACAGCGGCAGCGCCGAAGCATAGCGCATGTGTTCCATCGCAATGATCGAGCCGTACTTGAGCGTAAACATGGAGGCGAGGGCCGCCTGCGTAATGGCGTCGCCCGGGGCAAGCCGGCCAACGTCGACAAACGACGGATAGCCGAAGCTGCGGTCGTTGCCCTTCAGCGCGGCCGTGCGGATTTGGATTGCATTGGCAAACGCGTCCCGGATGGAAGCCGTGCCTACGTCCAGAATCAGGTTCTTATTGCCCGCGGCCTCAAGCCTTTGCACCGTGTCGTAAAGCGCGTTAAGCGACGGCGCGCCTACGCCCAGCACAACGCCCGCTGCGGTGGCGACGGCGCTCATGGCCTCAAAGTTATCCGGGGTTGCGCCCAGCAGGACGGGCTTTTCGGCCTGAACGAGGGACATTGCCGCCTCGGCCACGGCCGCGTCGCCGGTTTCAACAACGAGGCAGCGGCCGAGCTTATTTGCCTTTTCAACCAGGGTCAGGAAACGGTCCCGGTCCTCTGCTTTGGCGCAGCGGACATGCACGAGTTCCACATACATCCGCTCGCCGATGCGCTCGTAGTCCACCGCCGGAATGGCCGAAAGCGCCGCGTCAACCGCTGCGTCATCCATTAGGGTGCATATGGATACGGCGAAGAGATTGCGGTTGACCAGTGTCTTTTCATGCCGGAAAAGCACGGTTTCACCGCCAAGGGCATGCTCTGCGCCGCCCACACCGATTTTGATTGATTTCATCGGCGGCGCGGTGGCCTCGTTCAGCTTTGACCTGGCTTCTTCAGAGAGATGGGGGCATTTATCCAGCGCAATCGCGCCCTGCGCCACTTTCATGGCAAACGCCATACAGGTGGGGTTGCCGCAATCCTTACAGTTGGTTTTCGGAGTCAGCTTGAAAATGTCAAGACCTTTGAGTGCCATAGCGTATTTCCCTCCTTATTGCAGCGCGTCGATGAGAGCGGCAATCTTCTCCACCGACTTGGGATGCCTGAGAATAACGGCGTTTGAACCGGAAACGAGGCAGGCCGCGGCGGTGACGACCTCCATCTGGATGCCGCGCAGCTCCTGATCGCCCCATTCCGGCATGTCCGCTTCGGACATGATGGCTTCCTTGACGCTCCACGTTTCCGCCCCGACCGGGGTTATGACGGGCATCTGCAGCATGGCGTCGTTTTGCGCCAGGGCCGCGGCCTTTACCCGGTCGATCGTCGAAGCCACATATTCAAAGCCGTAGCCGGCCGCCGCCGAGCCCAGATTCATCACAATGCTTCCGGGCTTGATGCCGAGCTGGGTCATCAGCACGTTGAGCTGCTTTGCAAGGTTGATATCCACCGCGGACTCCGCACCGACCCTGTTGCCGTAGGCAAGCGCCGCGGCGGCGCCCACGCTCTTATAATCCTCCTCGCGGGCGGAAAGCACCAGGATGTTCTTGCCCTGCAGCGCCTCCGACACCGCGTGGAAGATTGCGGCGTCCTTTTCGAGGTTTTTGCAGCCGGTAACGGCAAGCGGCAGGTCGATTGCCTCGCCGACGGCTTTGGCGGTGGCGACGCACGCCGCCACATCCGCATTTTTTCCGCTGGGGTCCGCGCTGTCGAAGCGGAGGCAGAGGAAGGACGCGCCTGGAATTTCAGCCGCTTTTTCAGCGATTTCCGCAATCGTGGCGCAGCCGCTGTAATAGGCAAGGATACCGGGGCAGGTCTCGTCCTCAAGGCCCAGGTCGGAAATTTCAACGCCAACCCTCGGCGCGTTGGTCACGGGCGCGTCAAACCAGTGGAACGGCAGAACGTTTTCACCGCCAAGGGTGATCTTTTTTTCGCCAACACCGACGTCAACGGCCTGAATGGACGCGCTGAATACCTGACTCTTTGTTGCAAACGGCATAGAAAAGGGGTCCTCCTTCATGTGATTTTTGGAAAGAGCCGAACCGGTCTGAAACGGTCTACAGCTCCAATTTTGTTATAAGCCCGGCAAACGCGCGCTTAACGGGCGCATCCGGCGGGACGGTTGCGGTTGGTTTGCCCGCGCAGTCGTACTGATAGACCGTTTCATCCTGCGGCAGAACGCCGAGCAGATCCAGCCGCTGAGCGGCGATTTCCTCCAGAATGCCCGGCTCCAGATTGCCGCCGGGCGCGCGGTTTACAATGAGCTTCATGGCCTTGGGCCTGAGGTTGAGCGCCTCCGCCATGGTCTGAATCCGTCCGGCCGCCTGAATGCCGCGCCTCGAGCAGTCGGAAATAAGCAGCAGCACGTCGATTGCCGGCAGCGTACCACGGCTGATGTGTTCAAGCCCGGCCTCGTTGTCAACGACGATGTAGCGGTAGTTGTCGGCATACTTTTCAATCTGCGCGCGCAGCAGGTCATTGACAAAGCAGTAGCAGCCCCTGCCCTGCGTCCGGCCCATGACGAGCATGTCGAAATCGGCCTGCTCGATGAGCGCGTCGTTGAACATGAACTCCGTATACTCCCGCTTGGTCATGCCCGCCGGGATGGGCGACGGGTCGGTCTTGTCCGCCCTTGCGATCGTTTCGCGGATATCCCCAATGGTCAGCTCCACATCCACGCCGAGCACCTCGTTGAGGTTTGCGTTCGGGTCCGCGTCAACGGCAAGGACAGGCTTTCTCCCCGCGCGGACAAGGTGTCCGACGATAAACCCGCAAGTGGTTGTTTTTCCGGTGCCGCCCTTTCCCGCGACGGCGATGGTGACAGGCGTCATGCAACGCACCCCTTTCTCGTTATTCCGCGCGGCGGATGCCGGACGCTTCAATGATGTCCGAAACATCCCGGTACTTGTTCAGCGAATAGAAATGCAGCCCGTCGACGCCCGCTTCCATATAACGATAGACCTGCCCGACGGTGTATTCTTTGCCGGCCTTTTTAAAATCGGCCGGATCGTTGCCATACTTGCCGATGACGGCGGCAAGCTCCCTGGGGATAGAGCAGCCGTTGGACAGCGTCATGCGAATGATGGCGTCCTTGCTGAGAACCGGCATCAGACCCACGACGATGGGCAGCGTTACGCCAGATTTGCGGATGCGCTCGACAAAACGCCGATACGCGTCCACGTCATGGCAAAGCTGCGTCATCAGAAACTCCGCGCCGTTGTCCTGCTTGGCGCGCAGGTGCGCAATGTCGGCATCCATGCTCGGGGCGGAGATGTGCTTTTCAACATAGCAGGCGCCGGCGAGGCAAAGCTCCGGCCGCAACTGACGCAGGTAGGCGATCAGGCCGTCCGCATGGGAGAAGTCGCCGCGCGTGCCCTCCCAGTCGGCGGGCAGGTCGCCCCGCATGGCCAGAATGTTGTCGATTCCGAGTCCGGCGTACTCACGCATGCTCTTTTGAATGTCGTCGCTCGTGTTGCCGATGCAGGTGAAGTGCGCCAGAGGCTCGGTTTTTCCGCTTTTTTTGATGGCCTCGAGGATTTCAACCTGCCGCCCCTTGTTCGTGCCGCCCGCGCCGTAGGTGCAGCTGATGAAATCCGGCCGGTACCGGTACAGATGCGCGAGCGTCTCCATTAGCGGCTCGACGGGCTGTTCAACCTTGGGCGGAAACACCTCAAAGGAAAAGGTCATGTGTGTTTGGAATGCTTTGCTGATTTTCAAGAATGAAACGCCTCCTTAAATTTCGGTGAAGGAAAAGCGCTGTTTTAAGCCCGCGCTTTCCACGTCCAGCAGAATCGTACCGTCCGGCAGCACGGTTTCGTCTATCCGCAAGGTTTTTCCCGTGATCGTACCGCGCACATATGCGGCGGGATCGTCCGTATCGATTTCTTCAATCGACACGTCGCGCATCCGGTTGCCGGAGCATGCGTTATAGATCTCCCGCACAACCTCATAGCTTGCCATAAAATTCCCCTTCCCTCTGCGCGTTCCAAACGAACGTAACCAATGCACGCACAGCCGGTCTGAAGGAAGCGTGCAATCCCCTCCGACGCAGATTTTCCATCGGCATTTTGGGACATAATTGTTTATATCATAAACCTGTTAACGGCGAAACGGCAATATCACATTTTATATAAATCATGATGGAAAATCAAATGTCCGGGAGCGACGGTTTGGCGCACAATTATGAATGATAATTTATAACAGGCATCATGGTATATCCATTAAAATAAAAAATAGTATCCGTATAACCATTGATTAAAAGTGTGAGTTCTCGCAAAACCACATGAATACGAGCTTATTTGTACTTTTAGACTGTTCAATCCATAGCGAATTTTGGCGTTTTGGCACCCAAATGGCGCCCGGATTTCCTGCGGAGATATAAAGCAATATAAAGAGTTATGCGGATGAAGTTGTATGTTTCATCATTGATGTGGTTACGCAGTAGGACTTCAATTTCAAAAGGTAGATAGATATACCCTTTATTCCTTTTGCTTTCACTCCGCAAAGGCATGTCCTGTAAGGCTTTTACTGCCCCTACTGCGTAACAAAGAAGTACCATAATAACAGGGAGCGAAAGCATCGTTTGCTTTCGCTCCCTTGACTGCCGTACAAGCAGAGGTGGACGGTTTTGTCAACGACGGCAAAGCCGTTTATTTTCTCGTTGACAAGGATGCCTGGCTCTGCTATCTAACATTCGGATTATGCTCATAACAGGAACTCAACCGTCTAATGACATTTGAGTTATTACACTTTTAGGGATAGAAATATTACAGGAATAACAGAATGCTATAATCTGCCCAATATGCATTTGTTCATGACCTATCATTGCTGATATGTGCTGATGTATATTCCATTCCTCTCCAATCCACATGATTTTTGTATCATTGTCAAAATTTTCAAGTTGCCTTTCGAACATTAAATCCAATTCATTCATATTTTCAAGTAAACTATCTTTATTTACTTTTTCCAAAGGTTTATAATTAAATGCAATTTGCTTTGTATTAAGTGCATCAACATAGCATGATTGTATTGTATAAGTTCTTCACATTGTTTTCTAATTGTATTTAGATTTTTTCGTGGAAAAGGTTTATCTAGATCGGAATCATTTAATTCTATTATGAAAGTTTTAATTATTCCTCTACCATATTTCCAATCATTTAATTGTGCTTGTATTG
>CAYUTA010000050.1:0-19757 GCA_964447605.1 uncultured Oscillospiraceae bacterium | reverse complement strand
GTGTAGCACAGCCCTTGCAGAGGGGCTTTATAAACTACTACTCTATTATACAAGGATGGAATCACCTTCGCTTCCATCAACGGCGGCAGGGAGTATGTGGAGGACTACACCTATTCTAATGAAGTAAGGGTGTCCACGCTGGATTGCTCCAACTTCACGAATCCGTATCAAATGCTGGAGTTCGCCAATATGCGGCTGGCGGAATACGCGAAGCCCCGCGTGTCCTATGTACTGTCAGCGATGGATTTATCTGTGCTGACTGGTTATGAGCATGAGCAGTGGTCGCTTGGCGATATCGTAACCGTAGATGACCGCGATTTGAATATGACCATCAAAACCCGCGTAATTCGGCGGCAGTACAATTTGCAAGAACCATGGAAAACCGTGCTGGAGCTTTCCTCCAAACTACGGGAGCTCGGCGATTCTTCTACTGATTTGGTGGCAGATCAGCTTGACCAGTCCAGCGTAGTACAGCAGGAAGTCAAGGATATGGTGCCGTTTAACCACCTACGCAACTCCCGTGCCGACAACGGTTTCGCCTACTGGCAGAATTCCGGCTTTGAGGTGGATGCGGAAAACGGCGTCAGCGGCACGGCTTCTTTCAAAGCCACAGGGGTATCCGGCACAAAGAGCATTGCACAGACTGTCTATCCCGCTTCCCGCCGGAGCTATACCATTTCCGCGCAGATTGGCTCGGAGAATTTGCAAAAGGGCGCGAACGGACAGGTTGGCATTGAGGTTGTGTTTGAGTATGAGGATGGAACGACAGAAACACGTTTCGTCGATCTCATGTAGAGGAGGAGAACATGGCATATTTTCAACATATCGCAAGGGATGCCTCGCCCAAAGGCGACGGCAAGCTGCGGTCAATCACCATCCGACTCTGTATCACGAATTGCTCTGGCGAGGTGTATTTTACGGATATCATGCTGCAAGCGGGAAGCGTTGCCACTGGCTGGGTTGGCCATGTTTCGGAGATTGCTTTTGTATTGGACGGGTAGGTGGCGGCTATGGTGATTAATAATTTTATCCGCTTCAGCGAAAGCATAAAGACTCGTGAGGATATGCGTGTGGTCAGCGTTACCGTCCGTCCGCTCATCGCCGATTGTACCGGCGATATTTACTTCACTGACCTTCAGCTACAAGAAGGAAGTCGGCTCACTGGCTACACGCCTCACACAACTACGATGCTGAAGAACGGCACGAATCCACCGAAGTATTTCAATGCCGTGGTACGCTCCGGAGACACGCTGGTAATCCATACAAGCGGCGAAACCTCCACAGGACTTGACTGCTATGTCTACCCCAATCAGTCTATGGCGGCTGGCAGCATTAAGCTGTCACAGGGTGCAGGCTCACACGAAGCGGTGTTCCTTTCGGCGGCAAACCCTGGTGATGAGTTTGCTCTGCTTGCATCAGAACGGCGATGTCTGCGAAACGATACCGCTACACCAAAGAACGGCTTTTACCAGTATACCGCCGTTTATGATGACAAGCATCTGGTGCAGCTTGAAAAAGGAAAATCCGCGCGGGTGTATTTTGAGTTCAAGGAAATGCAGGAAGGAGAACACAGCCTATGAGTAACCAACGAGATTATCTCAAGGGTAAAAAGTGCATGATCTGGTCGTTCATGGGCAACTCCCGAATGTTCCAGGCGCTGAACAACCATGGCGACCGTTTCGATACCGTTGGCATCTTCACCTTTGAGGTGGATATCACCGGCACGATTGCCGAAACCGGAACCAGTATCAACGGCATCCTACCGTACATTAATAAGTGGCCGCACATCAAATGGCTGCTGACCATTATGAACCATGGTACGGAGAGCATCTTCACCGCACTTCGCAACAACACCGGCGGCGCGAAGGATAAGTTTCTCACAGAGATTGTCCGCATCATGCAGAAATACCCATGGTGCGCCGGTGTGGATATCGATCTGGAGCGTGGCGGCGGATATGAGAATCGGGATTTGGCAAATGCCCTCTTCCGTGATATTTACAACACCGTCAAGAATTACGACCGCTCCAAGCTGATGAATATCTGTCTGCCCGGCATGACTGGCGTGCAGGGTTCGGTCGGTGGTGAGAATTGGTGTGTATATGCCAACCTCAACGCCTACTGCGATACCGCATCTATCATGAGTTACGGCATGGCTTGGGCTGGTTCCGCTCCTGGGCCTGTGTCGCCGAGAAGCTGGCTAGAGGGCACTTACGACTACGCTTCACGGGTGATGTCCCCCGACAAGATATTCATGGGATTGCCCGCCTACGGTTGGGAGTGGCAAATCTATCAGAAGCCGAAGGATATCGGTAAGACCTATCGCGGCACTTCCAACACCTACTATGCCGCTGAAATCTGGATGAACGGCGGCTATAACTTTGCTGACCGACAGCAATACATCCCGTTCGCCGCCTACTGGGATGACTACGATAAGGTGCCGTGGATTTTGCCCTTCGTGTATGACTACATGGAGGGACAGGACGCGGTGTCTCGTGACGGCCCCATGACCGGCGAAACTTACAACCGCCGCAATTATCTGACTTGCTACGGCAAGGAGCAGAAGTCCGAGTTTGGCACGATTTATCTTGACCGCAACGGCAGACCCGACAGCTATACCGGCAATATGGTCATCGGCGATACCACGGCAGCGGTTGCGGCGGGTGGCACTGCTACCTACAACTTCACGATTTCCACCGCTGGAGTCTATGACATAGCGGTACGCATCGGTTTTCCGTTTTGGGATAAGAACGGCATCAACCTGACCTTGGACGGCAGTGCGGTTTCTTTTAATGAAAGCCGCCTGTGGTGGCCGTATTGGAAAAAGAGCCACTGGCGGGCATTGGCAACACAGCGAACCTTGTCCGCAGGGCAACACACTATTGTGATTACTGGCGGCGTGCCGGGTTCGGTATTTTATGGGTTCAGGGTTTGCAGTGCGTTTTCGCAGAAGCCTTGGGCTGGCAGCGCGGCGTTCGGCCTGTCGCCACGGCACTTCAAGGATGTGAATGGCGTGATGCGCGCTCCGGTCGATGGTTTCCGGCTCACGACCGAGGTGCTTCGCCGGAAACCGGACAGCGCCCTTGCTTGGTACGAGGACTTCCGTGATTATCCATCCATCCCCGACACCTACTGGCAGGTGTTATCCGGAAGCTGGAGCGTTTGGCGAAGCGAAGAATACTCTACCAGCCGTGTTTACTCACAGCTTGAGGGTAGCGGTCAGTTTGCTTGGAAGTATTCCGGCTTTTCTGATGTGCATCTTCGGGCGAGGATAGCCTTTCCTTCAAACGGAACAGGTCGAGCGGGTGTGTTTATTGGTAACGTGTTCTGCTGTATCAACATCAGCAATCAGCGGGTGGAGCTTTATCAGGGAAGCACACTGCTCGGAAGCTGGCAGGGAGAATATTCCCGAACCGCCGATGCCAATATCCGCACCAATCCGAATATGTACCTCATCGAGATGCGAAAGCGAGGCAATACCGTAAAGGCTTACTCCGGCAACAGCAACACGCTGCGATTCACGGCGAGCATCTCAGCCACCAGCGGCTATACGGGAATCCAGTCTGATGGACAGATTAAATGCGAACTGCTCCGATTGGGCGATGCTTGGACATATGAGCCATATGAAGCGTTTGATGTGACCATGCCCGATGGCACTTCAAAAAGCTATGGCAGGATTGCCCGCAACAATGTCACTTGGGATAACGAGTTCGAGGTATTCACTGTAAATTCCGATGTAGAGGAAATCAATACCCGGAGCGAGGATATTTCCTTGGACTACGACTTCTTCCACTCCGATATTATTCGTGTTGCCTGCGGCGGTGATTATACGGCAATCGTGACACCGAGGGATATCAATGTCTGGATTTCCCGATTGTTTTTCGGTGATTCGGACGGCTTCGCCATCTGCTATTTTCAGGACGTGGACAGTCTGGTCTATTGGGCGAACGAAGCCGCCTACCGCTGGAACCTGCGGGGCGTGGCGTTCTGGTCGCTTGGACAAGAGGACATGCGGCTGTGGGACGCGCTGCCGAAGCAGATATAAGGCAACATTGCAAAGTAAGGTTGCAAAAATAATGACCGTTTTGCAACCTTGACTAATGCCCATATTCCTTGCTATGACAGGCTTTTTCGACTGAAAACATCTCAAGGTTGCAAGGTTGCAAAGGGGTATGGGTGAACGAAAATATAATGGCGCTTTTGCTTTCGGGCAGAGGCGCTCTTTATATACAAACAAAAACGAATGGAGGTTTTGACTATGAAAGATGTATGGAACTGGATTCAAGGGGTGATCGCCATCGCTGGCGGTTTCCTCGGGTGGTTTCTGGGCGGGCTGGACGGCTTCCTATATGCGTTGATCGCCTTTGTGGTGATCGATTATCTCACCGGCATCATGTGCGCCATTGCGGATAAGACTTTGTCCAGCGAGGTGGGATTTCGAGGGTTGTTCCGAAAGGTACTCATCTTTGCGATGGTGGGTATCGGACACCTCATCGATAGCCAGATTCTTGGCGATGGCAGCGTTCTAAGAACCGCTGTCATTTTCTTTTATCTGAGCAATGAGGGCGTGTCGCTGCTGGAAAACGCGGCGCACCTGGGACTGCCCGTCCCGCAGAAGCTGAAGGATGTACTGGCGCAACTTCACGGAAACGGAGATGAAACGAAATGAATCTACGAAAACTTATTTTTACCAACAATGCCTGCTATAAAGCGGGCAAGACCATCGTGCCGAAAGGCATAATGTGCCACTCGACTGGGGCGAACAATCCTAATCTGAAACGCTATGTCGGTCCCGACGATGGTTTGCTTGGCAAGAACCAATACAATAACCATTGGAATCAAGACAAGCCAGGCGGCCGTCAGGTGTGCGTCCACGCCTTCATCGGTAAATTAGCTGACGGCTCTATCGCCACCTATCAGACACTGCCTTGGAATATGCGGGGCTGGCACGGCGGCTCTGGATCAAAAGGATCGGTCAATGACAGTCATATTTCCTTTGAGATCTGCGAGGACGGATTGACCGATGTCACCTATTTTAATGCTGTATACAAAGAAGCAACCGAACTGTGCGTGTATCTCTGCAAGGAATACAATCTCGATCCGTTGAAGGACGGTGTGATCATCGGGCATTACGAAGGCTACCAGCGTGGTATCGCCAGCAATCACGGTGATCCAAGAAACTGGTTTCCGAAACATGGCAGGTCGATGGATACTTTCCGTGCTGACGTGGCGAAATTGCTCACAGGTACCGCGACAGAGCCCGCGCCGACTACGCCGAAAAAGCTCTACCGGGTTCAAATTGGAGCGTATGCGGTCAAAGCGAATGCCGATGCGATGCTTGCAAAGGCTAAGGCGGCGGGGTTTTCAGATGCTTTCATCAAAACTGAATAAGCAGATGCGAGATCATCCCGCGATTCGGTTACGTACCGTTTCGCGGGATTTATTTTTTTGCGCAAAATCAAGCTCTTCCCGTGGCTTATGGTGAAGGTATTGACCGCCTTCGGGAAGGAGGCACGCAAACATGACACAGGCACAAAAACAGCGGATTGCCGAACTGCGCGGCAAGAGCTTTACCTATGCCGCCATTGCTGCCGTTATGAAACTTTCGGAAAACACCGTGAAGTCCTATTGCCAGCGCAACGGACTGGGGAAAAGCAAATCACCATCAAGACAATGCGCCCATTGTGGCACCCCAATTGTCGGTACATCAAAAACCAAGCCCAGGAAGTTTTGCTCAGACAAGTGCCGCGCCGCCTGGTGGGCCGCACATCCCGAAAAGCTCCGTCCGGGTAAGGCGCATACGGTCGACTGTGTTTTCTGCGGTGTAACATTTCACGCCAGCGTCAGCACCCGTCGAAAATACTGTTCGCACGCCTGCTATATTAATGACCGCTTCAAAGGGAGCGTTGCCGAATGAACAGTGAGCAGTTTGAGCGTGAAAAGCATTATCAGGTGGCGATGTCCCTTGCCAAAACAATGCTCGCCGAGGGGATTTTAACCCCCGATGATATGCGGGTAATTGATACAACGCTGAGGGCAAAATATCGCCCTCTTTTCGGCGGTTTATATCCCTCATATAACTTGCTATGTGTTCAAAACGACGGTAACATACGACACACGGAAGGAGGGGTGAAATGTCCCGAAAAATAAGCAAAATCAAGGCTTCAACGCCGATTATCCCGGCGAAAATACCCACCGCCGCCTATGCCCGTGTGTCCAGCGGAAAGGATGCCATGCTGCACAGTCTTTCGCAGCAAGTCAGCTATTACAGCGACTATATCCAGCGGCACGGCAACTGGGAATATATGGGCGTTTATACGGATGAAGCATACACTGGCACAAAGGACACCCGCGAAGGGCTACAGAGGCTATTGACCGATTGCCGTACTGGGAAAGTTAAGCAAATCATCACCAAATCCATCAGCCGCTTCGCCCGCAACACGGTCGATCTGCTAAGCATCGTGCGCGAACTGCGTTCTATCGGCATCGCTGTTTATTTCGAAGAACAACGGATCAACACCATGACGGGCGACGGCGAATTGATGCTGTCCATCCTTGCCAGCTATGCGCAGGAGGAAAGCTGCGCAGTCTCCGAAAACTGCAAGTGGCGGATCAAGCAGCGGTTTGAGAACGGTGAGCTTTTCGGCTTCACGGCCATGTACGGTTATCACATCAAGGGCGGCATCATCACGGTCAACGAAGAACAGGCTGCCGTGGTGCGCCGCATTTTTGATTTATACATCGGCGGCTGGGGATACGGTCGGATTGCCAAGGCGCTCAATGCCGAGAGTATTCCCGCATACAAGGGCGGCAGGTGGTCAGCCGGTCGAATCGGCGGGTTGCTGAAAAATGAAAAATTCACTGGCTCGGCGTTGTTACAGAAGAAATATACCGAAAACCATCTAACCAAAAAGCAAGTCCGCAACCAAGGCGAAAAAGAACAGTATTTCGCTGAGGATACGCATCCGGCGATTATTGATACCGCCATTTTTGAAGAGGCGCAGTACATCATGCAAGAACGGGCGGAGCGCGTCAATGCTCGCGATACCAGTCAAAACCGCTATCCATATAGCGGCAAAATACTCTGCGGAAATTGCGGCAAGCGGTACAAGCGAAAAGTCGTGCAGGGGCGGTTATACTGGCAATGCTCCACATTCTTGCATGAAGGACGGGATGCTTGCCCTGCACAGCAGATACCAGAACGCATACTGGACGGCTTGGCTGGCGAGCTTGGCGGCATAGGCAATATTGCGGAAATCCTCGTTCCCGCACCCAACAGACTAATCTTCAAGCTGGCCAGTGGCACGGAAATTGAAAAAGAATGGCACATCTCCCGCCGGGATAGCTGGACGGACGAAATGAAGGAAGCCGCGCGTCAGAAAGCGAGGAAAAACGGGGTCCCCGCAAATGCTTGCATTTGTGGGGGAGAGGACGAACAACGGATTGAAGCGAATGCCCGCCGGAAGGCGGGCGTAGCGGAAAGGAGTTTGTGAGGACGACATGGCAACTAAAGTAACGACCATTCCCGCCACTCGCCAGCGATACACCTCAGCTCCCATCGGCGAGGCTGTCAAACGCCGGACGGCGGGCTACGCGAGGGTTTCCACCAATAAGGAGGAACAGCAGACCAGCTACGAGGCACAGGTGGATTATTACACCAAACTCATACAGGAGCGCCACGACTGGGAATTCATCACCGTGTATACGGACGAGGGCATCTCGGCCACTTCCACCAAAAAGCGCGACGGCTTCAATCAGATGATACAGGACGCTCTTGATGGGAAGCTGGATTTGATCGTTACGAAATCAGTCAGCCGCTTTGCCCGAAATACGGTCGATAGCTTGACGGCAGTCCGCAAGCTCAAGGAAAAAGGCATCGAAATCTATTTCGAGGAGCAGAATATTTGGACGCTGGACAGCAAGGGCGAGCTGCTGATTACGATTATGTCATCGCTGGCACAGGAAGAATCGAGGAGTCTATCCGAAAATACGACTTGGGGGCAGCGAAAGCGCTTCTCTGACGGTAAAGTCAGCCTGCCGTATTCCCAGTTCCTCGGCTATGAGCGCGGCGAGGACGGTTTGCCGAAGATCATCCCCGCTGAAGCCGAAACAGTGAAGCTCATCTACCGCTTGTTCCTTGAAGGCAAAACCGCCCACGGCATCGCCAAGCGTCTCACAACCGAAGGGATACCAAGCCCCGCAGGGAAAGCTACATGGGGAGCGGGAACGATACTTTCCATATTGCAAAACGAGAAATATGAAGGTCACGCGCTTCTGCAAAAAGGCTACACTGAGGACTTTCTCACGAAGAAACGGCGCAAGAATAACGGCGAGATTCCGCAATATTGGGTTGAAAATTCACATCCCGGCATCATCGAGCCGGAGGTGTTCGATATGGTTCAAGCTGAGATGAAACGCCGCAACGCCCAAAAGGGCAAGCACAGCGGCACCGGCTTTTTCGCCAGCCGCATTATCTGCGGGGACTGCGGCGGTTGGTTCGGCTCCAAAGTTTGGCACAGCACCAGCAAATACCGCCGTGTCATTTGGCAGTGCAATGCCAAGTTCAAGAATGGCGAGAAGTGTACCACGCCGCACTTGAGTGAAGAGGACATAAAGCGGCGATTCGTGATTGCCGCCAATCGACTTCTGGCGAGTAAAAATAACCTCGCCTCCGACTTTGAGATTATCAAAAAGGTGCTGTTTGACACTGCTGCCCTCGAAATCGAGCGCGATGAACTGCAAAGCGAAATGACCATTGTTGCGGAGATGATTGAAAAATGCGTGGACGACAACGCTCACCGAAGGCAAGACCAGGCCGAATACAATCGCCGCTACGGCGGACTTGTTGAACGCTTCGAGAAGGCGAAATTCCGCTTCACTGAGTTGACCGAGCAAATACAGGAACGCACAGTCCGGCGGCGATCAGCAGAGGGTTTCCTCGCCATCGCCATTAAAAGAAAAACGCCGCTCACCGAGTTTGATGAGCAGTTCTGGTACGCCACAGTGGAGACGGCAACGGTTTATAATGACAGCCGGGTGGTGTTCCGGTTCAAGGATGGGACGGAGATCGAGGGGTAAACTGAATACGGCTTAACGGCTCGCTCCATTCGGGGCGAGCTGTTTTGTGTAAAAATCGCAGGGGTGCAAAACGGGCGAAAAACGCACCCTTTTGCACCCTTTTATGAACAAAGAAAATCGAGCTGTGAAAATCACCGAGTCGCCGAAAACAAGGGTGCAAAAATTGACGGGGATTTCCAAAGCTGATACGCTGAAAAAGCCTTATGTATCAACGTTCCATGGCACAGCAATACAATAAATCCGCCCCAAAACGGAACGGATTTATTGTATCAATATCTCTTGATTGATGTGGTGGAGGCGGGGAGAGTCGAACTCCCGTCCGAAAATCCTTCCGCCGGATTTTCTACGAGCGTAGCCGATGGTTTACCATTCCCTTTCGCGGACTCCCGTCGGCAGGATTCCGTTTCCGGTAGCTTCATAAATCCGGTCCGCCGCAAAGCTTAGGCGGGTTCGTTCCCTACCCTGAATGACGCCCGTATCCGCAACGGTAGGTTTTCGCGGGCGAACGGTCGCGTGCCGTTAGGCAGCGACGGCTAAAGTATTGTTGTTGCCAGTTACTTTAATACTGATCCCGTTTTTAACGAAGCACGGGGCTTCGGCTCGCTTATCCAGCCTCAGCGATCCCCGTCGAAACCGGATTCGCCCCCTTGGATATTTTTATTATACGCAAAAAATGTAAGCCTGTAAACAATCCATTTGTGGCAATCCGGCAAACAAATCTGTCCTTGGGGAGCTTGCGGCGGCACGATGCGGCAGGAATTTACATGCCGTTATCTGCCTCAAACGATTGCATCATCTGTCGGACTGGCCGCATGAAAAGTATCCTTTACGCCGCGCATATCGCCGCTTGTGACGGCTATCACAATTCCTCCTGCCTTTTTTGAGTCCCCGGCCTGACAAGGCAATTCGGTCGGAACCTTTTCGATGGGCTGCGGCATTGGAAACAACGGCTTTGAATCCAAGAAATTGGCCGGCCGGTCCGGTAAAGGCTGCCCGTTGCGGCGTATGCTGCAAAATTATCGGATACAGGAAAGAATTTTATACGAAAGCGACGGGGAAGCATGCTCCAGACGGATTCCGGTACAGCCAATACACGGCTTCTTCAGCCCCTTGTCCGCTGTGTTTCCCGGCGTTCCGGGAATCCGCCGCGCTCAGCACTCTATGCGGTAGATCAGCTCCACGCCGTGCCGTCCCTCGCGGTAAAGCTCGCAATAGCTCGGCAGCTCCACGGCCTCCTCCAGCACGCCGCCCGCATGCCCGATGGTCGTTTTGGAGGCAATGTTTTCCGGATCGCAGCTGATGCGTACGAACGGCATGCCATGGCGCCCCGCAAGCTTCAGCAGCAGCCTGACCGCACGGGCGGCATAGCCGTTGCCACGAAACGGTTCGTCCACCTCGTAGCCGATATTGCCGCCGAAGTATGTTCCGCGCACGTAGCCCAGGCGCAAGTCGCATGAGCCTGCCTTTGCATTGTCCGAGGCGCGCAGAATGTCAAACCGGTACCCGGGCACATAACCCGTCTTTTCATCGGCCGGGACGGCCTGGGTCAGTTTGAGCGTCACCACGCCGTCGGTGCTGTCCGGCAGGGCGGGGTCGAGCGCCAGGTCGAGCCGCGGGTCGTCGCCGGGCGCCCAGCCCTTGCATACGTCGATCCATGCCTGCGCGCCGGAATAGCGGAACAGCTCGTCGCAGGACAGCTCGATGGCGCTGTTATCGCTGCCGCAGGCGGGGAACACCGTGTTGAACCGCTTCAGCGAAACGTCGAGATACACCGGCACATGCTCCGGCAGCGCAAAGGGGCAAACGCCGCCCACCGCGGAGCCGGTCAGCGGCTCGACCTCGTCGAACGACAGCATCCTGGCCTTTGCGCCAAACTGCGCTTTGTATTTTGGGTTATCGATCTTTGCGTCTCCGGCGGCGACGATAAGCACGCATCCGTCGCCGAGCTGAAACGACAGCGTTTTTGCAATGCGCGCAGGCCGTACGGACAGCGCGCCGGCGGCAAGCTCCACCGTGGCGGAGGAAACGCCGAATTCCAGCACGCGGCTCTCCATGCCGAACCGGCTGAAATAAGCCTTTACCTTATCAATGGACATGACGGGTTCTCTCTTTCTCTGGCTTTACAACCGGAAACAGGTGCGAACGCCGGCAGCCCGGCGCGGCGTCACCTGCCCCGCAGCAGCTGATACAGCAGCAGATATTTACGCCCGCAATAGCGGCGCGCGGCGGCTGCAATCTCATAGTGCGCGCCGGCGGCGGTGAACACCACGCTGCTCGGGCCGTTCAGCGCCATATCGGATATTTCGGCAATCGGAAACGATTTTTCGCCCAGCGCAAGGTATTCACGCGACATGGCGAGCGTCCCGCATGCCACGGTTTGTTCGCCGTGATCCGCGCTGATGACGAGCAGACGCATGTTCTCGTTGGAAAACACGGGCGCGTCGCCGCTTTTTTCAATCAACCCGGCCAGCGCGGTCTTCTGCCATCCGTCCCAGTCGCGCACAGTGGAAAACGGCGCGTTTTTCCCCTCGAAGAACCCGCGAACGGTATAGGTGAGCGCGAGGCCGCACGCGCTGCAGGAACACACATCGCCGTGTCCGCGCAGCGTATTCACGCCGCCGCAAACCGGGCAGAGAAACAGCGCGTCCTCAAGTCCCTCGGCAAGCCGCTTGCCGCGATAGTCGCAGGGGTCGGCGAGCTGGCGCGTAAACGCGTCCTCAAACAGATCGGCGGCAATTGCGGCGTTGACCTCATCGGCGGACATGCCTTTGAGCCGTTCGGCGGTATAAACGTTCATGCAGCGGCCGCGCATGCGCCCCCTGCGCAGGGTTTTTCCCCAGCGCGGTGCGGTCAGATACCCGCCCTCAAGCCTGAAGGTGACAAGCGCAGCGCCGGAGGCCTTGGCCAGCTTGCCCGTTGCGGGGAAGACTGGTCCGGTTACGCCGGAGAACGAGCGGTTGCCCTCGGCAAACAGGCAAAGGTTGTTGCCCTTGCGCAGCATGCGGATGACGTCCATTGCGGCCGCGGCGTCCGTAGAGCCTTTCACGCGCGAGAGCGGGCCGAAAAAATAGCGCAGCAGCCGTGAGGCAAAGCCCCGGCGAAACACATGCTCGCTTGCGAGAAAATACATCTGGCGGGGGAACGCAAGGCCCACCAGGGCGGGGTCCAAGTCGGTGTTATGGTTTGCCACCACAAGATAGTTCGGCGCGTCCGGCTCTACGAGCGCATGCTCGTAACAGAAGATTCGGCGCAGCGCGCCGCCAACAAGGAACCGGAGAATGCGCCAGGTGCGGGCATAGTGCCTGTTGTCGTACATAGATGGGGATCCTGCCTGTTCGACGAATTTCTTGTTTGCCAATCAGTATACAGCAAACACGGCCGTCCGGCAATACGGGAGCGCTATTGATCGCAAAGCAGCCCGTTGACGCGCCGCACCGCTTCCGCCGGCAGCTTGACCACCTTCCGGTCGTAGGTAACAAATCCGTTTGTTTCCTCCTCCACATCGGAAAGCTGGGTATAGACCGCGGCGGCGAGCCCTTTTTGCCTGGCGGGGAGAATCTCGCTTTCATAAAGCCGGCAGTAGGCGGTGAGAAGCGCGGCAGGGGAGCCGAACCGTTTATAGCCAAACGTCCGTTTGCTGAAGCAGTGGCCCGCGACCCGGTGGCCGTAGCCGCCGAACTCGGTGAGCGCAACAGGCCGTCCCAGCCGGTCCGGGCGGAAGCGGTAGGGCCGGAAATACACGTGCAGGCTCTGGATATCGCCCGCCCCCTGATCGTGCCAGCCGCTGGCGTGGTCGACGGTGCGCGTGCCGTCGAGGGACTTGATAAGCGAAGCGGTCTTCACCGCGTCGAATTGCCCCCAGCCCTCGTTGAACGGCACCCACATGGCGACGCAGGGGCAATTATACAGCAGCCGCATCATATCCGCCAGCTCCGCAAGATATTGCGCGCGTCCGCGCGCGTCCGTGCGGGCAAAATAGGCGTAGTCGCCGTCGCTGTGGCTGTTGCCAAGCATCAGCGGCGCGCTCACGGTCCAGGGCCGGTATGCGCCGCCGCCGTTGACCATGTCCTGCCAGACGAGCATGCCGAGCCGGTCACAGTGGTAATACCAGCGCAGCGGCTCCACCTTGATGTGCTTGCGCAGCATGTTGAAGCCCATATCCTTCATCAGGCGGATATCAAAGATCATCGCTTCGTCCGACGGCGCGGTATACAGCCCGTCCGGCCAATAGCCCTGATCCAGCACACCGTTGTGGAAATACGGGCGGTTGTTGAGAAACAGCCGCTTAACCCCCGCCCCATCCGTTCCAACGGAAAATTTCCGCATGGCAAAGTAGCTTTCCACGCGGTCGTCCCCCATTGTTACGGAGAATGGATACAGGTGCGGGGTTTCCGGCGTCCACGGGATAAAATCAGGCATGGGGATGCGCACGGGCGCGTTGGCCGCGGCGGGATAGTCCACGCCGCACAGCGATACGGCGCACGCGTGGGCGCCGTCGCTTTCAACCGTAATCTCTACGGCGGCCCGGTCGTAAAGCGGGGTGATTTTAAGCGCGGAAACATAGGCTTTGGGCGTCTGCTCGAGCCAGACCGTTTGCCAGATGCCGCTCTGCGGCGTGTACCAGATGCCGCCGCGCACCGTCTTCTGCTTGCCGCGCGAAAAGCTTCCGGCGTCGGTTACGTCCGCGACGCGCACCATCAGCGTATTTTCCACGCCCGCGGGGGCAAGCGCCCCGGTGACGTCGATTGTAAACGGCAGATAGCCGCCCGTGTGCGAACCGGTGCAAACGTCGTTGATAAATACCGTTGCGCATTGATCCACCGCGCCGAAATGCAGCAGCGTATGCGCGCCGGCGGCGGCCTCGGGCAGCGTGAACGTACGCCGGCACCACAAAAACTCATCCGGCAGCAGCATGCGGTTTACGCCGCTGAGCAGGCTCTCCGGCGAAAACGGCACGAGGATTTCGCCGTCAAACGCATCCGGAAAAGCCTCCGATTTGCCGATGGCATACGACCAGGGCCCGTTGAGGTTGACATAGCTCGCGCGCACCAGCTGCGGACGCGGATATTCCTGCAAAACATGGGATGGATCGAGCGCTTCTCCCCAAATGGTATACATGCGGTCTTCCCTCACTTGACGCTGGATTTATCGATTTCAATCACGGTAAAATAGCGGCTGTCGAGCGCGGAGACGGCTTGGCCGATGACGCGGACGACCTCCTCGTCGGCAACGGCAAGATCATACGGCACAACCACGTCGAACACCAAGTTGGTATGCGTGGGACCCGCCACCATGCGGAAGTCGTGGACGCTCAGCCGCGGGTCAATGCCGGCGGCAATGGCCTCGACCTCCGCTTTGAGGCGCAGGGTTTCCTCATCGCCGGCGACGACCGGGTCCATATGAATGACCGCGCTGCATCCCATCATGCCGCGCAGCTTTTTTTCAATGTTATCCACGGTATCGTGCAGGTGGATCAGGTCTCCGTCGGCGGGGACCTCGGCGTGCAGCGAAATCATCGTGCGGCCCGGGCCGTAATTGTGCACGACCAGATCGTGCACGCCGATGATTTCGGGACAGGAGAGCACAAGCCGCTCGACCCTGTCGACGTATTCCTTTGCGGGCGGTTCGCCGAGCAGGGGGCTGATGGTCTCCTTTGCGGCGGAAAAGCCCGTGTAGAGGATAAACAGCGCAACCGCAGCGCCCGCATAGCCGTCGATGGACAGGCCGGTCCATTTCCCGATAAAGGTGCAGAGCAACACCACCGTCGTGGCGGCCACGTCGGAGAAGCTGTCGAGCGCGGTCGCGCGCACGGCCGCCGAATCGATGCGCTTGCCGATGCTGCGGTTGTAAAGGAACATATACAGCTTAATCAGGATGGAGGCGGCAAGGATACCGACCGCCCAGGGACTGAACGCGACGGCTTCCGGCGTAATAATCCGTTCAATGGACGCCTTGAGCAGCTCGACGCCCATCAGTAAAATGATGAGACTGACGATGAGGCCGGAGATGTATTCGATGCGGCCATGACCGAACGGATGCTTGCTGTCGGCCTTGTGCCCGGCCAGCCGGAAGCCGGCGAGCGTCACGATGGAACTGCCCGCGTCGGAAAGATTGTTGAATGCGTCGGCGGTGATGGAGATGCTGCCGCTGACAGAGCCTGCAAGCAGCTTGCCGAGGAACAGCAAAACGTTGAACCCGATGCCCGCGGCTCCGCAAAGCATGCCATAGGAAACGCGTACCTGCGCAGAGGCATAGTTTTCGTAATCCCGGATGAAGATACGCGACAGCAGCGTAATCATGGCGCAACCACCTCAATTTAATTATGGATTGGAATGCGGCGGATAATTTTATGCCGCCTGGGACCGTCAAAAAAGCCGATTTTGACAGGGGGAACCAGGTTCTTCCTCTTGCGCTTCGCGCCCCCCCGGGCCTCGAACCGCCAAAGGCATGGGCGGTTTGCCGCGCCTGTCGAACTTTCCCACGAACAAAACCGTTTCTCCCGGGCCGCTGCCGTTGGGTCCGGAAGGTTGCGAGTTTGTCGGGTTTGCCACCGGTAAGGCGCCAAAAGCGACGTACATGCCGCCGCTTTTGATAGAATTGTTTGATCCGTCCCGCCTCGTTTCGTCGGTTGTTTATTGAATGAAGCTACTCCCTTTCAACGGGTGCGTCCGGCGCGTTGCGCTTAACGCTGTCAATGCCGTTGAGACAGCCGGCCTTAGCCTTGTAACCCTCGCTGGCGAGGATCGGCTCGCCGTTGCGGGCCTTCAGGCGGAAGCGAAATTCGCCGGCCTTGTCGGCATACATCTCAAAACTGGGATTAGGGACGTTTTTCCATCCCTCGGCGGTCTGGTCCTCAATCTCCGCGATGGGAGCGTTTTTCCTGACGCTTTCGACGCCGTTTTGGCAGGCGGACTCAGAGGAATACACCTCGGATACGCCGATGATCTCGCCATTGCCGGCCTTCAGATGAAATACAAAACCGGTTTTGACGGCTTTGACAACAAACTTACCCATTATAATCGCGCTCCTTTGCTTTGGTGATTTTTAACCATTATATCAATTCTATTTATAATTGCAAGAATACGGTCGCGACCCTGCCGTGCGTCCTTGTTACAATGGGGGCGCAGCCCCGATTCCGCCGAAGACGCCCTGCCGGCCGGCAAAAAGGGGCAAAGCGTATCCGGCAAAAGAACTGGAACATACGCGGCGGGTTTCCGTCTGCCGGCCGATATGGCGGACAGGAACTTATGCCGTTATTTTAAGACCATGGCGCGGCAAACGGCGCTTTGACGCCGGGGGATGCCGCATGGCGCTCCTGCCGGAGCGCGGGCGTATGGGAAGCGCCGGCGCAAGATGACGCGCTATGGTTTGCAAAGGCGCTGCATCCGCGCATTGCCGCCGCGTTGCCGAATAAAAAACCGATGGAATACGCCTTACGTTTGCTTTGGCATACGTAGGGCAATCCCATCGGGGCCGGGTTTTGCGGATGGTTTACAGCTCTTTTACAAAGCAGCGCCGCCGTTTGTGCTGCTCGTGCGGGAAGCGCTCCCACTGCGCCTGCACGCGCGTGTTGAGCTCGAGCATCGGCCCGGTCTCGGCATAGCGCACGCCCGCCCGAATCACCTTTTTTTGCATGTCGCTGAGGATGAGCGCGTTCACGCCCGTACCCTGTAAATCGGGGTGAACGGCGATAAGCAGCATATCTACGGTGTCGTTCTTGCCGTTGAGCGCCTTGAGCAACTCAAGCCAGCCGAACGGGGTGGTGCGGCCCTTGATTTTGATCATCGCGTCGTCGAGCGCGGGACAGGCGATGCCGAAGGCAACGATTTCATCGTGCGCATTGTAAACGAACGAGCAGGTGCGTTCCCGAACCATAGGAAGAAACTCGCGCGTATATTTCTCCATTTGCGCGTCGGTCATGGGCACCACGCCAAAGAGCACGCGGTAGGTCTCGTTGAACAGCCCGAACACGTCGCGCATGAGGCGCTTAATCGGCTTGTCCTTCAAGCCTGCGATGCGCAGCTTCTTCTTTGCCTGAATAAACGCGCTGAGCTTTTCAATCTGCGCATCGGGCTCCTGCGGCACGGTGATGCGCAGTTCAATCCAGTCCACCTGCTTTTCATACCCCAGCCGCGCCATCTGCGTGACATAGTAGGGGTAATTATAATAGGTGTAAAACAGGCTTTTGCGGTCGAAGCCTTCCACCAGCATGCCCTCGCGGTCCATGTCTGAAAAGCCGAGCGGACCGTGCACGGCCTCGCAGTCCATCTGGCGCGCCCAGCCCTCGACCGCGCCGAAAAGCGCGTCGACAACCTCGTCGTCGTCAATGAAGTCTACGTGCGAAAAATTCATATAGCGCTTGCCGAACTTCTCGTTGGCCTTGTTATTGAGGATGCCGCAGATGCGGCCTACAATTTTTCCGTCTCGGCGGGCAAGGAAACACTTTGCGTCGCAGTAGGCAAACGCGGGGTTTTTATCGCGCTGCATATCGGCGACCTGGCTGGTCAGGATATCCGGCACATAATACGGGCAGCCCTTATAGAGCTGCAGCGGATACTCCATAAATGAAACGAGCTCACGCTTGGTTACGGCTTCCTGAATGGTGATCAATTTGAATCGTCTCCCTATCCCGATTGATTCTGCGCAGACATCCGGCCGCTCCCATTCGGCCGTACCCGACGCCTGCGCAGTGATTTGCGCCTTTATTCGGCTGAATCCGGTGCGTCCGCTGCGGACTCCTCATTCCGTGCCGCGGCGGCTGCGGCAAGCGCCGCGCGCTTTTTTTTGCGTCTGCGCAGGATCATCGGCAGGCCGATACACAGGAACAGAAGGATCGCCGGTATGATGGCCACGGCGAGGAAGATGCCGATGGCCGACAGCGCGTTGACCATGAAGCGCGCGCTGTTCCGGAAGCCGCGCGTCATGTCCTCCCAAACGTCGCCGGCCTTCCAGATGGCCAGCAGGTCATCGGCGGCGGAGACCACCTCCTTGGGGGTGCGGCGGATGCTCATGTTCAGCGTGGCATAACCGACCAGATTATCCCAGAGATTGATCTGCGCCTGATAGCTTTCAATGTCGCTGCGCACGCCGGACAGGCTCTTGCGCACCTCGAGGATTTCCTCAATGCTCGTACACTGTTCGAGAATGGCGAGCAACTGCTTTTCCTCGGCCTTTGCATTTTCCAGGCGCGCGTTGATATCGTAATATTGCAGTGAAATATCGTCGCTGTAAAGCTGATAGTCGTTTACCCTGCCGGTACCCTTGGCTGTGCCGACCAGTTCCTCGAGCTTTCCGGCAGGAACCTTGATCGTGACCGAACAGTGCGCGGCGCCGTCGTCGTCGTTTGTGGTATAACTGTTGGAAATATATCCGCCGAGGGCCGTCGCCTTTTCGATGACCGTCTGCATGGCTGCGGCGGGGTCGTCGGCGGTCACGTCCATGTTGGCGTTGTAGATGATCTTACGCACGGACGCATCGCCTGCGGCCGCGGTCTGCGCGGAACGGTTTGGCGCGGCTGCGGGCGATTCCGCATAGCCTCCCGCCTCCTCGGCGGCCATATCGGGAAACGCCATTGGTTCGGCTGCGGCGGGGGCCGCCTCACCGGCGCCCGCGCTTGAATGATACACGCTTGATTCCGATGAACTGCCGCTCCGCGGGGCCGCCGCGCAGGCGGTGGCGAGGAGCAGCGCAACACACAGGGCGAGCGGCAATAGAATCCTACGCTTCATCGATCAATTCCTCCTGAATCTCATTTATCATACATTACACTATATCAAAAAGCAAATGGTTGCAATTTTTTCCATGCATAATTTTGATTAAGCAGGCGAAAAGCGTCTTATAACTTACGCTGTCAAAGCATATTTTGCAGGCTCACAGAGATAAATCCCTTGCCGCAGGAAAACACTCGCAGAAACCCGCTTAATTGCAAGTCTTTTTCGTTCCGATTGCGCAATAAGGCTACCTCTGCTACTTTCTGTTGCGCTATTGGCTCATAATCTTTGGCTTAAATCTTTTACTGCTTTTCCGTTTTTCTTTATCATCTGTTTCCAACCCATTTCAGCGCTTATTTTGTAAAACAAACGAGGGAAATCAACGGAAAGATAACTATCATGACTAAATGAATTATTATTATTTAAATTATCAGCTAAAGTTTTAAAAGCTTTTCCCAAAGATGTTTTAGGCCCCTTGCCCAATGGCACTGATTTTACGTAGGCTAAACTGCCACCGCCACCAACACCAATTCCCATTCCCCATTTGAGGTTTAGCTTTACGCAGAAATTTTTAAGTATTTGAATCGCAATGGCATTTTGAATGCCTTCATAAAAACCACTGTTGACAATTGCAAATACCCTTATATTTTTGTTATCAATTGACATTTCTTCTATTTGGCAAAGGCAGGACAATAAGTGTGACGGTATTCCGTCTACATAGAGTGGAAAAGAAAATACCCATACATCACAGCTATTTAATTTTGACGCAATGGTCTCATCTATCTCCGGCTTTATAAAATGAAATTGCTCAATAACAAGATCGCTTGATATACATTTTTGCAAATCTTCTAACAATGCGCCACTTGTGCTATCCTTTGCTTTCGGACTTCCATTAATCATCGCTATTCTCATAATTCAACACTCCGTAATTCTTCTTTACTGTTAAAGAATTCAATCTTGCCAACCTCTCCA
>CAYUTA010000049.1:0-20256 GCA_964447605.1 uncultured Oscillospiraceae bacterium | reverse complement strand
AGCGCATGCATGTCCTCCACCACCTGTTCAACGCACAGGTCCTGCTTCGCCTGTCCGGCGGTGTAGCTCTTTCCGCTTCCGCGCTGATCGCAGCAGACCATTGTGCACACGTCCGCAAGCCCGGACTGGTATTTCAGCACCCAGTGACGGTCGCAAACGCCCGGCCCGCCATGCAGAAACAGCACCACCGGCTTATCCGTATCCGTACTGCGGATGCGGATGTGCAGCCGCGTACCATTGACCGGCACGGCCTCACGTGTGTCCAATGCGTACGCTTTATTTGGCTTTTTCATGCCAACACCTCCATTTTGCATTTTGTTTCCAGCCTAAGCGGGGTTTGGGCCTTTGTCTCCCCGCGGTTAAGCGCAGCGGCGCTCCGCCGTGAACCAGGCCTGCAACGCGCCTATTTCCCCGCCACCTGCAAGCGCTCCAGCAGCACGCTCGGCGAAGCCGCATAGCACGACGAAGGCGCGGCAAAGCGCACGTCGCCGCCAATGCCGGATATGTTTTGCAGCAGAGAAAGAAAGTTGCCCGCCAGCGTGATACCGCCGACCGCGCCCGTGTCCGCGCCGTTTTCAATGCGCCGGCCCGACGCCTTGAGCGAAAAATCGCCCGACACGGGATTGAGTCCCGCATGCAGCCCCTGTACGTCGGTGATGACCAACCCGTCGCCAAGCCTGTGCACGAGCGCGTCAAAGCATTCCGTACCCGGCAGCAGCCGCAGTACAAAGGGGCCGACGTCCACAGGCGAGGCCGCCGACGCGCGCACCGCATTGCCGGTGGACTCTCTGCCCGCTTTTGCTGCGGTCTTAAGGTTATGCAGCAGCGTGCAAAACCGTCCGCCTTCAATGATTTTTTTGGTCCGACACGGCGTCCCCTCGCCATCGAACGCATGGGGTGCGATGGAATCGAACGGGTCGTCGAGCAGCGTCACGCAATCCGTCGCAATCCGCCGCCCCTCCAGATCGGCCAGCAGCGAGCAGCCTTTTTGCGCCTGTTCGGCGGAAAACATGCTGGAAAACGCGATCAGGACTTCCGCCATCACGGTGTTTTTCAGAATTATGCGGTAGCTGCCGGAAGCAACCGGCGCTCCGCCCAACCTGCTCAATGCGTCTGCAACGGCCTCGCGCGCGCAGCCCTCGATATCGCCCGCCTCCGCACCCATGCGGAACGCAAAGCCCGTCTGCACCTCGTCATCCTGCCTTACAAGCGGTTCCACATAGCATAAGGCGGTGCCCGTTTCGCGCGCCGCGCGCAGGCCGCGCGTGTTCTGCAGCAAAACGCTTCCGGCGCCCGTTTGCACGCTGCAGGAAACCACCTTTTCAACGCGTTTATCCATCGCCAGCGTTTTCTGCTCCAGCGCGAGTGCCAGCGCAATCTTTTGTTCCGCGCTCATTTTGTCCAGCGGCGAGGCCGGGCGCACAACGCAGCAATAGGGCTGCGGGGTCTGCAGCGGGTGCACGGCGTCCGTTTCCAGGCAGCGGGCGTTGTCCAAAGCATGCGCCACCGCTGCCTCCGGCGCGTCCAGGCGCTCGGTATACGCATAGCCGTCGCGGCCCTCAAGTTGCACGCGTACGCTGAAGCCTCCCTTTTTGCTGACGCTGTAGCGGTCGATCTCGCCGTTAAGCGCGCCGACGGAGAATGCGTCCTGCTGCGTGCAAAACACCTCCGCATCCGAACAGCCGAGCGCCTTTGCCGCGTCCAATGCGCGCGTGATCCACGCGCTCCGCCCCATCACAGCGCACCTCCCTTTCCGCCTACGGTGATGCCCGCTACGCGGATACGCGGTTGGCCGACGTTTGTCGGCACCGAACCCGAAAGCGATCCGCACATCCCCTGCGCCATCCACATGCGCTTCCCCACGCGGTCAATCCTGAGCAGAACCTCCGCGCCCTTGCCTACGAGCGTCGCCCCGCGCACAGGCGATATGATCCGGCCGTTTTTAATCCAGTAGCCCTCGCCCACGGCAAAATTAAACTCGCCCGTGGCCGGGTTCACCGATCCGCCGCCCATGCGCTTGGCATATAACCCCTCCGCAACGGATGCAAGCATTTCCTCGTCGTCGTCCACGCCCGGGCAAATGAACGTGTTCGTCATGCGCGAGGTTGGCGCGTAGGTATAGTCCTGCCGCCGGGCCGAGCCGGTTGCCGGCAGTCCCATGCGCCGCGCGCCGAGCTTGTCGATTAAATACCCGTGCAGCACGCCGTTTTCAATCAGCAGATTGCGCTGCGGCGGCATGCCCTCGTCGTCCACATTCATCGAGCCCCATTCATTCGGCAGCGTGCCGTCGTCCACTGCGCTTACGCAGTCCGCGGCAATTTTCTGTCCCAGCTTGCCGCAAAATACGCTGTTGCCCTTTCCTGCGCTCGTCGCTTCCAACGCATGGCCGCAGGCTTCGTGGAAAATGACCCCGCCAAACCCGCCGTCGATCACCACAGGCAGGTAACCGGCGGGGCACTCCGGCGCATGCAGCATGGTCACGGCCGTACGCGCGGCGGCCCGTCCCGCACCGGCAAGGTCGATTGTTCCCCGGTACGCCTCGAATCCGCGACAGCATCCCGGCCCCTCAAAGCCGGTCTGCGCCACGCCGTTTTGCATGGCGACCGCACGCACATACCCACGGGTGCGCGGGCGTTCGTCGGTGACAAACACGCCGTCTGTGGAAACGACCGTAACCCGCTGCACCCTGTCAAAATATCCTGCCACAACCTGCGTTATCTCCGGCGAAACCGCATTTGCGGCGGCTGCGGCATCCTTAAGCAGGGCGACGCGCCTGCTGTTTTGCACGCTGGAAAACGGTTCCCGCTGCCGCGTGACGTAGTGGCGCGCATGCAGCACCCGTTCCTCAGGCCGCGCCTGCGCGCCCGTTAACGCCGAAGCCGCCGCGCGCGCCGTTTCCAGCAGCGCGGCTTGCGAGGTGTCCGCCGTATAGGCGTACGCGCTCCTCGTACCGCAAAGCACGCGTACGCCCGCGCCGCATAGGCGCGTATAATTCGCTTTTTCTACCGCGCCGCCCACAAGCTCGACGGAGGTACTCTCGGTATCCTCCATAAACAGCTCGGCATAGCGCGCGCCGCCGCTTTGCGCGGCGGCAAGCACCGCCATAAGCTCCGTTTGCCTCATTGTTGCTTTGTCCCTTCCCGGGGCGCTGCCCCGAATCCCGCGCCAAGGGGCGGTTCCCCTTTGGAAGCCTGATTGGCCTTCTTTCAGGCCGGCGGTTATGGATGCCGCCGCACCTGCATCGATTATAGCCGGAATTGCAATGTTTGGCAATTGCCCTGCAAAACAGCGGCACGATGCGCGTCTTTGATGAACAAAAAATCAACAGCCGATTCCGGCCTGCCGGAGGATCGGTCTTTCCCGCGCGAATAAGAGCCGCCCAGACGGACGGCTCTCCCTTGTTATCTGGTTTTACAAAAACCGTTTTGCTTACGCAGCGGGCTTCGTGTAGCAGAAGAAGTAGTAGCCCAGCGGCGTGTAGTACATGCCGGTGTAACCCTGGATCATGTTCTTGTTGGTGTAGAAGTAGATGGCCGCGTGCACAACGTCCTCGCCCATGAGGATGTCCTCGGCCTCGTGCATCAGCTTCATACGCTCGGCCGAATCGGAGGTCGCCTTGGCCTGCTGAATGAGCTCGTCGTACTTGGCGTTGCTGTACTGCGCGTCGTTGTTGCCGCCGCCGGTCAGCCACATGTCAAGGAAGCTCATCGGATCGTTGTAGTCCGCAATCCAGCCGTTGCGGGCGATGGAATAGTCGCCGTCCTTACGGGTCTGGAGGAAGGTGTTCCACTCCTGGTTGGTGAGGTTGACGGTTACGCCAAGCTCGGTCTGCCACATCTGCTGCAGCGCCTCGCCGATGGCCTTGTGGTTCTCGTTCGTGTTGTAGAGGTATTCCACAACCGGGAAACCCGCGCCGCCGGGATAGCCGGCGTCTTCAAGCAGCTTGCGCGCCTCTTCGCAGTTGGCCTGATAGGCATCCTTGCTCACGTCCATGTAAGCGCCGCCAACGGTGCGGAAGTCGTCGCCGGAGGCGCCCGCCGCGTCGTTGATGCCGCTGGGCACAAAGCCGGAGGCCGGAACCTGGCCGGTCTGGGTGATCTGCTCGACGATGTAGTTGCGGTCGATGGCAAGGCTGAACGCCTTACGGACGCGCGCGTCGTCAAACGGGGCCTTCTCCGTCTGGAAGCAGACATAATAGGTGCCAATGTACGGGTCGATATGCAGTTCGCCGGAATCCAGCAGCGCCGGAATTTCAGCAACCGGTACTTCCTCGATGAAATTGAGCTCGCCGCTGCGGAACGCCGCATAGATGGCGTTGGCGTCGTCCATCAGCGCAAAGGTGATGGCGTCCGGACCAAGCTTGTCCACATCGTAGTAGGTTTCGGACGGAACGATCCTGATGGAGGCGTTGTGCTCCCAGGACTCCATCTTGTACGGGCCGTTGCCGATATAGGTGGCGGTATCAAACGTCCACTGGTCGCCGGCCGCCTCGATCATATCCTGACGGACCGGCATGAGGGCCGGGAACGCCATGATCTCCTCAAAATACGGGCAGGGCGTGTGCAGGGTGACTTCCAGCGTCAACTCGTCGATGGCCTTCACGCCCAGCTCGGTGGGCTCCTTTTCGCCGGCCATGATCTCGTTTGCGCCGAGCAGGATGTCCGCCATGTAGTTATAATCCGCGGCGGTTTCCGGGGTTACCAGGCGCTGCCAGGCGTACACAAAATCATTGGCGGTAACGGCCTGACCGTCGCTCCACTTCGCATCGTCGCGGAGCTTGAACGTGTAGACCGTCTTGTCCTCGTTGGTCTCTACGGAAGCGGCCTGACCAAGCGCCAGCGTTGCGTTGCCGTTGCCGTCGTCAATCCACTTATAGAGACCCTCGAACATGTGGTTGATCATGACCGCGCCGTCCACCGCGCTGTTGAGCGCCGGGTCGATGGTCTGCGGCTCGGATGCAAAGTTGACGGTCAACTCAAAGGGCTCGGCCGAATCAGTGGCGGGAGCCTGCGCAGCCGTCTCCGATGCGCCCGGATCCGCCGCCGGCGTGGTGGTCGTGGCTGCGGGTGCGCAGGCAAACGCTGCCAGCATCATCACAACAGACACGAGAATTGCCAGTGTTTTCTTCATTACATTACTCCTCCTTGTTATTTTATCCCTCTGGGATAAAGGGTTCGCCCTGCGGGCAATTTTTTTATTTTCGCTTACAGGGAGTGTTTTCTCATTCTCTGTATACAGAGAATGAGAAAGGGGGCCCCCTTTCGGCGTTCCTGCTTCACTTCAGAAGATCAGTCCGGACGTTACAAACCAATCTTTCAAGTAAAGGATTATATCATATCATCCTATATTGTGACAAGCACAAAAATGCCCCGCCCCAACTTCCCGCAATTCGGGCGCGGTCTCGGCGCATTCCGGCCCGGCATATGGACAGCGCGTGTGGAACCGGCAGCCCTTTGGCGGATTGATGGGGCTGGGCACGTCGCCCTGCAGCACAATGCGCCTGCGCGTGCGGCTGGTTTTGGGATCGGGAATCGGCACCGCCGAGAGCAGCGTCTGCGTGTACGGATGCAGCGGATGCTTATTCAGTTCATAGCTGGTCGCCAGTTCCACCAGATTGCCCAGGTACATCACGCCGATGCGGTTGCTGATATGCCGCACAACCGAAAGGTCATGCGCAATGAACAGATACGTCAGCCCCAGCTCCTCCTGCATGTCCTCGAGCATATTGACAATCTGGCTCTGGATGGACACGTCCAAAGCGGAAATGGGCTCGTCGCATACGATAAACTCCGGCTGTACGGCCAGCGCGCGCGCAATGCCGATGCGCTGCTGCTGTCCGCCGGAAAACTCGTGCGGATAACGGTTGGCGTGCTCGGTGTTCAGTCCCACCTGGCCGAGCAGTCGCTCGATCATATCCTTCCGGTCCTGCTTGCTCGCCGCGAGCTTATGGATATCGATGGCTTCTCCGACGATCTCGCCCACGGTCATGCGCGGGTCGAGCGACGCGGAGGGGTCCTGAAAAATGATCTGCATCTTGCGGCGGTAGGGCATCATGTTGCCGGTTGTAATATCCGCGCCGTCATAAAAAATCTTGCCGGAGGTCGGCTCGTACAGGCGCAGGATCGTGCGGCCGAGCGTTGTTTTGCCGCAGCCGGATTCGCCCACGAGCCCCAGGGTTTCGCCCCTGCTGATGGACAGGGAAACGTTATCCACCGCCTGCACGCAAAGCCTTTTAAAGCCGGTGTTTTTAATCGGAAAGAATTTGCGCAGATTTTCAACCTGAACAAGCGCTTGTGCTTGGCTCATTTTACTCCCCCCTCTTGCGGCATGTTGAGCAGCCAGCAGGCCGCATGATGGCCCTCGGAAACCGTGGTTCCCGGCGGATTGTGCTTTAAGCACACCTTCATGCAGTGCTCACAGCGCGGCCCAAACGGGCACCCTTCGGGGGGATTGAGCATATCGACCGGCGTACCCACGATGGGGATGAGTCGCTCGTATTGTTCGGCGTCCACGCGCGGCATGGAGCGCAGAAGGCCCTTGGTATACGGATGCGCGGGCGCATAGAAGATGTCGTCCGCAGTCCCCTGCTCCACGATTTTCCCGGCATACATGACGGTGATGCGGTTGCAAATATCCGCAACCACGCCAAGATTGTGCGTGATGAAGATGATGGCCATGCCCGTCTTTTGCCGGATGTCCTTCATCAACTCGAGAATCTGCGCCTGGATGGTCACGTCCAGCGCCGTGGTCGGCTCGTCGGCAATCAGAACCTTGGGGCTGCAGATCAGGCCCATTGCGATCATGACGCGCTGGCGCATGCCGCCGGAGAGCTCGTGCGGATACTGCTTCATGCGGCGGTCGCTTTCGTGGATACCCACCAGCTCGAGCATTTCCTTTGCGCGCGCATAGGCCTCGCGGTGGGAAACCGACTTGTTGTGGCAGCGCAACGCCTCAATGAGCTGATTGCCAACCGTGTATACCGGGTTGAGGCAGGTCATCGGGTTCTGGAAAATCATGCTGATGTCGTTGCCGCGGAACTCGCGCATCTGCTGCTCGGAATACTCCAGCACGTTTTCACCCTGAAACCGGATACTGCCGCCAATGACCCTGCCCGGGCTTTGCAGCAGGCCGATGATGGAAAACGCCTCCACGCTCTTGCCGCTGCCGGATTCTCCGACAATGCCCATGACCTCGCCGTCGTGCAGGTCGTAGGAAATGCCGCCGACCGCCTTTACCTCGCCTGCGGGCGTGAAAAACGATACCCGCAGGTCCTTGACCTCAAGGAGCTTTGCTTTTGACTGTTCCATTCGCTTCGCCCCCTTACTTCTTCAGGCGCGGATCAAGCGCATCGCGCAGGCCGTCGCCAAACAGATTGAATGAAAGAATCAGAATACTGAGCACCACCGCAGGCACGATCAGGCGATATGGATACGTATAGATGCCCGAAAGTCCCTCCGACGCCATGGAGCCAAGGCTCGTCAGCGGCGAGGAGACGCCCATGCCTAAAAACGACAGGAACGACTCGAGGAAGATTGCCGAGGGAATCTGCAGGCACGCCGTGACCACCAGCTGGCCGATGCAGTTGGGCAGGAGATGCCGCCTGATAATGCGGCTGCCGCTTGCGCCGAGCGCGCGCGCCGCCGTGACGTACTCCTGCTGCTTGAGCATGAGCACCTGGCCGCGGATGATGCGCGCCATGCTGACCCAGTAGATCAGGCCGAACGTGATAAAAATCCCGATCAGGTTGCCGCCGAGCGTGTTGAGAAACGTCGGCCACCAGCCCGTGTTGGCATTGATATAGTTGGTCATGCTCTGCTTCATGACCGTGCTCAACAGCAGCACGACCAGCACGTCCGGTATTGAATAGATGATTTCCGTGATGCGCATGATGACCACGTCCACAGCGCCGCCTGCATAGCCCGCGATACTGCCGACAAGGCTGCCGATGATCACTACAATGAGCGTCGCAATCAGGCCGATGCACAGCGAAATACGCGTGCCGTACATCAGGCGCGTCAGGTTGTCGCGGCCAAGGTTGTCCGTGCCAAGCGGGTGCGTCCACCGGTTGAACGCAATGCCGTCGGCTTCGGCCTTGCTCAATACGCGGTCGCTCGCCCGCTCCCAAAACGGCGGCCAGTTCTCCTCGCCGCGAACCTGAATGGAATAGGTATAGTTGGTAAACAGCGGCCCGACGAACGCAAACAGCAGCAACAGCACGATGACGACCAGCGCCACCATCGCGACCTTGTTTTTCTTCAGCCTCCGCCAGGCGTCCGCCCAGTAGGAGATGGATTTTGCCTTTGTAATAAAGCCCTCTTTCTCGCTTTCGCTGGCCTTTTCATAGTCCTCCGGCCGGGGCGTATAGGGTTCGTTCATGTTGAGCACGGAATCCACGTCCGGCTGCACGGAAAGCTTTGCCTTACGCATCAGGCCTCACCTCCGCCCGCCAGATTGATTCTCGGGTCGATGACCTTATACAAAATGTCCACAATCAGATTCATGAATATGACAAACGCCGCGAGGAAGATGGTCGTGCCCATGATGATCGGATAATCGCGGTTAAGAATGCTCTGGATAAAATACCGGCCCAGCCCTGGAATGGAAAACACCGTTTCCACCACAAACCCGCCTGCAAGAATATACGCCACCAAAGGCCCAATGTACGTAACGACCGGGATCAGCGAGTTGCGCAGCGCGTGCTTGAAGATCAGCTTGCGCGTAGGCAGGCCCTTGGCGCGCGCGGTGCGGATATAGTCGGCGTTGATGGCGTCGAGCATGCTCGAGCGCGTCATACGGCCGATATAGCACATCGGGTAGAACGACAGCGCAAAGCAGGGCATGAGATAATGCTTCCAGCTGGACAATCCCGTCCCCGGTAAAACTTTCAGCGTCACGCTGAAGATGATCAGCAGCGTCGTCGCAATCACAAAGCTCGGAATGGAAATCCCAAGCGTCATGATTACGCGCAGCGTGCTGTCAATGGGCTTTCCGCGGTAATATGCGGCAAGACAGCCAAGCGGAATGCCCAGAATGATCGCGTTGAGGATGGCAAAAATGCCGACCCTTGCCGATACGGGGAACATCTCGCTGATGATCGTGCCTACCGGCCGGTTCTTTTGCATTTTGAACGATACGCCAAGATCGCCGTTGAGCAGGTCTCTGAGATAATTGATCAGCTGTTCTCCAAGAGGTTTATCCAAGCCATACTTGGCCTCCAGCGCGGCAAGCACCTCCGGCGAGGGCGCTTTCTCGCTGAGAAACGGCCCGCCGGGAACCAAATTCATAATGATAAAGGTTAGGCACGTGATAACCAGCAGCGCCAGAATGGCCATGAGGACTCTTTTTACGATATATCCCGCCATTGTTTCACTTCCTGTTCATTTGCACGTCTGTCAGCACGGACGTACAGCAATATATTAATCAATTTTATAGAAAACATGCGCTTACGTCAATAAGGAGTTCATACCATTTTCACAACATTTGGTAAATTTCGTCACGTTTGTGCGATCTGGTAGACATATTTTGTAGCAATCGGTTAGAATATATGGTGTTATTCGGATTAAGGAGGATTTGTAATGCATTCAATTGCAACGGACGCCTGGAGCCGGTTTCTGGCCGATACCGGACGCGGCAAGGAAACGCCCTGCTGTGACTGTTTTTATTTTTGCGATACGGAATCGGCGGCAAACGCGCTGCTCGAGCTGGTCCTGTCCGGCAAAAAAACCGCTACCACCGGCTGCAAGGCCTGTGGTGACGCTGCCGGCGAGCCCCTCCCGCGCGAAGGCGATCTTTCCATTGTAACGGACTTTGGGGGAACGCCCCGGTGTGTGATTCAGACTACGGCGGTCTCCATACTGCCGTTTTGTGAAATGACCTATGAGATTTGCCGCCGCGAGGGCGAGGACGACACGCTCTCCGCCTGGCAGGATGCGCATTTTCACTTTTTTACGCGGGAATGTGCGAAGCTTGGCTTTGCATTTAACAAGCGGATGGACATCGTATTTGTGGACTTCGTCGTGGTTTATCGGTTTTAAGGGTGGGGCCGCGCGTCCCGGCGCAAGCGCAGTCCCCACCGCCACCTCCGGTTTCGGGGAATCCGTTTCCGCTCGGCCCTTCTAACTGGGCTCCCGCCGCACAATCAGCGGGCATTCCGTGAAGCGCCTGGTCTGCGTATCCTCGCTCCAGCCATCCCGCTCCAAAGCCACGCGGACGCGCCCGTCCGCCGGCAGGGATACATGGTTGAACGCGGTCAGTTCATCCACGCACAGCAGCAGCGCAAGGCTGTCGATTCGCTGCCAGTCGTCCGGCAGGAGTCCCGCTTCAATGGTAAACACAAGGTTGTGAAAATCCGTCATGTCCGGCAGGCTCGCATTGCCGGGCGCGGCCGGCCGCGCGGAATCATCATGGTATTGGATGCCTTTGTACGCCTGCCCGATGCCGCCCTGATTCTCCCCGTCGATCACGAAATCGACGCTGATCCGGTCGCTAATGAAGCGGCATTGCGCGTCGGACCAGCTTTCCGGCAGGGTGATGCACAGCGTCATGGCCGTACCGCCAAGCTGCTGCTGCATATGCAGCAGGGAGAGTGTTCCGCCATCGAGAGAGAGCCGGTCGTTGCCGACAAGGGCGGTGCCGTCGCGCTGGTTCTCTTTAGAAAAAACCAGCACGCCGCCCGTCAGCGCTGCCGAGGTTGTGCCGGGCAGCGCGCTGTTGGCCTCCGTGCCCACGGTTGCGTCGAAGGTCAAGCCCTCAACGCGCAGCTTCACCCGAGGCATCTCCGAGGCATCCGCAGATTCCCCGGCAGCCCGAACCGCAGCAAAATCCACGAACCCAAACGCAAGCGTCAATTGCTGCGTGCCGGTCAGCCCTTTCTCCGCCGCCAGCGTCAGGGAAATCGGAACCGCGCCGCCGCTTACAAACGCGCCGACTTCATGCGGATCAAGAACCAAACTCGACAGCGCGCTGCGCCGCGTATTCTGGAATTCGCCTTCATTGACGGAATAATACGTGGTGCAGAAAATCAGGTCGCCGGGCGGGGCTCTTAAGATTCCCTGTTCGCTCTCCTCCTGGATGATATATTCGTCCTCCGGCTTGACGAAATCGCCCGTGTTTCCGTACAGCGTGCCCGTAACATAGATCATTTCCCCATCATACAGAATCTCGCCAAACTCCACGGACAGGCGTTCCGCCCAAGTCTGCCATTGACCGTTAACCGCATCCGTGACCGTAATGGTCAGCGGCTTATCGGCGGCCGACTCAATCGCGCCGTCCAGCGCGGGAACGCCCTGCCGCCGCCCGGCCGGCGTATTGAGATAGTCTCCCGGATCGACAGCCGGCCGAAGCCAATTGAGCACCGCCGCCCGCGCCCCGGGGATACAGGCCACGGCCGCAATCGCCAGCGCAAGGCAGGCGACGGCGATCAGCGCCGCTCTGCGCGCGTTTCTTTTGGGAGTGCCGCAGTGCCGGCGCACGACGTTTTGATATACCCGTTCTCTCGGCGCAAGGTTTGCATCGATTGCCATATGATAAAGCCGCTCCACTTTCATGCTTGTTCCTCCTTTGCCATGCGAGCGCGAATCGTCTGCCGAAGCCGGTACAGGCGACTCGATATGTTGGATTCGGTCAGCGAAAGCGCTTTGGCGATCTCCGGTACGCTCTGCCCGAAATAGTAGTGCAGAACGAAGGCCTTGTAAGATTGCGCCGGCGCTTTCTCAATGATGAGCCAAACCTTCTGCAGAAGATCCCGGTTGACGGCCTCCTCCTCCAGACGGACGTTTCCGCTGATCTGATCGTCCTCCGGCATGACCTGCTCGTGCTGCTTCTTTCGCAGCCGAAATCGATAGTAGGTCTTCAGCTCCTGCTGTACAATCGTCATCAGAAAGGCCCGGACATTCACAATATCGTTATGGCCGCGCTTTTGAATCCGCCCGTAGAACTTCGTGTAGGCGTTCTGCATGATATCTTCTACGTCGCCCGCCTTCTTGGTCTGAATCACCACATAGCGCAGCAGGTCCTGATAGGTTGCTTCATAGACGCTTTGGAAGTATTCCTGTTCTCTTTGCATCAGAGCGCTCCTTTCTGTTAAGGCTTCGTCCGGACACCCTAATAGACCGCCAAATAAGAAAATCGTTGCGGCAATTACCGTTATCCGTCCATCGAATCCCAAAAAACAGCGGAACGGCTTGCCCTTGCGGCAATGCCGTTCCGCTGCTTCGGAACCATCCTGATGCCGCCCGGCCTGTTTCGCCGGGCTGTTTTCATTTGGTAAATACCGGTGGCAATTACTTGATTTCGCAGGTTGCGCCAACTTCCTTGAACGCAGCGACGAGTTTCTCGGCCTCTTCCTTGGAGACGCCTTCCTTGACCTTGCTGGGCGCGCCGTCGACCACGTCCTTGGCTTCCTTGAGGCCCAGCCCGGTATGCTCGCGCACAACCTTGATGACCTTGATCTTCTCTGCGCCGATCTCGGTGAGCACCACGTCGAACTCGGTCTTTTCTTCGACCTCGACCGCAGCTGCCGCAGGACCCGCTACTGCAACGGCAGCGGCCGCCGCGGATACGCCAAACTCTTCCTCAAGCGCCTTGACGAGCTCGCTGAGCTCCAGCACGGACATCGCCTTAATATCGGCAATCAATTTTTCTTTATCCATAATATCCTCCAAAAAACTTGTAATTCATATTCTGCGGCGCATCCCGCAGGCTGTTGTTGTTTTTCATGCCGCAACCGTCGCGCATGCGCGCTGGCGCCGCATCTCCCGTAAAACAGAGAATGCCGCGGTTACTCCGCCTGCTTTTTGGCAATCTGATCGAGCACGATTGCCAGCCCGGAGATCGGGGACATCATGCTGCCGAGCAGCCTTGCAAGGAGCACCTCGCGGCTGGGCAGGTCTGCGATTGCGTCAATATCCTTTGCGCCGGTTACCTCGCCCTCGATGATGCCGCCCTTAAACTCGCACTTTTTGACCTTCTTCATGAACGTTTTCATGATTCTGGCCGGCGTGACCGCGTCGTCATAAGAAAACGCGAACGCGCTGGGGCCCTTCAGCATGTCCTCCATGCCCTCGATCCCACAAGCCTCGCATGCGCGGCCGACAATGTGGTTCTTTAAAACGACGTATTCCACGCCCGCGGCGCGCATCTGGGCGCGCATCTCGGTCACCTCCGCGACGGTCAGACCGCGATAGTCAATCAGCACCACGCTACTGGCCTTTCGGATCTTTTCCGCGACAGCCTTCACCTGTTCCGCTTTTGCTGCGATGTTTTGTACATTTGCCATAGTTGATTTTCACCTCCTTGCAAAAAACAATAAAAATCCTCCCGCCAAAGACGGGAGGATTGCATCGTTACCGATCATACGATCATACATCCGTTTGCACACCTCGGCAGGTCTTACGCAAGCGAGCTTGCCGCCGGCTATCTTTGGCGATTCCTGAGCCGTTGCTTACCATACCACATCCGCGCGCCCCTGTCAATTGCAAATTGATGGACAAATTCGTTCCGTTCTGACCGATTGCGCATAAGCCGCGCTGAGCAAACCCTGGCAAAGCCTTCACCTGCCGCCCGATTGGGGAAACAGGTTGTTCCACTGTCCGGCGGCATAAAACGCGAACGCATAGCAAGACAGCGCCGTGGCGGCGCAGAGCACGCCAATGCTCCACGGCTCGACCCTAGACAACGTAAACGAAAGCAACGCAAGCGTTACGCCCGCCGCAAACAGCCCCGTAGCGATTTTCCCCGGCCAATCGGAATACACCACAATATCCTTTTTAGCCAACAACAACCCGCCGATGAGCAGCATCAGTTCCTTGACCAGCATGATTAAAAATACGACCAGATACGCCGCATGGCGGCGGCCAAAGTAAATGCACGCCAGCGCGGCGATGGTCATCAGCTTGTCCGCCAGCGGGTCAAGCAGCTTGCCAATATCGGTAATCCAGCCGTTGCGGCGGGCAAGGTAGCCATCGAGGATGTCGGTAAAAAAGGCTGCGATGAACACGCAGAGTGCAGGCAAATACATGCCTGCCACAAATAGCCATACAAACACGCCGACCAGCAAAAGCCGAATCGTCGACAGGATGTTTGGAATGTGCCGCATCAGACGCCGACGTCCTCCACATACAGCGTACGCACGGCGCTTTCATCTGCGCCGAACGCCTTTTTTTGTTCCGCCTCTTCGCGCGCAGCAAAGAATTTCATCGCCACCTGCGGGAACAGCGCATAGCTGAGCACATCCTCCTCCTGGCGAATATGATCCTTAATCTCCTCGCGGTATTTTTCAAGTTCCGGCTTGAGCAGGTCGGCTGGGCGGCAGGTAATCACCGCTTCGTCGCCAATGGCCTTCTTGCGCACCTCTTCATTCACCTTGCCCGGCAGGCGGCCGTATTCGCCGTGCAGCAGCGCCTTGCTCTCCTTGGTGAACATCTTGTAGCGTTCCCCGGAAAGTACGTTGAGCACCGCCTGCGAACCAACGATCTGGCTGGTGGGCGTGACCAGCGGCGGATATCCAAAGTCCTCGCGCACACGCGGAATCTCCGCGAGCACATCGTAGTATTTATCTTCCGCCTTGGCTTCCTTGAGCTGGGAAATCAGGTTGGACAGCATGCCGCCCGGCACCTGGTAGAGCAAAGTATTGGTATCCACGCGCAGGGACTTGACCGAGATGGTCCCCTCCTTCATCATGCGCTCCGCAACGGGGCGGAAGATCTTGGCCGCTTCGGAAAGCTTGTTGAGGTCGAGGCCCGTGTCGCGCTCCGTGTCCTTGAGCGTGGCGACCAATGGTTCGGTCGCCGGCTGCGAGGTGCCGTTGCCAAAGGGAGACAGCGCGCAGTCAACAATGTCCACGCCCGCCTGCGCCGCCATGAGATATGTCATATCGCCCGTGCCGGTGGTGTTGTGCGTGTGCAGGTGAATGGGTACGTCGATCTCGCTCTTGAGCCGCTTGACAAGCGAATAGGCCGCATACGGCAGCAGGAGGTTGGCCATGTCCTTGATGCAGATGCTGTTTGCGCCCATCTGCACGAGCTCCTTGGCCAGCTTGACAAAGTAGTCCTCGTTATGCACGGGGCTGATGGTGTAGCTGATGGCCGGCTCGCACCAGCCGCCGTACTTATTGGTGTATTGGATGGCGGCCTCCAGATTGCGCGGATCGTTGAGCGCGTCGAAAATGCGGATCACGTCGATCCCGTTTTCAATCGCCTTTTTGCAGAACTGTTCGACGACGTCGTCGGCATAATGCTTGTATCCAAGAATATTCTGTCCGCGGAAGAGCATCTGCAGCTTCGTGTTCGGCAGCGCTTTTCTCAGCGAGCGCAGGCGCTCCCAAGGGTCTTCGTTGAGAAAGCGCAGGCACGCGTCAAACGTAGCGCCGCCCCAGACCTCCAGCGACCAATATCCGATGGAATCCAGAATTTCGCAGGCAGGCAGCATATCGGAAAGCGGCATGCGCGTGGCGGCCTGCGACTGGTGGGCGTCGCGGAGGATGGTATCGGTAATCATCAGTTTTGTCATAATACAAATCTCCTTAATTTAAAGCGCCGGTTCATAGGATAAAATAATACCGGATATTGGATTCGGATTCAGCCATAAGAATCCTTGATTTTCCTTAACGGATCGCGGAACCGCCGGCTTCTCAATCCATCTCCGGCGATTGCCGGGCGCGGCCCGCCATAACCCATTGGCTCCGGCTTCGGATCGGTTTAGACGGCCGTTGCCCGGTACGTTTTATCGCCCGCGCCCCAAATGGGGCGCAGGCAAACACGGTTTTCCGCCAAAGCGCTTTTTAGCTTCGGCGGCATTTTATCAGCTGAACAGCGAGAGGAACACGCCCGCCGCAATGGCCGAGCCGATTACGCCGGCCACATTGGGACCCATCGCATGCATGAGCAGGAAGTTGCTCGGGTCCTCCTTCTGGCCGACCATCTGCGAAACGCGCGCGGCCATCGGGACCGCGGAAACGCCGGCGGAGCCGATCAGCGGGTTGGTCTTCTTCTTGGTGAACAGATTGCTGAACTTCACCAGCAGCACACCGCCCGCGGTACCAAAGCCAAACGCCAGTATGCCCAGCACGATGATGGCGATGGTGTCCCAGCGCAAAAACGTGGCGGCCGTCGCCGTCGCGCCAACCGAAACGCCAAGGAAGATGGTGACGATGTTGATCAGTTCGTTTTGCACGGTCTTGCTCAACCGCTCGGTGACGCCGCACTCACGGAAAAGGTTGCCCAGCATCAGCGAACCGATCAGCGGCGTGGCGGATGGGAGCAGGAGCGCAACGAATACGGTAACGACAATCGGGAAAAGAATCCTCTCGGTCTTGCTCACAGCGCGGAGTTGATCCATCTTGATCTTGCGCTCCTTCGGCGTCGTCAGCGCCTTCATAATCGGCGGCTGAATCACCGGCACAAGCGCCATGTAAGAGTACGCCGCAACCGCAACCGGGCCAAGGATTTCCGGCGCCAGCTTGCTGGTCACCAGAATGGCCGTAGGCCCGTCCGCCCCGCCGATAATGCCGATGGACGCCGCCTGATTCACGCCGAACGAAATGCCAAGCGCGCTCTTTGCCCATTCGGATTCACCCAGCGTCAGCGCAAGAATAAACGCCACAAAGATGCCCAGCTGCGCCGCCGCGCCATAGATGAGGCTCTTGGGGTTGGCAATCAACGGGCCGAAGTCCGTCATCGCGCCGACGCCCATGAAGATCAGGCACGGGTAGATGCCCAGCTTCACGCCGAGGTAAAGATAGTCCAGCAGGCCGGACTGCTTGGGATCGCCCAGAACCGCCCAGTTGACATGGCCGCCGGCAAAAATCTCCTCGTGGTACAGCCCGGCTCCCGGCAGATTGGTCAGCAGCATGCCAAACGAGATCGTCAGCAGCAGCAACGGTTCAAATTTCTTGACGATTGCGAGGTACATCAGCACGCACGCAATCAGGATCATGATCAGATTCAGCGGGCTATCCACAATCTGATAAAATCCCGTAGACTTTAAGAATTCCAGCATGTCCTATGCCCTCCTCAAGAAATGGAGCACAGCAAGCTGCCCGTCTCTACGGTCGACCCCTTCTGTACGGAAACATTGCGCACGGTCCCGCCAACCGGAGCAAGGATTTCATTTTCCATTTTCATCGCTTCCAGAACCATCAGTATCTGGCCGGACTTAACCACATCGCCGTCCTTAACGGATACGGACAGAATGTTGCCGGGCATCGGGGAATTCACGGCCGTGCCGCCTGCGGGGGCCGCGGGAGCCGCGGGAGCCGGAGCGGGCGCTGCCGGAGCGGGCGCTGCCGGAGCTGCCTGTGCCTTGGATGCATCGATCTCCTCAACCGCCACCTGATACTGCGTTCCGTTGACATTGACTAAGAAATTTCTCATATTACCCTCCACTGATCTCCTTTGTTTCCAATATTTAATTGATTTTTTGAATGGAATGAATCCGCAGACCGGAAACGTCCGTGCCGATGCTGGTGGCGATTGCCGCCGAAATCGCCGCGACAAATGCCGGCCGGTCGGGGATTTCCTGCACTGCCGCCGGTACGGTCGCTTTTGCGGGCTCCTGCGCCGGTCCCTTTGCAGAGGCCTGAACGAGCACCCCCATCAGCTTTGTAATAAAAATGAGGCAGATCAGTCCAAAAAAGACCGTTCCAAGCCCCAGCAGTGTGGTATTGAGCCATACGGGCATACCGTTTTACCTCCGTAGTATAGCATTTTTTGAGGCGGATTTTTCCATAGTTTCCATCCTACCCCTTATTCTCTATATTCGACACAGTTCCTTTGAATCCTGCTCCCATAAATAATATATATCAGGCCGATCAGGCCGGCAAAAGGCGCTGTTTTTGACGGATCGTCCGGCTCTTCCTGCGTTTACGCCGTGCGCGGGTTGACGGGGCAGAACCCATCTATATGCCGCCTTAATCCATTTCGCATCCAAGCGCCTTTTTGAGCGCGGCAACCTCCGCGTCCGTCAGCCGCCTGCACTCGCCCGGCTTCATGTCCGCAAGCGACAGCGGGCCGAACCGTTCCCGTTTAAGCCGCAGCACCCGGTGCCCCACCGCCTCGGCCATCCTGCGCACCTGACGGTTTCTGCCCTCGTGAATCGCGATGCAAAACGAGGTGTCGCCATGCTGCGTCGCGCGCACGCGCTCCACCCTTGCGGGCGCGGTCATGCCGTCCTCGAGCTGTACGCCGTTGGTTAGCCGCGCAATCTGGCTTGCCGTCAGCCTGCCGTCCACCACGGCGTAATACGTTTTTTCCACCATGAATTTCGGGTGCGTCATCCGGTAAGCCAACGCCCCGTCGTTGGTCATAATCAGCAGCCCTTCGGAATTGATGTCCAGCCTGCCGACATGATACAGCCGCTCCGGGATATCCTGCACATACTCCCGCACGGTTTTGCGCCCCTGCGGGTCGCTCAGCGTGGAAACCACGCCGCGCGGCTTATACAGCAGAACCGCCACCTGCCGCTGCGCGCCGGAAACGCGCCCGCCGTCAAGGGCCACGTCGTCCGTCCCCGGGCAAACCGAACTGCCGATGGAAGCGGTCTGCCCGTTCACCGTTACGCGCCCGGCCGCGATCATCTCCTCGCATGCACGCCGCGAGCCGACGCCCGCATCCGCCAGATATTTTTGCAGCCGCATGGCATTTCCCTCCATTCCGCAAAAAACCAAGTTTTTTTGCGTGTAATCGCTGCCGCGGGATTTCTCCGGGGGGATTGCAGCGTCAATCCCCCGGCAGGGTGTCGTTTGCACCGCGCATGTCGCTGCAAATGACAGGATTATGGGGGCCCTCCTATATTGAGGCGCGCCCTTTTGCCGCCGATCGGGCGGCGTTTTTATTATTTTAGCATCATCTTGCCGTTTGCGCCAGATAAATTGCGCCGTCGGCCCGGCGCACATCAAAACTCCCCAAATGAAAGCGCCTGGGCGCAAACCGGAAGCAAACCGGCTTTTACCGCCCGCTTGGCGCCGCCGGGTTCCTTGTTCTATCCAATATCAGCCCGACAGGACGGCCCATTTAATCTATAATTTCAAGATGCAGAGGCGCTTCCGCTTCCCTCCGCCGCATATCGCGGCCGCCGCTCGCGCGAGGGGTGTGGATACCGCTCTTGCCCATGCGCTTACCGCGCGCGGCATTCAAAAGAACACATCCGCTGCGGGTCCGAGCCCGATCACCTTGCTCAACCTTCTTTTTTGAATATGACGGCGAATGCTGGCGGAGTCCGTGCTGTCGTTCAGCTTGCAGAGCACAATATCCGCCCGGTCGATCATGGCCCTTTCCGTCCTCAGGACGCTCGCACGGATCACCTCCGTATGCGGGTCGATGTTTTCCAGCTTATGAAACGGCGGCACATACTGCGCGGCAAGCGCGTCCCAGTCTCGCGCCTCGTCCTCGCGATAGCGCGTGACCACATGAATTTTGATGTGCGAATCCTCCGAAATCAGCCCTTGTAACGCACGAATAAACGGCGTAAAGCAGGTTTCCTGCTCGATCAAAAAGACCGAAACGCCGCATCTGCGAACGATAAACCGGATCGCCGCCTGAAACGCGGGCATATCGGCCCCGGTCGCGTTGTACAGCCCGATGATGCTGCAAATCTGCGGCGGCGGCCCGAGCGCGTCCAGCTGCGCGCAGAGCCTGTCCTCGGCGAGTTGCTCCAATTTCCTGCCGATGTTTTCGATTTGCGTGCACTTCGATTGGCACGCCGATCCGCCTGTCCGCCATACACCGCGGCAGCTGCTCGCCCGTTTGTGCGGCAACGCGGGCGATGAAATCCGGGCTGGGTTCCGGGCCGGGCGCTTCTATGAGCGTGGTCGTAATCCGCTTGCGCGGATACCGTTGCTTTGCATCCAGAATTGCCAGCAGGCAGGGCGCGAAAAGCGCGCTCACCCGCCGCACCAGCAGAAATTGAATCTCATCGTCCTGCCGCACGGCCTTTTGTATCGCGCCTTGCAGCATCGCCCGAATCTCCCGGTCATAGATCCGGTCGTGTCCTATGATTGTGCACGTCAGCATTCGTATTAAAATTTCCTTTCAAAAATAATTTGATTTTTGAGCAACTATAGTTGCTCATTCGGGGAGCACATATATGTATTATCCTATTATGTATGAAAACAGCTTGCGCTGGAGGACCACATGATCCGGGAGACGCGGGTAATCCGGCAGGAAAGAAGGGAGGGGGCACATGGTGCTGGAACGGATTCGGAAGCTGCGAAGCGGCGTATGCCCGGCAAGACGCCCGCCGCGCAACCCAAAATGGATCGGA
>CAYUTA010000048.1:0-20438 GCA_964447605.1 uncultured Oscillospiraceae bacterium | reverse complement strand
TTCTGAATATCATAGCAATTTGCGATTGCTAATGTATAATAGATAACAAGTTTTTTGATATTCCTGCTCGTTGCGGATGATATGGTCGTGAAATGACCGTTGCCAAATTTGTCTATCGAATTGCGATAATATATTTTGTTTTACCAATTTGATATATTCTAATGTTGAATGTCGTTTGAATGATTGAATAATCGTCGATACCGTAGGGGCGGATTCCATATCCGCCCGTTCAATCATGATGATAGCATGAAAATGATTTGGCATTATAACATATTTGGGGCAATGCACATTTTGATATTGGTGTATTGTTTCGTTCCAAACATCGTCAATCATTCGGGCGGATATGGAATCCGCCCCTACATTTCCAAACAACATTTCACGATTGTGCGTACATATCGTCACAAAATACGCACCGTTTGACGAATAATCATATCCGTCTAACCGTATTTTCTTGCGTTTCGGCAATTCCAAATCATCACCGCCAAACCTCACCTAATATACGAGGCTGTATAAAAACGGGCGCAGCCACGATGAATATGGTATAATTATAACATCAGTTAGCGAAAGGCGGTAGATGCTATGCAGCGGCACAAACAAGGAGAATCCCGTGAACAAATCAGCTTTGAATTACTCGGCTTAGAGGATTTGATAGAGGAAGAAAACGCTGTTCGTGCCATAGATGCTGTGGCAGGACGAATGGACACGGTGGAGCTTGGCTTTGCACATAGTCAAACCAAGGAGACCGGGCGTAAGCCCTACAACCCGTCCGATCTGCTCAAGCTGTAGCTCTACGGCTACTTTAACGGAATCCGCTCCTCTCGGAAGTTGGAACGAGAGTGCGGGCGCAACATAGAGCTGATGTGGCTTCTGGGTAGGCTCAAGCCAGACTTCAAAACCATCGCAAATTTCCGTAAGGATAACAAACAAGCCTTGAAAAAGGTGTTTTACCGATTCAGCGTAATCTGTGATGAGTTGGGGCTTCTGGGCAAAGAAATAGTCGCCATTGACGGCAGTAAGTTTCGTGCCAGTAATAACCGCAATGCTTTTTTCACCAAGAAGCGAATTGCCGCTAAGCGACAGGAATATACGGAGGCTGCACAGAACTATATCGCTTTGCTGGACATCTGCGACAAAGAGGAAGATGTCCGCAAAACCAAGGGCTACAACCGCAAAGAGTTAGAACAGCGACTGGATTGGATTGACCATAAATTGCAGCAGTTGGAGGCAGTAGAACCTCTTTTAGAGGAACAAGCCAGTGTCAGCATCACCGACCCGGACGCCAAGCTTATGAAACACCTCAACGGAGCCAGAGAGGTCAGCCACAACGTGCAGATTGCCGTCGATGAGAAGGCGCATATGGCGGTCAGTGAGGTGGATTACCAACAGTTCTATCCGGTTTCCGCCCAGACTAAAGAGGCATTGGCCGTAGATAAACTCACTGTTTTGGCTGATCGTGGCTATTTTTCTGCTGAACAGATTGAGGCGGCAGAGAACATCGGAATCATTCCCATTGTCTCTAAGCCCGACCGTGGCGGCGCTCCATCGCCTGAATATGGATACGACAACTTCTGCTACGACGGGGAAAAGGATGTCTACATCTGTCCCCAGGGCAAAGAACTGCCCCGCAAGAAGAAACGCAATTCCATTTCACCACAAATTTATTACGGCGGCAGAAAGCTTTGTGAAGGTTGTCCTGTCCGGGCTCTATGCACAAAAAGTGCAGACGGCAGAACGATTATGCGAGGGGAGCACCAGAAAGCCGGGGATGACGCTCTGCGCCGGGGATATGAGAACCGTTCTCTATACAAAAAGCGTAAGAATTTGGTGGGGCATGTGTTTGGAACCATTAAGGCAGACTTTGGCTTTCGCTATTTGCAGGTGCGCCGCACCGAAATGGTAAGCGCTGAAATGTGCCTTTGCTTTTTTGCCTACAATATAAAAAGAGCAATGAACCTACTTGGAGCAAGGCAATTAGCGGCTCTATGATAACTGTTTTTAAAGCATTTTTCCCTTCGTTGCCTATCCACCGTGATACCTTTGCCTAAAGTCTCGTTTTTACACAGCCTGGTAAATTATCTCCTGTACGCCCTCTCCGCCAAAAGCGTAACAAGCTGAATCCCGATTTGTTGAGTCTATTTTACCACACACTTGCAAAGATTTCTATTGGCGGTTTTGGTATAGCCATTTTGTAAATCGGCAAAGGGCTTGAGACACGTTCCAACAAACTGCCTTTGAGTGAGCGGCGCTAAACCGCCGCTTTTTGATTGTTGGCCCCAATATATTCCGCTGCTCTGCGCTTCCCCCCGGAAAACCGCGGGTTGCCGACGGCATGCGATAGGGAAAAACGGATGCAAAATCATGCGGCAAATGCGACGGTATACCCATAAAACAACAATTTCCATGTGTATCCGGCATCGCGGCGGTTGTGTAAACTGCGCGCGCATGCTATGATAAATATCAAATGCGGCGGGACTGCGCTACGCAAAATCCGAAAGGACGGTTTTTTCATGGCTCTGGTAACCATCATCTGCCCGTGCTATAACGAAGAGCCCATGCTGCGGCTGTTCTATGATACGCTGCAGGAGCGGGTTGTCAAACGCCTGCCGCAGCATGCGTTTGAACTGCTGTTTGTCAACGACGGCAGCCGGGACGGTACGCTTGCCATCATCAGGGAGCTGGCCGCGGCGGATGAACATGTCAAATACATTTCATTTTCGCGCAATTTTGGCAAGGAAGCCGCCATGTATGCGGGGCTGAAGCACGCGTCCGGCGAGTACGTGGCCATCATGGACTGCGATTTGCAGGATCCGCCCGAGTTGATAGGGGCCATGCTCGAGCGGCTGGAGGCCGGCGCGTGCGACTGCGTGGCCACGCGGCGCATATCCCGCAAGGGCGAACCAAAGATTCGCAGCGCGTTTGCAAGGGCGTTCTACCGCCTGATCAACCGTATTTCCGACACCGAATTTGTCGACGGCGCGCGCGATTACCGCATGATGCGCCGCATCATGGTCGACGCGGTGCTGACCCTGCCGGAATATCACCGCTTCAGTAAGGGGCTGTTTATGTGGGTCGGGTTCGATACCGAGTGGCTGCAATATGAAAACGTGGAGCGCGCCGCCGGTGAAACAAAGTGGTCGTTCTGGAAGCTGTTTGCCTATGCCGTCGAGGGGATCGTATCGTTTTCCACCGTGCCGCTGAAAATGGCGACGGTTATCGGTTGCGTGGTTTCCGCAATGGCGCTGGTCTACATGGTCATCCGCGTGATCATCGCCATGATCTTTGGCAACCCGGTGGCGGGGTATCCGTCGCTTCTGGCCATCATGCTCTGCCTCGGCGGTCTGACGCTGCTTGCGCTGGGCATCATCGGAGAATACATCGCGCGCACCTATGAACAGGTCAAGGCGCGTCCAATTTATATTGAGCGGGAAAGTAACCTGCATGAGCGCGGCGCGTAAAAGCTTGCTGTAACGGAGGACGGAGGTACACGAACTTTATGGAACGGATCAGTAAACAGAATTATTATCTCTCCATCGCAGCCGCCGTGGCGCAGCGCAGCACGTGTTTAAGGCGGCAGTACGGCGCGGTGATCGTCAAAAACGACGAGATTGTCGCCACCGGGTACAACGGCGCGCCGCGCGGCGATGAGAACTGCTGCGATGCAGGGGAATGCTGGCGCGAGCGCAACAACATCCCGCACGGCGAGCAATATGAAAAATGCGTGGCCGTTCATGCCGAGTGCAACGCCATCATCAGCGCCAGCCGCAATGAAATGCTCGGCGCAACGCTGTATCTTTACGGCTACGAAGGGCTGAGCCATGTAAACGAAAACCCGGTTCCGTGCCAGATCTGTTCACGCATGATTAAAAATGCCGGCATCGGGCGGGTCTATAATCTGCAAGGGGAGGTTGCGCTATGAACATCACAGGCGTGGGGCAGGGCAGGGTTGTCCTGATTGCCGGAGGCGGCAGGATTTACACGGATGCAGCCGCGCGCTTTACGCGCACCGAGCGTGGGCTGGACGAAATCATTGCCTCGCCGTATAATGCTGAGCTGGTGCGCAGCATTGTGGAAAAGGGGCATTTGGCCGCCACGGAATTCGATTATTTTCTCTTTGGCGTAGAGGGGTATTCCCGCGTCACGGAGGTGCAGCTGGTTCGCAAGCGTCTGGCCAATTACCTTATCAAGAGCGGCCGTGTGGATAAGAACGGCAAGCGCTCCTTCGATGTGGTGCTGCCGGAGGGAATTCTTTTGCATACCGCACAGTGCACGCTGCCCGGCGGGCAGGCGGTTGCGCTCAACGCGCAGGATATCCTCTCGCTTGTTGAGCAGTGGTATGTTAGCGGCGTGGAAGCCGGTTACAAGGAGGAGGAGCTGCGCTACGTCAAACCGCAGGCCACGGAGTTCAAGGCGCTTGTCGGCATGAACGCGCACGCACTGCTCGACTGGTTTAAAATCCGCTGCTGCATGAACGCGCAGGAGGAAATCCGCGATATGGCGTGGAAAATGCTGCGGCTGTGCAGGGAGGCGGCGCCCGCGCTGTTTGAAACAGCGGGCCCCAGCTGCGTGCAGATGGGCTACTGCCCTGAAAACGATTTTCAGCACCCCTCGTGCAGGGTTATCCGCAAGGACGAGGCGCTTAAGCTGCTCAAAAACGCAAGGGGATAAGGGGAACAGGCGGCAGGAGGCGTAAGCAAGCGTTTTCTTCTCGGTTCAGAGCCGCATACCGATGCAGACAGCGGCCGCCCCGTCGGGCGGCCGCTGATAATATGGTTCCGGCGGATTGCCTTTATTTTCCGATGCCGCGGTAAACGTCCTCGTGCCGGACGACGAGCGCGCTGTCGTTGGTCCAGTTCTCCACCTGCTCGTTCCAGTATTCCTCTGCCTTGGCATCCTTGGCCAGGCGCTGCATTTCCTCCTGCACGTCTTCAAACGCCGTCTCGCCCGGCTGCTCGTCGCCGACAAGCTGCGCAATGAAGAACATATCGTCCACATTCAAAACCGGCGTATACGAGCCGTTTTGGAGCTTACCGACCGCCTCGACCACCTCGGCGGGCCATGTGGAGGTTTCTTCGCCCTTCTGCATCAGCAACCCCTCGGCCGCAAAAACGGGATAGGTGGTGTAAACGTCGTCTTCGCCGTATTCGGCGAGCACCTCATCAAAGGTTTTCCCCGCCTTGAGATCGGCATACGCCTTGTCGGCCTTGTCGCGCGCCTCGGCGATATAGGTTTCATACAGGGCGTCCGCCTCGGTCTTTTTGGCGGCGTGCTCGGTACGGATCTCACCGATGCGCTTGGCGTTTTGCACGGAGTTGGCCAGCGACAGCCTGCCGTATTCCGCCTCAAGCTGCGAAAGCTCGGAAGCGAGCGTCTCATATTCCGCGCTCAGATCCTCCTGCGGCACAATGGTGACGGTCTTCACGCGCACGTATCCAGCGGGCGTGGTCAGGACCGGATCGCCGCCGAACTTCTCAAACCCTTCCGCAGCGTCGAGATAGGCGGACGGGGTGGCGGCGTAGGTCTCCTTCTGTGTGGCAAGCAGGTCGTCATAGTAGGCGCGAACCTCCTCGTCAGTCACGCTGATCTCACCCTTAACCTTTTCAGTCAGCGCATCGATGATGGCCTCCATTTCAATCTGTTCGCGCACATACGCCCGGTAGCCTTCGATATCCATATCGAGCCCGGCGGCCAGAAGCTGCTCGTTAAATATCTCGACGGTGCGCGCTTCCACGTCCCCCACGCCTTCGCTCTCCGCCTGGGAGCGGAACATCTGGGTCAGTTCTACAAGCTCATCCTCGGTGTCCGCGTCGATCTGGTCGCGCATGGCGTTGTCCACCGTGATACCCATCTGCTTGGCCTGATAGAGCTGCACCTGCTCGGAAACGAGCATGTCGACCACCGCGTCCTGCATGGTCTCAATATCGGCCGCCGCCGTGGGCGCGCTCATACCGTAATACTGATACTGCGCAACCATGTTGTTGTACGCGTCTTCGACCTCGCCCTTTGTGATGGTATATGTTTCACCGACCGATACGGCGGTCGCGCTGAGCGATGCGTCGCCGGCGCCGTCCTCCGCGTCGCCGCGGAGTTGGCAGGCAGCCGTGCAGACCAGCGCCACAACAGCCAGCGCCAGTGCGGACAGCTTCATAAGTTTGCTCTTCATTCCATTGATTTCTCCTTCATTTGTTGCACGGTACGCGGCCATGCTATTTTGCATTATAATCCCTGCGGCATGTTCGTGCAATGCCGGATTGTGGAAACAAATTGTGGCGTTTTGACCTTTTGTGGCTTATTTGTGCCGTATTTAGAGGTTCCTCAAAATCGCGCCCAAATTTATGGAACGCTTGCCTTTATGGCGCCGTCATTGCCGCACGGATACGCCGGCGCAGACATCCGCCATTGGCAATGCGCTTCAATATCCATGCCGGGGAGAAAACACATGCTCAAAACCTCCATATACCGGGTGAAAGGCTCCGAAGCGGCGTGGAATGGCGCGCATGCGGGATGCGGCGTAACGAAAGCGCAATGCCTCACCCGCCGGATAGAACAGACCGCGTCCCCCCGCTATTGCGCGCCATAGAGCACGAGCACGCTCCATTTTTCAGCTTTGCGCTTGTGATTGCGCAGCACATACAGATCGGTCGTGAGCGCAGAGCACAAAAACAGCACGCAGTACTGGCGCAGCTGCATCCCGGCCGTCAGGGAAACCGCAGGCGAAGCAAGGGCGAACAATGCGGCGAGCACGCCTGTGTTTCTGCCGCCAAAAGCGCGAACGGTCAGGCCCGCAACATATACGCCCAGGCAGGTAGGCAGCGCGGGCAGCAGCTGCAGCCATGCCTGCCCATAGGGCACGATGCGATACCAGACCCAGGCCGGCGCGGCAAACAGCGGCGGCGCAATCTCGTGCCCTACGCTTGCATAGAGCTGCAACAGCTTCGGCAGCGCCCGAACCGACGCGAGGATGCCGATCTGATCCATTTCGTCGGAGAAAAAGGACTTTTTCCCGGCAAAGACCATAAAATTGCCAGCAGCCCGGCCGCGATGATTCCATAGATCAACCAATCCGTATCGTTTGCGTGCCATCGGCTGCGCCTGGTCTCCATGTCGCCCTCCTCGTAGAATCCAATCCGTAATATAACGGACGATAAAAGCAAATGCAAGCAGCGGACAGAGGCCGGAGTTTGCCGCCTTTGTTTTGGCAGTTTGCGCGGCGGCCGAACCCATGCCGCGCGTCAATCTGCCCGTGGCGCGGGGGAACGGGTCATTCCTGCGCTGCGGCGCAGCGCGTCAGCGCGCCGACAAACGCGGGCAGTTTCTTGCTCAGCGCCTGCGCGGGGACGTCCCTTTGCCGGATGCGGATGCTTGGCGGCTCGGTGGCGGTGAGCTGTGCGCCGTGCATCTGCGAGATGGCCGCAAGCAGCCTGCCGCCGTCAATGGCGGCATGGTCCGCAAAGCGCAGTACGGCCTCATTGTCGCGCAGGGTCACGCTCTCGAGATAGGCGCGGCCGGCGTACGCCTTGATGAGCGCGATGCGCATCAGGTTTTGTACCGCCTCGGGCGGCTCGCCATAGCGGTCGATGAATTCTTCGGTTACGTCAAGCAGCGCGCTTTGCCCGTCGATATCCGCAATCCGGCGGTAGGCCTTGAGGCGCTGTACCTCGGAACGGATGTAGCTGTGCGGAATGTGCGCGTCGAGCGGCGCGTCCACCCTGGTTTCCAGCGCAGGCTGCACCTCGCGTCCCCGCGCCTCCTCAACGGCTTGCCGCACGAGCTTGGTATAATACTCATAGCCCACGTCGCTGATATGCCCGTGTTGTTCCGCGCCGAGGAGACTGCCTGCCCCGCGGATTTCAAGATCGCGCATGGCAAGCTGGAACCCCGCGCCAAACTGCGTGAATTCGCGGATGGCCATCAGCCGCTTTACAGCCTTTTCGTTCATGGCGCGGTTCTGCTGCACGGTGAAATACGCATAGCCCAGGCGGTTGCTGCGCCCCACGCGCCCACGCAGTTGATACAACTGCGCAAGCCCCATCCGGTCGGCGTCGAGCACCACGAGCGTATTGGCATTGGGAATATCCAGTCCGCTTTCGATAATTGTCGAGCACAGCAGCACGTCGGCCCGGTGCTCCATAAAGTCAAGCATGGCGTTTTCAAGCTGCGTTTCATGCATCTGTCCATGCGCCATGAGCACGCGCGCCTCCGGAAGCAGCGTTTCAATGCGCCGCGCCACGGCCTCCATGACCTGCACGCGGTTATACACCACATACGCCTGCCCGCCGCGCGCCAGTTCCTTGGAGAGCGCGTCGGTCAGCAGTGCATCCGTGTACTCGAGCACAAACGTCTGCACGGGATACCGCTCTTCGGGCGGCGTTTCAATGACGCTGATATCGCGGATGCCGGAGAGCGACATGTTCAACGTACGTGGAATGGGCGTGGCGGTAAGGGTAAGCACGTCCACGCTCTGCTTGAGCGCCTTGATCTGCTCCTTATGATTGACCCCAAAGCGGTGCTCCTCGTCGATGATGAGCAGGCCCAGATCCTTAAACTTTACATCCTTGGCCAGCAGCGCATGCGTGCCGACCACCACGTCGACCGTTCCCGCCGCAAGGGCCTTTTTGACGGCCGCGCGTTCCGCCGGGAGCTGGAAACGCGACAGGCGGCCGGGCCTGACGGGGAATTCTGCAAACCGCGCGCGCATGGTGTTGTAATGCTGCTGCGCCAGTACGGTGGTGGGCACAAGGACGGCGGCCTGCTTGCCGTCCTGCACGGCCTTGAATACCGCACGCAGCGCCACCTCGGTTTTGCCGTAGCCCACGTCTCCGCAGAGCAGCCGGTCCATCGGCCGCCTATGTTCCATATCCGCCTTGATATCGGCGATGCACTGCAGCTGGTCGGCCGTTTCGGCGTAGGGGAACCGCTCTTCAAACTGCGTCTGCCACGCCGTGTCCGGCGAGAAGGCAAACCCCTGCTCCGCCGTGCGCGCGGCGTACAGCGCGGCAAGATCGACGGCAAGCTTTTTCGCGGCGGTTTTTGCCCGGTTGACCCGATTCTCCCAGTCCACGCCGCCGAGCTTGCTCAGCTGCACGACCGTGTCCTCTTCGCCGCCGCCAATATATTTCTGCACCCGGTCGAGCTGATCGGTGGGGATATACAGCCGATCCCCGCCGCGGTATTCAATGAGCAGATAATCGCGCGTATTGCCCTGCACGCTCAGCGCTTCCACCTTCACAAAGCGGCCGATGCCGTGCGCCTCGTGCACAATATAATCGCCGACCGCCAGTTCGGAGAAGGTCGGCGCGTTTCTTTTCCTACCGTGGCGCACGGCGCGCTCCTGGCGGCCAAACAGCTCGTATTCGGTCAGCACGGTCAGCCTGAAGGAGGGGTATGCAAACCCCTGGCTCAGCCGCTGAGCCACCAGCACAGGCTGCCCAGGCGCCGGCAACGCTTTCAGCGCACCGGCCACATCCAGCTCCACGCCCTGATCGGCCAGTGCATCGCGCACGCGCCCGGCCTGATCGCCGGCAAAAACAACAACCGTCTCGCCGCCTTTTTTCCATAGCGCGACGTCCCGGGCCAGCTCGTCAAAGCCTGCAAGATACTGCGGCGCGCTGCGCGCGGAAAACTGTACCACTTCGCGCGGTGAAAACACAGGGTGCGCGCGCGAAAGCGTATAGGTTAAAAGCGTACGCGGGGTATTGAGCGCGGCAAGCGACCCGGCGGCGCTGCGGAGCAGGCCGGCCTGCTGCGGCAGGCCCTCGCCGCGTTCGAGCATGGCCGCGAGCTGCTCGGCAAAGCGAAGCTGCTCGGTGCGCATGGCTTCGTCAATCAGCAGGGCGTCGTCAAGCAAAATCAGCGCGTCGCCGGGCAGATAGTCGAGGATGGTCTCGGTGCGCGCATACAGCAGCGGCAGCAGCACATCCGCGCCCGCCGTGGCAAGCCCCTGCGACCAGGCCTGCTCCTGATCGAAAAAGCCGGCGTGACCGGCGACGGCCTTTTGGGCGCGTTCCATGCGCTCCCTCGGCTGCGGCGTTTCCAGCGCGGGCGGCAACACGGCCGAATCGATCTGCTCCACAGCGCGCTGCGTCACAGGATCAAACAGCCGCATCTGGTCGATTTCGTCGCCAAAGAATTCAATACGTACCGGGTATTGCGCCTGTATGGGGTATACGTCCAGAAGATCGCCGCGCGCGGCCGCCTGCCCGCGCGCCTCAACCAGCTCCACGCGTTCGTAGCCCGCCGCCACCAACCGCTCCATGAGATCGCGGGGGGCGAGCTCCTCACCCGTCCGCACGCTGAATAAACCCTGGGAAAAGGCGTCCCTGGGCGCAAGCGCCTGCATCAGCGCCGCCGCGGAGGCGGCCACGACCGTGCGGCGGTTCCCCGCGAGCCGGGCCAGCGTTGCAATGCGGTCCGTGGCACGTTCGCCGGATACCGCGCACACGTGCACCAGAGGCGTTTCACGCGGCAGAAAAGCATAGGCGTCTATCCCCAAAAGGCGCGCGCTTTCGACAAGCTGCACCGCCGAAGTATCGGTTGCCGTTACGGCGAGCACCGTATGCGTTGCGCCCAATATTGCCGCGATATGCGCCTTGTGCGGGCCGGGCAGGCCAAACGCCGCAACCGGGCCCTTGCCCCCCTCCAGCGCGGCTTTCAGACGCTGGAAGTCCGTTGCGGAATCAAGTGCATGCAATATGGGATTTTGAATCGGTTCCGTTACGCCTCCTCCGCCTTTCCGCCAATATGTTTTTTATTATACTTTGCCTGTGCGTCGGCCAGCCTGCCGTCAAGCATCAGGCAAACCGCGTCCGCCGCGTTTGAAAACGCGGCTTCAAGCTCCGCCTGCTCCTCCTTGCCGGGCTTACCCAGCACATAGTCGGCCAGATCGCCGCTTGTTCGGTTGCCCACGCCGATGCGCACACGCGCAACATCTTCGCTGCCAACGCACGCGATGATGGAGCGCATGCCGTTGTGCGTGCCCGCGCCGCCGCTTCCACGGATGCGCAGGCTGCCGAGCGGCAGCTCAATGTCGTCATAGAGCACAATCAGATCCTGAGGCGCGGCCTTGAAAAAATGCATCACGGCCTGCACGCAGTCGCCCGAGAGATTCATATACGTGGCAGGCTTGATGAGCACCACGCGTTCCCCGTTGCGCACGCCCTCGCCGTAAATGCCGGAAAAGCCGCGTCTGGTCACGCGGATATGCAGCGAGCCGGCGAGCCGGTCAGCGGCCTGATAGCCTGCGTTGTGGCGCGATTTTCTGTATGCAATGCCCGGGTTTCCCAGGCCCGCAATGATCTTTGTTCCCATAATGCAACCATTCTACCACCTTCGGGGACAGGTTTCAAACAGAATTGCTTAAAAATACGGCATATGCGGCGCTTTGCGGGCCGGTGCGGGCGGGTTGCCATGGTCAGCCCCCGGTTGGCGGACGCTTTCATGCGCGCCCGCTTGACAACGCCCGTATGTTCATGATAGACTGCGCTCATATATTTGAGCTTTGACGGAAAGAGTACGCGGATGTGCGCGCCTTTAGAGAGCCGGCGGGTGGTGTAAGCCGGTGTTGCGTTGCCGCCGAACATGGCTCCCGAGCTCCTGACGGCGAACGTTCCATTGGCCTGAGCCGCAGCGCGCCGCGCGTGATACAGCGCGAACTTATGCCCCCGCATTTGCCGGGGAAGTAGGGTGGTTGATCAGCAGTCTGCATTTTCGCGCATACTGTCCTTACATAACAGAAAGGGCAATATGCGCTTTTATTTATGCAAAACCTGCAAAAAAAGCGGCCCCCGCTTGACGCGAACGACATTTATTGGGAGGAAATCATCATGGCGGACAACAGGACCTTTTACATCACAACGCCCATCTATTACCCGAGTGCGAACCTGCACATCGGACACGCCTACTGCACGGTTGCGACCGACGCCATTGCCCGCTATAAGCGCCAGCGCGGGTATGACGTGTTCTTTTTGACCGGCTCCGACGAGCACGGCCAGAAGATCGAGCGCAAGGCGAAGGAAGCGGGCGTGACCCCACAGCGGTATGTCGACGACATCGTTTCGGGCTTTAAAAGCCTGTGGAAGTTGCTCGATATTTCCTACGACAAGTTCATTCGCACCACGGACGGCTATCATGTCGAGGCCGTGCAGAAGATATTCAAAAAGCTCTACGATCAGGGCGATATCTACAAGTCCAAGTACGCGGGCCACTACTGCACGCCCTGCGAAAGCTTCTGGCTTGAGCGCCAGGTAAAGGAAGCGGGCGGCGTGTGCCCCGACTGCGGCGGCCCGGTGGAGCTTGTCGAGGAGGAAAGCTACTTCTTCCGCCTCAGCAAGTATGCCGACCGGCTGATTCAGTATATCAAGGACAACCCGAGCTTCATCCAGCCGGAAAGCCGCGCCAACGAGATGCTGCAAAACTTCCTGCTGCCCGGGCTCGACGACCTGTGCGTCAGCCGAACGAGCTTCAAGTGGGGAATACCGGTTGATTTTGATGATAGACATGTCGTTTATGTATGGCTGGACGCGCTTTCGAACTATATTACGGCGCTTGGGTGGGGGGGCGACGATGATTCGCTCTATCGCAAGTATTGGCCTGCCGACGTGCACATCGTAGGCAAGGAGATCGTGCGGTTCCACACGATCATCTGGCCCATCATGCTCATGGCGCTCGGCGAGCCGCTGCCCAGGCAGGTGTTCGGCCACGGCTGGCTCGTGCTCGACGGCGGCAAGATGAGTAAGAGTAAGGGCAACGTCGTCGATCCCGTCAGGCTGTGCGAGCGCTACGGCGTGGACGCCATCCGCTATTTTCTGCTGCGCGAGGTTCCGTTTGGAAGCGACGGCACGTTTAGCAACGAGGCGCTGATCAACCGCATCAACACCGACCTGGCCAACGACCTCGGCAATCTTTTGAGCCGCACCGTCGCCATGATTGATAAGTATTTTGACGGCAAGCTGCCCGCGCCGGGCGAGGCCACGGATGTGGATATCGCGCTGATCAGTCTTGCGTCGAGCCTGCCGGGCGAGGTGGACGCGCAGATGGACGAGCTGCATATTCCCGACGCGCTGGCGGAGATCTGGCGGCTGGTGGGCGCGTGCAATAAGTACATCGACGTGACCACGCCGTGGATTCTCGCCAAAACCGACGAGGGAAGGGCGCGGCTTTGCGCCGTACTGTATAACCTTGCCGAAAGCCTGCGCATCATCGCCATCCTGCTCAAGCCCTACCTGACGGCCACGCCCGATAAGATGTTCGGCCAGCTTGGCGTGGGCGAATGCCTGACTACGCTGGAAAACGTCGCATGGGGCGGCAGCGTGCCCGGCACGCAGGTGCACAAGGGCGACGCGCTGTTCCCGCGCATCGACGTTGCCGCCGAGATCGCGTTGCTGGAAGAGGAAACGGCGCGCATGAAGGCCGCCGCACAGGCCGCCGCGGCGCAGCCCGCCGCCGAGGAAGCGCCCGATGCGCCGAAGCCTGCAATCGAATACGAGGACTTTGAAAAGCTCGATCTGCGGCTGGCAAAGGTCGTTGCCTGCGAGGAGATTAAGCGCAGCAAGAAGCTGCTCAAGCTCACGCTCGAGGTGGGGGAGGAAACGCGTACCGTTGCGTCCGGCATCAAGAAATGGTACGCGCCGGACGACCTCATCGGCAAGACGGTCGTGCTGGTGGCAAACCTCAAGCCCGTCACGCTCTGCGGCGTGAAAAGCCACGGCATGATTCTGTGCGCCTCCGACGAGGCCGATGAAAATCTGTCTGCGATTACGGCGCTTTCCGAGCTGCCGAGCGGCCTGCGGGTGCGCTGACGCATGGAAGCGATTATGGATACCCTGCGCGACGGGCGTACGCTGACGCTGCGTGAGCCCGTGCCGGACGACGCGCTTGCGCTCATCGCGTTCCACAAGCGTGTCGGCGGCGAGACGGACTATCTGCTCAGCGATGAAAACGGCATTTCCGGCATGGATGAGGAGAACGAACGCGACTATATCGAAAAAACGCTCGGAATGGCCAATACGCGCATGTGCCTTGCGCTCGTCGGCGGCGAAATAGTGGGGCTTGGCAATGTGCGCGGGGAAGCGAGCCCTCGCATTGCGCATAACGGCGGCATGGGCATCGCAATCCGGCGCGATTGCTGGGGCCTCGGCGTTGGGAGGATTCTCATGCGGACGCTTATCGGGTTTGCGCGTGCAAACGGCACGCTCAAAAGGCTCGAGCTCTCCGCCCGCGCGGACAACGAGCGCGCCATCGCGCTGTACGAGCGATTCGGATTTGTTATATGCGGTCGCGCGCATCGCCAAATTTGCGTGCGCGGCGAATACTTTGATTCGGTAGGGATGGAGCTGCTACTATGACGCTGTTTGACACGCATGCGCACCTGCTTGACGAGCAGTTTGACGACGTGCGCAACACGCTGCTCCCCGCCCTGCCCGACGCGGGCGTGGGCTATGTGGTCGAGGCCTGCTGCGAGGAAAGCGACATGCCCAGGATCGCGGCGCTGGTGGCCATCTATGACCACGTATACGGCACGGCGGGCGTGCATCCGCATGCGGCAGGCACGGCTACGCCCGGCGCGCTGCGCGGCATCGAGCGCATGCTGATGCAACGTAAAATCGTGGCCGTCGGCGAGATCGGGCTCGATTACCACTACGACTATTCCCCGCGCGAGGTGCAACGGCAGGCGTTTGCCGACCAGATTGCCATCGCAAAGGCCGCGGGCAAGCCTGTCGTCGTTCATGACCGCGAGGCGCACGGCGACTGCATGGACATTCTGCGCGCAAATCGAAACGGTCTTTCCGGCGTGCTGCACTGCTATTCGGGCAGCTATGAGGATGCGGTGAAGTATGTGGATATGGGCCTGTACATCGCGTTTGGCGGGGCGTTGACCTTTCAAAACGCGGTCAAGCAGCGCGACATCGCCGCAAAGCTGCCCATTGAGCGCATCGTCATCGAAACCGACTGCCCCTATATGACGCCGGCGCCGCACCGCGGCACGCGCAACGACCCGCGCCTGCTGCACCTGACGCTGGAAAGGCTGGCGCAGGTACGCAAGATTGCCTGCGAGGCGGCGGCCGCCGCAACCACGGGAAATGCGAAGCGGCTGTTTGGAATTGAATAAGCGCAAAACGTCAAAAACACCTTTGGCATGAAACGGGGCTCATAAAACGGTTTTGCAGCGGTAAGCAGAAAAAATTACCGTTGCTTTTGTTTTGGCGCGCAAAACACCGCATGAAAGGTGCGTAACGCGCCCTTGCCGTGCGGGAATGCAGATGATATGCTGAAAAAAGCATGCGGATTTATAATTAGCTTGGGAGGGAAAATATTATGAATGATGAAGCTTTAGAAATTATGAACGAGCGTTTTGGCCACGACACATTATTGTCTGTTGCTACAATTGATGAAATGAAACCATCCGTGAGAATTGTAAATAGTTGTTACGAAAACGGTGCATTTTACACGGTTACATATGCATTATCTAATAAAATAAGACAAATTGAGAAAAATCCCGCTGTTGCTGTCTGTGGAGAATGGTTCGCTGCCCATGGAGTTGGTGAAAACCTTGGTTGGGTCAAAGACAACAATAATGCAGAGATAATGTCAAAATTGCGGGCAACTTTTGCAGAATGGTATGATAACGGACACACTAATGAAGATGACATTCACACATGTCTTTTGAAAATCAAACTAACAGATGCAATTCTTTTTAGCAATGGAACAAAGTATAATATTGACTTTACTGAAATATACACATTATGAACATTATCTCCGCAGCCGCACAAATCATATTATCATGCGAAAGCCCCGGACCAGCATCGGCTCGGGGCCTTATCCGATTTATGAACGCCAGGCCATTGCAAAAGGCTGTTTTTGTTGCCAAATCAATCTGTTCCGCCAGAAGGGATTCCCAGGGGGCGGAAGCCCGCCGCTGTCTGTGGCAGATCAAGGCAGACGGGGCGTCCGATGGGGAACAGGCGCAATGCGGCCGTTTCGGCGGCAACGCGGCGCGCCGATTCCGAATTGAGGAAGACCCCCCTTTGCCGGGCAGAGAGCAGCCGCCCGCAAGCGCCCCGATGCTTACCCCAGCGCCGAATCCACAAAGCTGCGCACAGTGGGGTTGGCGCACTCCTCAAAAATGAATTTCGGCGTGCCGGAGGCGAGGATGGAACTGCTGCCCATGAATATGATCCGGTCGGAAACCTCCCGTGCAAACCCCATCTCGTGGGTCACGATAATCATCGTGCGGTTCTGGTCGGCCAGACGGCGGATGGTGTTGAGCACCTCGCCGGAAAGCTCCGGGTCCAGGGCGCTGGTCGGCTCGTCGAAGCAGAGGATATCCGGGCTGAGCGCAAGCGCGCGCGCAATGGCGACGCGCTGCTGCTGCCCGCCGGAAAGCTGATGCGGATACAGCGCAAGCTTATCCGGCAGGCCTACCTCAACGAGCAGCGCCTCGGCGGCCTGGTCGATCTGCTTGAGAATCGCCGCCTTGTTGTGTTTATAGTCCGCCTGGTCGCGTGCGTGCAGCTGCATGGACAGCGCCACGTTCTGCTTGGCCGTGTACTGCGGAAACAGGTTGAAATTCTGGAACACCAGGCCGAAATGCAGCCGCTTTCTGCGGATATCCGCCTCCTGCTGCGTGGCGGCGTCGCCTGCGTCGAACAGGGCCTGATTGTTGACAAGGATTCTGCCGGCGTCGGGCGTTTCCAGAAAATTCAGGCACCGCAGCAGCGTGGTTTTACCGCTGCCGGACGAGCCGATGATGGAGAGCACCTCGCCCTTTTCGAGCGAGAAGCTGATGTCGTTGAGTACCTCGGTCGTGTCGAACCGCTTGCTGAGATTTTGTACTTCCAGTATTGCCATATCGTTACACCCTAAAGTAGTCTAGTCGTTTCTCAAGATAGTTAAACAGCAGCGTCAGGATACCGCAAAACGCCAGATAGAACGCGCCGGAATAAAACAGCGGCCAAATAAGCGCATAGGCGGAGATATACTCCTGCGCGACCATAATGATCTCCTTGACCGCGATGATGCGCGCAAGCGACGTGTCCTTGACCAGCGTAATGATCTCGTTGCTCATCGGCGGCAGGATGCGCTTGACAACCTGCAGCAGAACGATTTTGAAGAAAATTTGCGATTTGGTCAGGCCCAGCACCTGGCCCGCCTCATACTGGCCGCGTGGAATGCTTTCGATGCCGCCACGAAAAATCTCGGAAAAATATGCGGCATAGTTGACGATGAATGCAAGCAGCACGGCGGTCATGCGCGGCAGTGCGGAGGCGCTCCAGAGCAGGCCGGGTCCGTAAAAAACGATGATGACCTGCAGCAGCAGCGGCGTGCCGCGGATCACCCAGACAAACAGGCGCGACAGCCAGCGCAACGGCTTGAACCGGGTCATCGAACAGAACGCGATCAGCAGGCCGAGCGGCAGCGCGCAGATCAGCGTGACGATGAAAATTTCACACGTGAGGGCGAAGCCCTTCAGCAAACTCTGTGTTACGCTTAACCAGTCCATGAATGGCGGCGGTTCCTTTCGTATCCTTCAAAATAACGGTGAAATTGGGAGGGTTCGTGTGCAAAACAGCCGGAAACGGGGCCCGCGTCCGGTCGGCGCGGGTCCCGCGGAAAGCTTGCCGGCAAGAAGCCTTATTGATTGGAAAGCAACGAGTCGGTCTGGTCATACTTTTCGGCGAGGGCCGCGAGCGTGCCGTCGGCAATCAGTTCATCAATGGTCTCGTCAAACTTTTCAACGGCGTTGCTGTTGAGCCGCATGCCGACGGCATATTCTTCAATCGCAAGCTCAAGCCCGTCTACGATGACGAGGTCCGCATAGTCCGTACCCTCGCCGACCATTGCCTTTGCCATGACGTAATCGAGCACCGCGGCGTCGGCCGTGCCTGCCTTCACTTCCAGCAGCGCGTCGGCCTGTTTGGGAACCGCAACATAGCTGGCTTTGCTCAGGGTTTCATCGTCCTTGATGGCGGTCTCGCCTGCGGAGCTGATTTCTGCAACGAGGTTTGCGCCGGCCAGAGCCCCGGCGGTGGCGAACTTCTCGGCATTATCGGCTTTTACGACCACGACCTGCTTATTTTTGATGTAGGACTGGGTGAACGACATGTTCTGCTTGCGTTTTTCGGTAACGGTCAGACCGTTCCAGATGCAGTCGATGCTCCTTGCGGCGAGTTCCACCTCTTTGGTATCCCAGTTGATCACGACAAATTCCGGCGTAAGCCCAAGCTTTGCGCACAGCGCTTCGGCAAATTCGGTGTCGAAGCCGATGAGCTTGCCGCTTTCATCGTAATAGTTCATCGGATCAAAGACCGTGATGCCGATGACCAGCGTGCCTTTGTCGGAGAGATAGGACCAGTCGTCGTCCGTAGCAGGGTCCCCGGCCGGGGGTTCGGTCGCATCCGGCGCGGGTTCTCCGGCCGGAGCTTCCGTTGCGTCCAATGCGGGCGCTTCCGGCACGGCGGCGCAGGCAAGGCACAGGATGAGCATCAGGGCTGCGAGGGCGATTGCAATCAGTTTTTTCATGGGGGTTTCCTCCTCAAATTCCATTTCTCTATTTAGCATGGCGATACTTTATCACTTTATCAAGCTAAAGTCAAGTGTTTTTTTCAACCTGATAAATAGGTGTTTCGGCTTAGGCGGCGCACAAGGCAAAACAAACCGCCATGGAGATTTTCCAAAAGGTTAACGCCGGTCTGCGGCCGCATGGTTGCAAATCCAAAAGCGATTGCCGCGCAAGGCGTATAGCAAATGATAATAGGATCCAAAAGGAAAGGGGAAAGGATGACAGGATGACAGGATGCCGGGGAAGAAGCCCCGCTTACCGATGACGGTCGCCGTGTTGATACGCTTTATGAGAAGGAGGGCGGCGCTTTTGTACACGCCGGAATTTTCGCCGGCTCCATGGGGCGTACCAATCCCCTTCCACAATGCGGCATCACGAAAAGTTTACATGTTTTCGTCGATCCATTCATAATGTTATGCTATACTGGCTACCGTTGAATACGAGGAGGGATACACCATGAAAAGACTGTTGGCCTTGATGCTGGCGATTACCATGAGCGTTACGGCGCTGTCCGCCACGGCGCTTGCCGAAGGCGGAGAGAGTTTGCAGCCGGAAGCGCTGGCCGCGGAAACAGGAACTGCGGAGCCGACAGCGGAGCCGACGACGGAACCGACAACGGAGCCAACCGCAACCCCGGAACCGACTGCCACAGCAACGCCGACCGCACAGCCCACCGCGTCGCCCACACCGGAAGCGGCGGCGACGCCTACGCTTTCACCCACGCCTGACCCCGCCGCAACGCCCACGCCGGAGCCCAATAAGACGCCGGGTGATATCCGCGTGACAATGGGCGCGGACTTAACGTCCCGCCAGCGCGCGGCGATCTATGCCTACTTTGGCGTGGAGGAGGGTACGGTTACGGAGCTGACCGTGACCAACGCCGAGGAACGCACGTATCTCGACGGCCTTGTACCGAACAAAAAGATTGGCAGCGTTGCGCTAAGCTGCATTTATATTGAAATGCTGGAGAACGGCGCGGGGCTGAGCGTCGATTTAAACAACATCAACTATTGTACGGCGGACATGTACCGCAATGCCCTGACGACGGCTGGAATCTCCGATGCAAAAGTAGTCGTTTCCGCACCGTATCCGGTTTCCGGAACGGGCGCGCTGACGGGCGCATATAAGGCGTATGAAGACATGACCGGCACGGCGCTTTCGCAGCTTGCAAAGTCGGTCGGCGCCGAGGAACTGGTCGTGACCGGAGAACTGGCCGAGTATATTGGCAGCGACGATGCAACGGCCATTATCAACGAGTTGAAGGGCATGCTCGACCAAACGCAGGATATGAGCGACGAGCAGGTCAAAGAGGAAATCCGCAACATCGCCAAGACCTACAATGTAACCGTAACCGAGGGTCAGATTTCCCAAGTACTGTCGCTTGTGCGCAAGCTGGAGGGGTTGGATCCCGACCAGCTGCAGGAAAAGCTCGTATCCATCGCCAAAACCGCGCAGAACGTTGGCAAGGCTTCCGAAACCCTCGGCAAGGTTTATGAAAGCGTAACCGGCTTCTTTGCCTCGATTGGCAAGTTCTTTGCCAACCTGTTTGGCAAAAAGAGCTGATAAATATCTGCGTCTGCGGCAAGAAATTTATCGTAAGAAAAGCGAAAAAGGGCTTGCAAAGCGCCCGTGCGTTGGTTATAATGATTGACGTTGCGGGCGCGGTTGTTTCCGTCCTGCGCGGGCGTCCATACGGTATTGAGGCAGATTTGTGGCTATCCCAAACGCCGTGGCATGCTTGGCTGAAAATCGAATATGCTGGTGTAGCTCAGTAGGTAGAGCACGTCATTGGTAATGACGAGGTAGTCAGTTCGAATCTGATCACCAGCTCCACGTCGCCGCGGACTGCGCTTGTTCGCGGCGATTTCTTAATAGAAATCCCCTC
>CAYUTA010000047.1:0-20792 GCA_964447605.1 uncultured Oscillospiraceae bacterium | reverse complement strand
TGGGATCGTTTGTTTTCATAGCTCAATTTCTCCTTGCAGCATAAACGTTACAGATTCATTATACTACAAATGTTTGCATTTTCAATCATTTTTTTGCAATGTTCAGAAAACTGCAGCGGCCACGCAAAGGGAACGGCACGCGCATTGAGCCGCATTTCCGGCCAAAGCCTCCCCGACGATTGACAGATAGGTTGTATAATTTCTTTGTCCCGTCGGCGTGATCCGGAATCGATGCGGCGGTAGATGTCCTGTGCCGCAAGATGCAGATTTTTGCGGCACGCTTCTGTGATTACAAGCCGTCCGCGGCGGATGCAAACGCAGCCCTCGGCCTGTAGTCGGTCCGTACAGCGGAACAGCGTGCGCAAGCTGACGCCCAGCAGCTTGGCAAGCGCGCCGCGCGTAATCGGCAGCATTGCGGGAAGCTTCCGGTCCCGCCTCTGCGCATACAGATAAAGCAGCACGGTTTCATATTTCGTGGTAAGCAGGCGGTAGGAATTGATTGCGCCGGCCGCTTCGATCAGCCGGGCAAAATAATGGGGCATGAACCCGGAAAGCAAAGGATCGGCCGACAACGCCTCCAGAAAGGCGGCTTTGGGAACAGCGGCGAAAAAACACCGGTCCACAGCGCTGGTGGAGGCGCTGAAAACCCGCTTGCCGGAGAAGAGCTGGGGCGGGGGGGCGTTCACCTTGTTTTTTATTCCTCCTTCAGCCGCGGCAGAAGGAGGCAACTTCGCCGCAAATTCTGCACGCTCCCAAACGCGGTTCCGGCCGCACTGTTTCCCCGGGAACCCGCCGCTTCAACCCCTGACGACGATAAAGTTTTCCGGATACCGCCCGCCGTTTCCAGCGTCGTTGATGTATACGCGCTGAAACGACTCCACGCCCGCCACACGGAACAGGCCGACCTTTTTAAGCTTCGTGGTATCGGCAAGCAGGCTGCTCTGCGCTGCGTTTTTCATGGCGATCTGCTTGATCCGCATGCATTCCATGTCGGTGACGTACACCGTGTCGGCTTCGATATCCAGCCCCATACAGCCGATAAACGCCCGGTGGAACCCAAAGTTTTCAAGCATGCTTTCCGCAATGGAACCCACAAACATATGGTCGGCCGGCAGAAACTGCCCGCCCACCACAAACACCTCCGCCAGCGATTCCGGCGTTACGCGCTGCAAAATGAGGTTGCTGCAGGTAACGATGCGGATGCGCTTTTGCAGCAGGTACTGCGCCAGCGGCGCAATGCTCGTGCCCATGTCCAGGAATACGCATTCGCCGTCGTGCACCTCCTGCGCGGCCGCACGCGCAACAAGGTTCTTCTCCGCGCTGTTCAGCCCGTGCTTGGCGCGCATGGAGAGCTCGACGCCAAACTCCGCCTCGGACGTCTCTCTGCGCACGGCGCCCCCTTGGACGCGGCGCAGCTTGCCCTGCCGTTCAAGCTTTTCAAAATCGCGCCGCACCGTGGCCTCGGAAACCGCGAGCTCGGACGCGATACTTTTATAATCCACAATCCCGCATTCATTCAGTCTCTTTAAAATATACAGGTTCCTTGCGGATGCGATCATAGCTTCCCCTCCCCCATGTCCGCTTCCCGGCGGACAAAATCAATGCCCGTCTGCCGGCGCATTTCATCCATCAGACGCAGAGACTCTCTCGTCCATGCATTATAACATGCGCGCTCCGCTTTGAAACGCTCCCTATGCAATGACAAGCGCATAAAGGCCGCGATTTCATGCCGCATGCCGAAAAACTCCGGGTCTGCGTCATGAAATACGGTTTCGCGCGTGCCGTCGCGTCCGATCAATACCACATGCTTGGGGTTTATCGGCGCGTCGATCAGCAGTGTGCCCGCCTCCCCCTGGATTTCGCTTTGCCGCCTGCCGTCGGCAATCTTGCCAAAGGACAGGTCGGCCAGCATCCCGTCGTAAACACACAGCGCGCCGCCCTCCGCGTCGAGACCGTTTGGCAGCCGGATGGCCGCGGCCTGCACGCGCGCGGGCCTGCCGAACAGCGCAATGAGCGCATGCACGCAATAAACGCCGATATCCATCAGCGCGCCGTTGCACAGCGAAGGGTCAAACGCGTTTTCCACAACGCCGCGCTTGAATTGATCATACCGCGAGGAATACTGGCAGTAGGTCAGCGAAACGCGCCGCACCGTACCCAACCGATCCAGCGCGCCGCGCACCGCGGCAAAGCCGGGGGTGAACGCCGTGCGCATGCCCTCAAGCAGCGTCACTCCATTTTCTCCTGCAACGGCGCACAGCCGCGCAAACGCGCGCGCATCCGGCGCGGCAGGCTTCTCCAGCAGCACATGCTTGCCGCTTTGGAGCATCCGCTCCGCCTGCTCCACATGGAACGCGTTGGGCGAGGCGATGTATACCGCGTCAACCTCCCCGCATGCCGCCAGTTCCGATAGGTCGCTCATGCACCGCGCGCCGCCGTAGGGCGCGGCAAAAGCCCCGGCCGTTTCACGCCTGCGCGAATAAACCGCAGAAAGTTTAAACCCGTCGAGCGTACGCCCCGCCCTGACAAATTCATGCGAGATAAAATTGGTTCCGATCACCGCAAACCGCATGCCCGCGGCCTACATCCGGTCGAGATACGCCGCGCCGATGGTGCCGGCGGCGTTGCCGAGCCTGGCCGCAATCACAGGCGGAATGCCGATGATATCCTGGGCAAACACATACCGCTTCAACTTCTCTTTGAGCGGGGCGAGCAGGTAATCGCCCTCGGCGGACAGTCCGCCGCCAATGAGCACGATATCCGGGCGGAAGATGTTGATTAGCCCGCCCAGGCCGTTGGCCACATAGGAAATATATTGATCGACCACCGCAAGCGCGGCCCCGTCCCCCTGCTTGGCGCAATCGAACGCCGTGCGGCCGGACGCTCTGCCTTTTTGCGCGACCCAGGCATGCAGCGCGGACTCCGGGTGCGCGTGCATGGCATCCTCCGTCTGGCGAATCAGGCCCGTGACCGACGCATAGGATTCAAAGCAGCCGGCAATACCGCAGGTGCAGGGATACCCGCCCGCAACCAGCGGGGTATGCCCCAGCTCCGTACCCATGCCGTCCCCGCCGCAAAACAGCTTGCCATTGAGCATTACGCCCCCGCCCACGCCCGTGCCGAGCGTGAGCATCACAACGTTTCGATACCCCCTGGCAGCGCCCGCGACCGCCTCGCCGATGACCGCGCAGTTTGCGTCGTTTCCAATATAGACCGGTACCGGCAGATGCTTTTCAAGCTCCTCGCGCAGCGGTACGTCGCGCCAGTTGGTGTTGTTGGAAAATACCAGCCTGCCGGTATTGGGGTTGATGCAGCTCGGCGTGCCGACGCCCACGCAGGGGAAATCCCCGACCGACAGCCCGACCACCTGCGCCACGGTGTTGGCCGCCTCGGCAATGTCCGCCACCACGCGCTCAAATCCCTCTCCCGTGGGCACGGAATGCTTGCAGACGATTTCGTTTCGCTCGTCGATAACGCCGGCCTTGATGGCCGTTCCGCCCATGTCGATGCCAATGCGGTAATTCATGCGGTTTTCCTCCGTTTATATGTTATGGCCATCCAAAAACGATGTTGTTCCATGGGACCGCAGCAGTTCTCCTCCCGCGCCTCGCGCTCCCGGGCGGCCAGCCGCCAACGATATGGGCGGTCTATCATGCACGCCCTCCCTGCACGCGATGAAGGCCTTTCCGTTTGGACGCCTTGTTGCGCGTCCCAATTTGCCGCGACCGCGCAACAGCTTTAGGGGACGTATCCGCCCTAAGCTAATCCCTGAATACAACGGGGTATGCGATATCATGGCGGCAAATGCCGGGGTTTTGCCGAAAAAAGCGCGGGAATGCTACGCCAACCGGCGTATTTCAAGCATGTTTACGGGGTAAAGACGGTGCTTTCCGCCGCGATTGCGCGTGCATCCGGTTTGTTCCGTGGTTACTAAACGCCCGCACGCCTGAGCGATCCGTCGACAAACGCCTTGGCGCGGTCAATGTCCCCCTCGTCAAGGTGCTCGATGATCAGTGGAATATTGGGGTGCCGCTGCGCGAGCAGTTCCACGTACAGGTCATAGTTGAGAACGCCGAGCCCCGCCGCCGGCAGTTCCACACCGCCGGAGCCTCGGAACGAATGCGACGCGTCCGCGTCGATATCGGCGTGTTTTTCCGCCGTGTCTGCCGCGCGCCTGATGTCCTTTGCGTGCGCAATCTTCATATGGGGCGAAAGCTTGTCAAAGATATCCCGCAGCGTTTCGTCCACCGCATCAATGTTGCCGTCGTCAAAATAGTTGGTCGGGTCGCAGATCAGGCCGAGGTTCTCGCTACCTACGTCGCGGAACATACGCTGCACCTGCCCGACGGAGCCGATGACGTTGTTGACGTAGTTTTCCACAATGAACGTCGCGCCATAATCGGCGGCGTACGCAACAATGTCCCGGATGATTTCAATCGCCTCGTCATACACGCGCCCGGTGCCGTTGCGGTCGTCCCATACCCAGTCGCTTTCTTCATTATAGGTTCCCGTCTCGCTGGCAACGTATGGGCAGCCCAAGTCCCGGGCATGACGGAGCATCATTTTCAGGTAGTCGATATTTTCTCTGCGCCTGACCGGGTCCGGATGCACAAAATTGGTATAGGCCGACACCGCGATCACCGGCAGGTTCGCGTCGCGGAATCTGTCGCGCAGCATATTCGCCTTTTCTTTGGTCAGCGGCTCCTTTGTCGCGTCAAGGTCCTTGAACGAAACGTCAAGCTGCACGCAGTTAAAACCCGAGGCCAGGATGCGCCGGATGGTCTCGTCGATGGTGTAGGGGTAATACCCGGTAAAAATGCCGGTGCTGATCATACGGTTTCGGCTCCTCTCAATTCTTTAAATATAGCATGGTCCGGCCTTTACAGCAACGCCGAAAGCGCTATGGTGCGCCCCTGCTCGATGGAGCGGTAGCACGCTTCCACGCAGGCGATGGTGCGCACGTTGTCGCGCGCGGAGATCTCCGGCTCACGGCCGCCCTCAATGGCGCACATGAGGCTGGACATGGTGCCCTCAAACGCATCGGGAAACCAGACCGTGTCCCAGGCGGGCTCGATCCACTGTTCCGGGTACCGCTTGGATGTAAAGCGCAAACGGCTGGGCACGGGCTTTGGATAGTACGGCCAGCCGATCGTTCCGTCCGCCATGCCCTCGGTTCCCTCCACGCGCCATTTGATATAGATATCCTTCCGGCACGGCTCCTCGGGCCAGGCCCAGACGTCGTCGAGGCTCGTGGCCATCGGGCCGTTGTCATAGTGGAGCGTATACTGCGTGATGCCGTCGGTGTGCGCAAACCGGGTGCGCGGGTCCGTCCGGCACACGGCCGTGATGCGGTCCGGGTCGCCAAACAGATAGCGGAAAATATCCACATGATGGATGCCCATGCCAAAGATCTCCAGCTTCTCATACTCGGCAAGGAACGTCTGCCAGTGCGGAATAGCGCGCATCTCGATGGTGGCAAGCACGATATCCCCCAGTTCGCCCATGTCGATCAGCTTTTTGAGCGCGCGCATGGACTGATCGTAGCGCATATTGGAGTTGACGGCAATCTTCTTGCCCGCTTCCTCGCCGAGTCGGGCAATCCGCCTGGCTCCGGCCATGTCCATCGCAATGGGCTTCTGGCAGAGGATGCCCTTCAGCCCGACGTTTTTGCAAGCCGCCTCGACGATCTCCGGCTGTTGATCCGGCGGGAACGCAATGTCGAGGATATCCAGCGACTCGTCCTTCACCAGCTCGCGCCAGTCGTGGCAGACCCTGCCGATGCCATGCCTTTTTGCAACCTCCGCGGCATGCGCCTCGGTCCGCGAGGCAATGGCCACGGGGTTGAAGCCCGCGTTATGGTATGACACCAGATGGCAGTCGGCCATGATGAAACCCGCGCCGATACAGCCGATACGCCAGTCCTTTTTCCCGGGGATGGGCGGAAGCGTCGCCGCCTCCAGAATTGCCTGAATCTGTTCCATGGAACACCCTCCTGTCGGTTGATTGCGGTAAGGAGCCGTGAAAGAAGGTCGGGATTTTTTCAGGAAAGGGGCGCGCGGCGCTTATTTCGCGGCGGCGGCCTTTACGCTTGCAAGCTCGGTATCGTCGGTGATTTCCGGAAGGACCAGCGTGCCCGCGGCCTCGCGCGCGCGCGCCTCGTCGAGCATTTCCTTCGTGCGCGTGCAGCCAAACCGCGTTGCGCCCACCGCGCGCACCAGCAGCGCGTCGTCGAGCTTGCGCACGCCGCCTGCCGCCTTGACCTGCATGGTTTCCGGGGTGTTGGCGCGCATGAGCCTGAGGTCGTGGATGGTTGCGCCGGAGGGGGCGTAGCCCGTGGAGGTTTTGGTAAAGTCCGCGCCGGCGCGCATGCAGATTCCGCAGGCCTCGATCTTCTGCGCGTCGGTGAGGTACGCGTTCTCCAAAATGACCTTGACCAGCACATTGGACGCGTGCGCAACGTCGACCACCGCTTTGAGGTCTTCTTCAACCTGCGCGTATTCGCCGGAAAGGAGCTTTCCGATGTTGAGCACCACGTCGATCTCCTCGCAGCCCTGCTCGATGGCAAGCCGCGTCTCGAGCACCTTGACCTCGGTCAGGTTTGACCCGTGCGGGAAACCGATCACGGTTGTGACCCTGGTGTGCGACCCCGCAAGAATCTCCCTTGCGACCGGCACGTCCGTGGGGCGCACGCATACCGTAACCGTGCCGTATTCTTTGGCGAGCGCACAGCCCGCGCGGATTTCATCGAGCGTAAACCTGGGGTTGAGCAGCGAATGGTCGATCATCATCGCGATATCATTGGCCGTCACTTTTTCCATATGAGATTGATCTCCTTACCTTATGAAATGTGTTGTTCTTAGCGTACCGCAAATCCGTCTCTGCGTCAATCAAGTTTTTGCATATCCATTACAAAAAATTGCAAATGTTTGCAACCATCGTGGCTCGGCGCGTCCTACAGCGTATATTTTCGGGCTTGCAAACCACGTCAAGTAATTGCAATTTTTTTCACCGTACGATATAATTACGGCAGCATCCATTCTTCATCGAATACCATTCATTTATCAAGGAGGAAGCATTGTGAAACAATTCCGAGCATGTGTTGTTGGCGTTGGCTTCATCGGCGCGGTGCACATCGAGGCGCTGCGGCGGCTGGGCAACGTGGAGGTCGTCGCCATTGCCGACGAAACGGGCGCGGCCGAAAAAGCCAGCCGTTACTGCATTCCAAGGGCCTATATCGATTATAAGGAGATGCTTGAGCGCGAAAAGCCGGACGTGGTGCACATCTGCACGCCCAACAACCTGCATTATGAGGTTGCGATGTATGCCATGGAGCGCGGCGTCTCCCCCATCTGTGAAAAACCGCTGACCACGTCCGTGGAGCAGGCGCGCGAGCTTGTCGATTACGCAAAAAAACACAGCATTGTGACCGGGCTGAATTTCAACTTCCGCTATTATCCGCAGGTCATGCAGATGCGCAAGATGATTGAAAAGGGCGATGTGGGCGATATCTATACCGTCCACGGCGCATACCTGCAGGACTGGCTGTATCTCGACACCGATTACAGCTGGCGCCTCGAGCCCGAGGTCTCCGGCGAATCGCGCGCGTTTGCGGACATCGGCTCCCATTGGACGGACATGGTCGAGGCGGTTATCGGCCAGCAGGCCGTGGCGGTTCTCGCCGATTTTGAAACATTCCACAAGACCCGCAAAAAGCCGCTCAAGCCCATCGACACCTATTCGGGCATGGCGCTGCGGCCGGAGGATTATGCCGAGGTGCCCATTTACACCGAGGATTACGCCACCGTGCTGTTCCGCTTCGACGGCGGCGCGCACGGCTGCTGCAACATCAGCCAGGTATACGCCGGGCGCAAGAACCAGACCATCGTCTCCATCGGCGGCAGCAAATGCGCGCTGCACTGGGACAGCGAGAACAGCAACGAGCTGTGGATTGGCCGCCGCGAAACCTTTAACCAGACCGCGGTAAAGGACCCTTCCATCCTGCTGCCGGAGACCTCCGCCATCATCAGCTATCCCGGCGGACATGTGGAGGGCTTCCCGGATACGTTCAAGCAGAACTTCAAACGCATCTACCAGGCCATTGACGAGGGCGACACAGGCAGGCATGAGTTCGCACGTTTCGAGGACGGGCTGCGCGAGATGATCCTGTGCGAGGCGGTCATTCAGAGCGCGCGCCAACGCCGCTGGGTCAAGGTCGGAGAATAGCAGGTTAAGGAGGCCGCCATGTTCAAAATTGGAACGCTTGCCGACTGGTTCGGCGTTGGCCTGATCGAAGGGATTCGGGAGTCCGAGCGCTGCGGCGCCGCCGGCGTGCAGATCTATGCCGCGGGCGAGCTGGACCCGCGCGCCGTGGACAGAGCCGTTGTAGAAAAGGTGCGGCAGACCGCCCGCGGCTGCCGGCAGACGGTGAGCGCCATCTGCGGCGAGCTGGGCGGCTACGGGCTGGAAAAAGCGGCGGACAACGCCGGAAAGCTCGATTATCTGCGCCGTACCGTGGAGCTTGCCCTTGCGCTCGATTGCACCGTGGTCACCACGCACATCGGCGTGGTGCCGGGCGACCGGTCCGTGCCGCGCTATCAGGCGATGCTCGACGCATGCGGTGAAATCGGCGCATATGCAAAGCGGCGCGGCGCATGCATCGCCGTGGAGACGGGGCCGGAGCGTATTGCGACGCTTCGCGCGTTCGTGGACGCGTGCGGCGGCGGCATAAATATAAATTATGACCCTGCCAACCTCGTCATGGTCGGCAGCGACGACGAGGTCGAGGGCGTCCGCGTCGCTGGCGGCGCCATTGTGCATACGCACGCCAAGGACGGAAAATCACTCAGGCCCATCGCCGCCGAGGACTTCTATCACAACTTTGCCGAGGGCGGGCTCGAGTGGGCCGCCGTTTGCGGCTGCTGCGAGGAAACGCCGCTTGGCGAAGGCGGCGTCCGCTGGGCCGAATACCTGCGCGCGCTGCAAAGCGTCGGCTACGACGGCTTCCTCACCATCGAGCGCGAGGTGAAAAACGGCGCGGAGGATATCCGCACCGCCGTCAAATTCCTGCAGGAAGCCATTCGGGCGCTGTAAATCCCGGCTACGGACCGCGCCGTCCGCAGTCAATATTCCATATATGAGTCAGAAGAGGAGGAATCTATCGTTATGATGCAACTCGGTCTCGTTTCCGCAATTCTCCCGGACAATACCTTTGAAGAGGTGATCGACTACGCCGCGTCCGTAGGGTTTTCCTGCGTCGAGGTGTGCTGCTGGCCACGGGGCAAGGCCGCGCGCCGCTACGCCGGCATCACGCACATCGACCTCAACGCGTGCGACGAAGAAAAGCTGCTGTATTATAAGCAGTACGCCGCGGACAGAAGCGTCGCCATCTCGTCGCTGGGCTATTACCCCAATCCGCTCGACGCGGACGGGGAGGCGTCCGCCGTTGCGGTCGCGCACCTTCTCAGGCTCATCGACGCCTCCGCGCTGATGGGCGTAAACATGGTCACCACCTTCATCGGCCGGGATAAAACCAAAACGGTTGAGGAAAACCTCGACCTGTTCGAGCAGGTCTGGACCCCCATCGTGCGCCATGCGGAGGAAAAGGGCGTTAAAATCGGCATTGAAAACTGCCCCATGCTCTACACGGCCAACGAATGGCCGGGCGGCAACAACCTCGCCAGCACGCCCTATATCTGGCGCGAAATGTTCCGCCGCATCGACAGCGGCGCGCTTGGTCTGAACTATGACCCGTCGCATCCGTATCTGATTCAGGCGGATTATATCAAGCCCGTATATGAATTCAAGGATAAGATCTTCCACGTCCATTTCAAGGACATCCGAATTTATCAGGACAAGCTGGACGAATACGGCGTGTTCTCCTACCCGGCGCTGTGGCACTCGCCCAAGCTCCCCGGCCTTGGCGGCGTTGATTTTGCACGCTTTGTCTCCGCGCTCAACGACATCCGCTACAACGGCGCGGCCTGCATCGAGGTGGAGGATAAGGCGTTTGAAAGCTGTGCCGGGGACGTGAAGCGCGGCATCGAGCAAAGCTGCCGCTTCATGAAGCAGTATCTGTAAGCGCGTTTCGCCCAGGCGTTTTTCCGTCTGGGCGGATTTGTACCCCATCATCCGACAAATTCAGACAAGGAAAGGTACAACATGCAATATAAACACCTGTTCGAGCCGATTGAAATCGGCAACATGGTCGTCCCAAACCGGATTTTTCACGCGGCTACGGACGCGGGCTCCAGCCATACAAACGGCGAGGTCAGCGTACGCGACCTGTACCATTACGGGCAGATCGCAAAGGGCGGAACCGGCCTGATCATCACCGGCGCGACCACGCCGGAGCAACGCACCGGCAAGCCGACCGTCAACTGCATGGCCGCCGACAGCGACGAGCAGATTCCCGGCCTCGTGCACCTGGCCGACGCGATGCATGAATACGGCGCAAAGGCCGTCGTGCAGCTCCAGCACCCGGGCCGTCAGGCCTCCATGCCGCGCTACCCGGTGTATTCGGCAAGCGATATCATCATGTCCATGCCGTGGTCGCAAAGCCACGAGATCCTCTACGAAAACGAGGAGGCCAGGGGCAAGGCCGTCAAGCAGATGGCCATCGAGGACGTCATCGACCTGGTCGGCAAGTTCTCCGACGCGGCCTGGCGCTGCAAGCAGGCGGGCATGGACGGCGTGGAGCTGCACGCCGCGCACGGCTACCTGATCTCGCAGTTTATGAGCCCCTATCTCAACAAGCGCACCGACCGCTACGGCGGCAGCTTTGAAAACCGTATGCGCTTTGTGATGGAGATCATCTCGTCTATCCAAAGAAAATGCGGAAAAGCGTTCCCGGTTCTGGTGCGCTATTCCGCCGACGAATGGGTGGAGGGCGGCCGGACGCTTGCAGAAAGCGTGCTCGTGGCCAGGGCGCTTGAGGAAGCGGGCGTTGCGGCCATCGATCTTTCGCAGTGCACGCAGGAAACGCCGGGCTCCGGCTTTTCTCCGATGTACTATCCCGAGGGCTGGACGATGTACGCCTCCGAGGAGGTCAAAAAGCATGTCAAGGTCCCGGTGCTCAACACGCACGTGCTGCGCGACCCCGATCTGTGCGAGGCGCTGCTGCGCGACGGCAAAACGGACATGGTCGGCCTGTCTCGCCAGCTGCTGTGCGACCCGTATTGGCCCGTCAAGGCGAAGTACGGCAAACAGGACGATATCCGCAAATGCATCTCCTGCCTGACCGGCTGCTGGCAGGAGGCGCACATGGCCAAGCACGAGGTCGGCTGCGCGATCAACCCGGCCTGCGGGCACGCGGAGTTCGCCCATATGGAGCCGACCGAAAAGCCGCAGAAGATCGGCGTCGTGGGCGGCGGTCCGGCGGGGCTCGAGGCTGCGCGCCATGCGGCGCTGCGCGGGCATCATGTGACTGTGTTCGAAAAGACTGCAGAGCTTGGCGGGGCCATCCTCGGCTGCTGCCTCGTGCCCGGCAAGGAGAAGATGAAGTGGTACGCCGACTGGATTCGCCGGCAGGTCAAACAGTTCGACAACATCGAGATCGTTATGCGGCATGAGCCGGCGGTCGAGGAGCTCAAGGCGTTCGATATCGTGCTCAACGCCACCGGCGCGAGCTGCTATATCCCCGACGTGCCCGTGGGCGCGGACCGTATGATTCCGTTCACCAGCGTGATGGCCTGCCCCAAGGTCAACTGCGAGCATAACCCCGGCGGCCGCAAGCCCGTCAAGCTGGGCGAGCGCGTGCTGCTCTTCGGCGACCATTTCGCCGCGGCCGATACGGCGCAGTTTTTGGCCGGAATCGGCAAGCAGGTCACCATCGTCACCGAGAACGCGCAGTTTGCCAAGGACGTGGAGGTCATCCACATGTATGTTGCGGCAAAGCGCTTTGCCGGAGAGGAGGCCGAGGCGCTCGCGCCCAAGCCCTACCGGCACAGAGTGAACGTCGTCACCGGCTCCACCGTGCTGGAGATCGGCGAGGGTTACGCCGTGATTCAGGACAAAAGCTTCCGCAAGACCCGCATTGAGGCGGACGACGTTGTCAGCTGCTTCACCCGCCCCAACAGCGCGCTGACCGAAACGCTGCGTGCGGCGGGCATTCACACCGCGGCGGCGGGCGACGCGGTGAAGGTGCAAAACCTGCATCATGCGGTGCTGGACGGCGCAACGTTCGGCAAAAACGTGGATGCGGGCGCACTGTTCAACCCCAATCACGCGCCGATGAACGAGCTGCCGTTGGAGATTCAAAAACAGCTTCTGTAAACGCATCCAGCCAGTTTGGCCAAGGTCATGCAGGAACTGCGGCGTTATGAACATAGCGCCGCAGGCCAGTCCGTCGATCAACTGCGGTTTGCAGGCGGAACCCACTGCGGCGTTTTTTTTGCATGCAGCCATCCGCCTCGGACGATTGCATCGTCCGCCAGCCCGGCTGCATGAGAAGTGTCGAAATCCCCCACGCATGTCGCTGCAAATGACGACTTTCATAATTCTTACCGCATTTTTTGAGCCTCCGGATTGATGGGGCAACCCGGTCGGAACCGGGCATGGTTTCCCGGCACGCAGCGGCCGAGGCCGGCGCCGGGCCAGCCGGGCGCCCCCTGCAAGACGGAGGTGAAAAGACGGGCTGCATGTGCGCATTTTTGCCGGTTAGCCCATCCCGCGCCGCTGCGTAAAACCCGCAAAAATTCCCGGATTCAGGCTTGACAGCGCGCATCCGGGAAACTATAATACTATTTGCGTGCCATTGAACAGTATATGGCGGCGTAGCTCAGTTGGCTAGAGCATTCGGTTCATACCCGGAGTGTCATCTGTTCGAGTCAGATCGCCGCTACCAACATGTTGATTCGGTTTAGATATCGGATCGAAAAAACCCAGACGTTGTCTGGGTTTTTTCGTTCTCCGAGTGCGTTCGCGCCGCGAACGGTTTGCCGTAGATATGGTAAGCGCAAAATAGATACGAATCCTTTCAGCCGCTTTGGTTAGTCGATCCCGACCTTCCAAAGCGGCTTTTTTGCGTTCTTTCCTCTTATCCGTCCGCCGTTTTCAGTTTGTTTTCAATTCAATAAGGAGGCCGTCAACATGGGTCCAAACACACGCAGATACAACAAGTTCAAAGGCTACTCCGCCGCCGACTGCGACTGCAAATACTGCCTGCACAACGGCGGCAAGAAGCGCGGCTGCCTTGTCCCCGTCTGTTGCTGCCTCGAAGAACGCATTAAGGCCGGATGCGACCTGGCGAGGGGTGCGGACGGTTACAGGCATATCGGTAACACATTAGAAGAAGTATTGAGAGAATAATAATCTAATTTCCATCCCCAAAGTTTCATGGGGGAAGTCTGCCCTTTTGTCGGTAGACCGTATTTTTCCTGCCGCAACGGGAATCGGAGCAGTCTGTCACACCCCCTGAAACCCCCGTTAAATCTTTTACTTGGCTGGAGAAAGAACATATAAGCTCTAACCCAGCTTAGTAGTACAACACTGAAAGGAGCATTCCATGTCCCAAGTAATCGCAATCGTGAATCAGAAAGGCGGCGTAGCGAAAACCACCACCACAGTGAACCTCGCCGCAGCTCTTGTCCAGCAAGGTGAGAAAGTCCTGTGTATTGATCTGGACCCGCAGGCTAACCTCACCATGAGTCTCGGCTGCCAGACCCCGGACGAACTTCCGCACACCATTGCCGACGTTATCGACAAGGCCATTGCGGAACAACCCATCGACCCATCCGAGGGCATAATCCACCACGCCGAGGGCATCGACCTCATGCCCTCATCCATCCAGCTTTCCGGATATGAAACTCTGCTCATTAACGAGTACGGCAGGGAAAACATGCTGCGCCAGTATGTGGATGTAGCCCGCCCCTTTTACGACCACATCCTCATCGATTGCCAGCCCAGTCTAAATATTTTGACCATCAACGCCTTGGTTGCGGCGGATAGCGTACTCATCCCCACCCAGCCGCAGTTTTTCTCAGCAAAAGGCTTAGAGCTTCTGTTCCAAACCTACGCGAAAGTCAGGCGCAAGATGAACCCCGACCTCAAGGTGGAGGGTGTGCTTATCACCATGATGGATAAGCGCCCCAACTTTGCAAGGGACGTTGTCGACCTCATCCGCTCCACCTATGGCGGCAGCGTCAAAGTTTTCGATTCCGAGATACCCATGAGCGTCCGTGCCGTTGAGTGCGGCGCTGAGGGAAAGAGCATCTTCAAGCACGACCCTAAGGGCAAGGTGGCCGAGGTATACGCAAATCTAGCGATGGAGGTGATAGAGAATGCCGAGAGAGAGCAGCTCCGGGCGCATCAGCATCAGACCGTTAGATGACCTTTTCGAGCCGACCGTGGAGCTGGAAACTCTGCCCACAAGCCTTTCCCCAGACAGGTTAAAGCCCTTTCCGGACCACCCATTCAAGGTGCGTGAGGATGATGAGCTTATAAAGCTGGCTGAAAGCATCAAAGAGAACGGTGTACTTGAACCAATCCTGTGCCGCTGTGATGGAAACGGCGATTACCAGATCGTCAGCGGCCACAGACGGCTTGCCGCCTGTAGGCTTGCGGGTTTGGAGCAAGTGCCCGTCACCGTCCGCAATATGGACGACGATACCGCCACCCTCTGCATGGTTGACGCCAACCTACACCGTGAAAGCATACTCCCCTCGGAAAAAGCCTTTGCCTTCAAGATGAAGCTCGAAGCCTTGGAGCATAAGCGGCAGGCGGGACTAGTTGTCTCGGAGGGTCGCCGCTCCACAGAGATCGTTGGCGAGGAAACCGGCGATAACTACCGCAACGTCATGCGCTACATCAGATTGACGGAGCTATCGCCGCAGCTGCTGGAGCTTGTGGACAGCGGCAAGCTGAAATTCCACCCCGCCGTAGAGCTTTCCTACCTCAAACCCGTCGAGCAGGAGATCGTGTACATGGCGATATGGGATTCACGCAAATATCCGTCGCTGACGCAGGCAAAGAACATGAAACAGCTTTCCCAGCACGGGCAGCTCGACGCGGATACGGTTTCCGATATGCTCCGCGGCGAGAAAACACAAACGCACAACGTTAGCTTCAAAGCGGACGAGCTTAGGGATTTCTTCCCGCATAGCTACTCCGCCGAGCAGATCAAGGACGCAATACTCGATATTTTAGAGGCACGGCAACGAAGTCGGACCGGAATGGAGCGATAACGCATGAATGAGCAGCTCAAACCGCATCGGATACAGCACATCAAAGAGCGTTACAGGCCAGGCATGCGCATAGAACTCAACGAGCAAATGGTTGGCGAAAGAATCCCGGCAGGCGCACGCGGGACCGTAGCTTTCGTTGACGATATTGGCGACGTCCACATGAAATGGGATGGCGGCGGTTCGCTTGCGCTGATTCCCAACGTGGATGATTTTAAGGTGATCACGCCGGAATACGAAAAAGCTAATCCGCCGCATATCGCCAAACGACCCAAACAGCAAGAAAGATAAGGAGTTTTTGTGCATGGAAGAAATCAAAAGAGAATACGGATCTACGGAGCGCGGCCCCGTCATTGACCCGGAGCTGCGCGATTTATTGCCGCCCATAACGGACGAGGAACACGAAGCCCTTACCGCCGACATCCTGAAGAACGGCTGCTATTCCCCCATGATCTGCATGGAGGACATGACGCTGGTGGACGGGCATCATCGGTATGACATCTGCACTGCGCACGATATCCCCTACCGCATGGTCGTCCTCGATTTTGAGGATAAGCTGGCCACTATGGAATGGATGGTCAACACGCAGAAGGGACGGCGCAATCTCACAGCATATCAGCTTGGGCAGATCGCGCTGAAACTCAGGGATAAAATTGAGGCAAGGGCTAAGAAAAAGCAATCGGATGCGGGAGGCGACAAAAAGAGTCATGACGCAAAATCGCTTTCGGCAACCTTGCCGAAAGCGATTTCTGATGCAGACGAAAAAATCGACACCCGCAAAGATCTTGCGAAAACCGTCGGCCTCGGTGAGCGCACCATGGGCAAAATCATGAAAATCGATGAGGACGCCCCCGAGCTTGTCAAACAGGCCGTGGCAGCCGATGAAATCACCGTCAACGCCGCCTACGACGTGACCCGCAGGCTTATGGAGCTTCCCGAGGACGAGCGTGAGGACGCAGTTGAGGAATATGTGGAGGCAGCCAAGGCATATAAGCGCGGCGTGAAAAGGGCGGATGAGAAGCACGCTATCGCCGTCGCTATCAACCGTGCTATGGAGCAGGCGGGCAAAATGGAGGTCACGGATACCACAGTTCGCATTTGGATCGACTATTGCGGCGTCCGTTCCGACGCCGTTGACGACGCGATCCGGGAGGCTGGCGAGTACGCTGAAAAGTTCCTGCTGTTCAAAGATATTTTAGAAAACCAGATCAAACCCAACGATTGTAGGAGGTACGAGGATGCCACGGAAGAAGAAACAGAATGATCCCATCCCGCAGGCCGCGATAGATGAGATTTTTGAAAAGCTCGCGCAGGATATGCGCATCAGCAGCGATGAAATGGAGAAAATCCTGGCCCGGCACAAGGTGAACAAGGACACGGCGAAGCTTCGCAGCTCTTACCGGCGCAGCGCGGGCCAGCGCCTCATGGCAAGCGTCAGGGATAAAGACGGCGCGAGAGAGATCATGGCGGCGTACAATAAAAAGCTAAAGCGCTGGGAATACCTTGTGATCGACGCCTGCAACGATCCGCAAGAGCTGGAATCCATATCAAAGCAGCTTTCCGAGAACATCGCCGGGCTGGAACGCTCCGAAGAAAAAGTCAGACAGCGTCAGCATTTCATTGGCACAATCGCCGGGCGGGGCTATCGCCGCAGAATTATCAGAAACAGGGAGGAAAATTGAACATGAAAAAGCTCGTTGCGCTGTTTTGTGCGGCGCTTTTCTTTATTCTGCCCATGACCGCATACGCAAGCGGCGCGTCCACGCCCACCCGTGTGCCGGATATCGGAGAAGCGGTCACGGCGTACACCAAGGATGATTACATTCTCGACTTTTCCAGCGCCATGTTTTCGGTCATGGACGCAAACGGCGCTGAACAGAACGGCGGCGTGTACGGCTTGAATAACGTTATGAAAATTTGGGTGCATACCGCCGACAACCAGACCTTCACGGCCTATTGCCTCGATATGGCGGAATCGTATCCGCTCACCATCGCGGCTTCGCAGGAGAGCAACATAAGCCAGTTCCCGCAGAACTTCACCACTGTGGCATGGCCAGCGGGCGCAAACTACGACAAAATGCTGTGGGTGGTGGAGCATACCTATCCCGCCATCCCTATGGACACCATGATGGCGGACGCGGGCGCAAGCTTCCAGCGGCTCGTGTCCGAGATACAGACAAACCAGAGCCTCTCTGCGGCGGAAGCGGAAAAGCCCCTGCATATCGTGAAGATCACGGACACCCTCGTCACCGACGCGCAGGGCAAAGCGCGGGTCGAGTTCATTTCCCAGGGCAAATACAAGCTCACGGAACAGCAGCAGTCGGGATATGTGGTGCTGGAGGGCTTGGAATTTGAAATAACCAGCGCCCACGCCAAGGAGCATCCGCTCCAGTACACCGTATCCAACGTGCCTACTCGTCTCTTGATCGAAAAGCAATGCGGCGCAACAAAAACGCTGCTCGCCGGCGCAACCTTTAAGCTGACCGATCAGGACGGAAAGGTCGTCAAGCTCGTTTTGCAGCAGGACGGGACCTACCAACCCGCCAAGGCCAATGAAACCGGCGTTGAGAGCTTCCCCGTCAACGACAAGGGACAGGTCGTTATCTGCTATCTGCCTGCCGGTTCCTATACCGTGACGGAACTGACCGGCCCCGTGGGGTATGCGCTTTCCGCGCCCGTTTCCACGGAGGTTGGCACGGAAAGGGTCATCGCCACCAGCCTTGGAGCGAAGCAGAGCGAGGATATGAACAATAATGAAGAAAGCAACAAAACGGACGGCGGGGATTCGACCGCAAAAACCGAGGAAAAGGCTTCCGCCACCCCCACGAACCTGCTGGTGGACAGCGACGGCAACTATCTCGCTGAAACCAGCCTGTCGGTGGTCGACCTTCCGCTGGCGCTGAAGATTTCCAAGGTTCACGCCAAAACGCAGAAGCCTCTCATGGGCGCGGCGTTCCAGCTCAAGGCGGCGGATAAACTGACAACGCCTTTGACCTTCACGGTAAAGGACGGCGTGTATTGGTACGACGCCAAGGGCAGCTTATCCACCATCCAGATGGATAAGAACGCCGAAGCATTGATTTACGGCCTGCCTACGGGCAAGTACCAACTGGAGGAAACGGTGGTCCCCACCAATTTCTTCCCGGCTGTGCCGCAAAGCATTGAAATTACCATGACGAACACCAGTGAAGCGCCCAAGGAAGTGGTTGTGGTCAACACACCCACTGTCAAGCTGGGCATTGATTCCGATAAGTTCAACGTGGTGATCGCCATCGCCCTGACTGTGCTTATTGGCGGCGGGCTGGCGGCATATGCCATTATCCGCAGGCGAATGCATAAATAACGGACTGACGCATATGCTATTGCTAAAATGGCGTTATTGTGATAATGTAACGCCATGAGAGGGAGGTGGGAAAGATGATTAATATTCGCCCCGTATCTGATTTAAGAAACAGGTTTACAGAAATCGAAGAAACTGTTAAGCAAGGAAAGCCGGTCTACCTTACCAAGAACGGATATGGTTCAATGGTCGTTCTTAGCTTGGAGCAGTATACCGCATTGACGGATGAAATCGAATTAAAGCTTGATGAAGCGGACAAAGCCGCAGCAATGGATGACGTTCGTTACACTGAGGACGAGGTATTCTCAAGAGTAAAGGAGCGCGTCCATGCCGAACAAACAGTATAAGCTCAGTTTCCTTCCGCTGTTTGAGGACGACCTAAATGAAATCGTTGACTATATCGCTATACGGCTTCGTAACCCCGTTGCCGCAAACGATATGATAAACGGAGTGCAAGCAGCTATCCGGGAACGGTTATCCTGCCCGGAAGCGTTTGAACCATATCCATCCACAAGGGAACGTTCGCATCCGTACTATAGGATCTACGTTAAGAACCACACCATTTTCTATGTAGTGATTGATGATGTTATGGAGGTTCGGCGGATACTTTACAGCAAAAGCAACCTTCCAAAGAAAATCTGATAAAGCGTTTCAATACATGGCAGTCTGCTTCCCGGCAGGCTGCCTTTTTATATGAAAGGAAAGACTATGGACAGAAAAACAAAGCTGCTCGCTGTTGGCGTTGGCGGTTTGGTGCTTATCGTGCTGATTATCATCTTCGTGGTGTCCTGCAACGCACGAAAGCAAGCCCAGCAGCTCGAACCGACGCCCACGCCCACGGACTTGATTGAGGCGTCGCCTACGGTTTTGCGTGGAGCGTCAGTCACCGCTGATCCGGCAGCGCGCCCGTTCCTATCACGATGCGGAGCGCGTCCCCGAAGCCCTGTTTGTAGCAGACGGTCATTTCCTCCATTGTGGCGCATGACCACAGCTTCTCCAAGTAAATATACAGCGCCTTGCGGTCTTCGCCGGAAAGGAGCAGTTCGCCATTCCCCTCGAGAATGGCTTGCACTTTCCCCGAAAGCGTTACCCTCTCTCGCACGGCGGCGTCATATTCGACGCTTTCCCGCCGAAGCCGCAATAGTGCATGTTCACATTGCTCCGTGACCTGCTCACGCCAAAGCTCCATGGAATCCATTTCACACATACCGTTTACCCCCTTTCCCATCTGGTGTTCGGTATGTTAACTCCCATTCGCCTGTTATGCAACTCATATTTTAAGCAAGAAAAGGAGGCTTCCCCCTTGGACGATTATCCTGTTTTAGACCTAACCGACGTTCGCGGCTTTGAACGATTATACCTGACCCTCGTCCGTGACGATTTCATTAAACCCGGCAAATACACCCTGCTCTACAACTGGTATCAGGCCAACGCCATCTCCTGCGGCAAGGAACATTACCTGGGCCGCAAGACATTCTGCGATAGGCTTGCCAACACCGACAGAAAACCGTACAGAACCATGTTGCAGGCTTGTAAGGCGATGGACCTCGTCATGTGGAACATCGCTGTTGAAGTGGGCCAAGCCGACTGGTGTTCCCATTCGTATGAGCAGATGAACGGAATCTGGAATGAATACCAATGCCTGTTCCGCGAGACTTACGGCTTGCCGCCCAATTCGAAATACACCTCATATAAGCTGTGCGAGGATACCTTATACCCTAAAAGCGAACCGCTTTCAGATTTGGACGCACAGAGTATACGGGATAAAAGCGCACCGCATATGGTGTATGTGTGCGCGCCCCTTCGCGGTGAGGACATGGCGGCCAATATCGAACGCGCCCGTATGTATGCCCGCAATATTTTGTTGCAGGGCGATGTGCCGTTTTGCCCGCACATTTATTTTCCCCAGCTTGCCGACGCCAACGACCCTGCCGAGGACGGCTTGGCCATGCAGGCGTGCCTTGCTTATCTTGACAACTGCCAGCAGATCAATGTGTATGCCGACCCGCCCACGCCGGGGATGCAGGCTGAGATCGAACATGCTGCCATGCGCGGCATACCTGTCAAACAAATGCCCGATCCTCTGCTTGGCCGCATGTTTCGGTCGGGCAAAAGCGACCCGTGCAGGTGAATATTGGCGCATCGCGCAAATAAATAGCGACCCACTGCGATACAAGTCTATTCCGTTGAATCAAGAAAGGGAGCGTGATATAATGAAACAAATAGTGGTGAGCAAAACGAACCTTGAAAGCAGGATAAGGAAAAACGAGCAAGCG
>CAYUTA010000046.1:0-20812 GCA_964447605.1 uncultured Oscillospiraceae bacterium | reverse complement strand
TCCTTGACCACCATTCCTCATTTTTAGGGTTGACTTTTAATAGTTAATCTTTCCGTATGCATAAAGCCGAGTGACAAGACTTCTGGTGTCAACCACTCGCTTGATACTGGTAAGGTTCTTCTTGTAAGCAAACAATGCGCCGCTGTCCGTACCGCTGAATGTCAGCAGGCTCACAAGGCGGTTTCGGCTGTCAAAGACCAGATCACCACCGTGGATATTCTGCACCTGCCGCAAGATGGCGAGGGCATTCTTTTCCTCACAAGTCCAAGTCCGCAGCGTACTGACATTTACCGTTCCCACCGACCAGCCGGTATCCTGCAGAGCATACCGCATCGCTTCATCGGCGCGGGTGGCGTTAAACTCTGTCGGCTGCTTCTCAGCAGAGTAAGTCAGATCATAGAATGCGGCTTCCGCATACACCGAGGTCAAAATGCTGCCGTCGGATGCCTTTTCATCAGTCAACGTTCGCACACGGTAAATCTCATCGGCAATCTGCACCGATTTCTCATTATCCAAGGATACCCGTTTGCCATCATTAAATGGAATCTTAAAATCCAAAGTGTCTGCGCCGTTGACTTCACCGGTGGCGATGATGTCGTAGGCGTTTTCAAGCACTGACTCCCATGCACTATTGCTGTCAAGCACCACAGGGCGGGCGAAACCCAATCGTTCATAAGGCGATTTTGGAATGTCATGAAGCTGTATATCTAAAAGGCGGGGCGTTTGCGCGGTGTTGTTGGTAGCCAGCGTAATGCGATATCGGATATATTCTCGGTTGGGCGACTGCAATTCGCCGTTTGTGCCGACCGCCTGCCACACAGACCAATCGGTCATGTTGTTGGAGGTCGAGGTTTCCACGAGGGATATTGCCGTCACACCCGCCGCATATTCCGATGTCACCGCCACACGCCCCGAGCCGGATAGCGCGCAGAGCGCCGCCGCAGTTTCCAACTCGCCGCTCTCGGCATAGGCATCATTTGTCCGTTTAAGCAGAACTGTGCCGGGTTCCACAAGTCCATCCACGTTAGAGGAAGAATCGGCCGCATTTGCAAGCATTGCCTGCCTAAAATACTGAATCAAGTCATCAGTGGTGAGCTGGCTGTCCGTTTCAAAAAACCAATCGTCCACGCCGCCCGCATACCAGTAGGTGTCGGTGTGGCGTCCGATTTCTATATTTGCCACGCAGGAGCGGTTAATCTCACCCGTGAAAGTTCGCGGCGGTGAAGTCCACACCGCGCCATCGCTTCGGTCTCCAAGAACGCATTGTGCCGTTTTATTTGCCACATTAAAAATAGCGGCGATAAAGTACCAGCCATTGTTTTTTAGTGTAATGGTCGGCGTTTCGCTTTGGTCGAGAATCAGTGTTCCCGCCGAATTGTACAGCATCATACGAGGCCTGCCGGAGATGAGGGAAATATATAAAAGCGGCTGGCCGGGGCCGCCGCGCGTGTTGAAAATCGGGCAGTATGTGTTGCCGATTGAATATGTGGTCGGGTTAATCCAACCGCCGACAGCAATTTTATCGCCCAAATCCGAAAAGAAGCTGCCGTCATTGGTGGCAATCAGGTGTGTTTTTTCGGTAGTCGGATTATTGATGTTCATGCGAAAATATCTGCCATGCCAGCTAACAGGCAGTGATGCGGTAGTTCCAGACCAACCCGAAACCGTAAGATGCCGCCCGTTGCCGGAGGAGTCCAAGAGCCGGGTGTCACTGTCCGGTGCGGCTTCGTTGAAGCGCCACATCGCGGCAGTTTGCGTAGTTATGGGAATTTCGCCCGTGAAATCCTCCTGTGTGGTTAAAATTGATTTTACCGCCACATCGTCACCTCCAACGGCTCTGTGCCTGTATTTTTAGTTCCGTGAAGGTCGCCCCCACGGTTGATATTTGAATAGCGTTGATACCTTTTGCCAGCACAGGAAAGTTCAACTCCTCCAAGCACGGCAGGCCGTTTCGGAGCGTCTCGCCCTGCGCGTCCACTACCTTCGCGGTCACCCTGCCGGTATCGATGACCAGCGTTTCGCCATCCGCCAGCGCGCCGCTAACGCGCAGTTCCTCATTGTTGGTGACAAGCGAAACGTAGCTGGATGTTCCGGACGGAATGACTCCCTTGAGCAGATACACCGGCTCGGAGTCGGTATTGCCTTTGAGCCGCCGCACCTCGTGGCTGCCGGTAGCGGTAATGGTATAGCTTTCATCCGTCAGCGCGTAGGCGTGGGGATCGGGGCAGACGAAGCGTAAATCAAACGCGCCCGCCGACAGGATAAGCCGTTCACAGTCCACCGCTTCGGAAAGCCGCGCGGTATAGTAGCGGTCGGGAACATCATCAAAAACAACCTGCTTTGCTCCGTGTGCCGGATCGAGCCACTCAGCCATGTCGTCCAGCACAGAAACAAGAGAGGCGAAGCCACGCTGTGGGTAGATATTGCAGTGTACGGTAACAATCCGCTCGGCGCTGTCGCTGCCGAAGTCAGCCACCCCCGCTTTGCCGGGGATACTCACAAAGGAGTTGCGAAGAGAGGGTGAGGCTTGCCAATTGGTCAGCCTCGCCCGTATTTTCATGCTCTGCGACGATATGCCGCCATAAATAAATCCCATTCTGCTTGCACCTCCTTTATGCCGGATTAAACTGACCTTGCGCCCGTGAGCCGGTCTGCATCAAGTTATATAGTTCTTGAGAAACACGGCGGATATCGTCCTCGGTTCGGACAATCATCTGCTGAACGACCACCAGCGGACTGCCGCCGGCACCGCCCAAACCGCCGACACCATTTACACCACCATGCACATTAACCCCGGCATCCACATCAAAGCTGGAAGGGATGGCGTTCTGCATATCATCACTGACGTGTTCCATGGCTTTTTCAAAACCCACGCCGATGCCTTCACCCATGTTGCCACCGAGTTCCGCAAACAAGGTTGACGGAGAGTGAATGCCGAAGAAATTCTTAATCTTGTCGACCACGCCGCCGAAGAAACCGGAGATTTTACCCCACAGCCAATCACCGACATTGGAGATACCCTGCCATAAGCCTTTGATAAGGTCAGAACCCACGTTGACAATCTTCCCGGCCGAATCCATAAATCCCTTAACCAATGCAGCAATGATCTGCGGCACGGCTTTTACCACTTCCACAATGATTTTCGGAAGGTTCGTAATCAGCGAGGTCAGAAGCTGCACACCAGCCATGATGATTTTATCGATGTTGCCTACGATGGCGTTGACCAGCCCCTCAATAATAATCGGAATCGCCGCCACGATGGACGTAATAATCTGCGGCAGAGCTTGAATCAATGACACCAACAAATCAATGCCCGCTTGAATAATCATCGGTATCGACTGTATGATGGCGGTCACCAGGGAGGAGATTATCTGCGGAATTACAGCGATGATACTCGCTATGATTTCCGGCAGTGCAGTCACCAGTGAGACGAAAAGCTGTATTCCTGCATCAATGATCTGAGGAATCGCGCCAATGATGAAATCAAGGATAGACTCAATCAGTGCGGGCAATGCGGCAATCAACTGAGGCAGAGCCGCAAGCAAACCATCTGCCAATCCGAGAATTAGCTGTAATGCCGCGTCAAGAAGCATGGGCATATTATCGATTAATCCTTGCACGATGGTGATAATGGCGTTGACTGCCGCCGGTATTAATTGCGGCAATGCCTCGCCGATGCCTTGCACGAGTGAGGTCACCAGCTGAAATGCCGCCTCGATGAGGAGCGGAAGGCTGTCAATAAGCGCACCCACTATCGTCATGACCGCATCCACGGCCGCCGGTATCAGTTCCGGCAAGAGGGATAAAATCGTAGTCAGCACCTGCGTAAACAAATCCACAACCGTTGAGAGCAAGGTCGGGAGCAGATCGCCCACCGCCTTGAGTATCCCGTCAAGAGCGGGCGGCAGCGCCTTCACGATATTCTCGATGACAGGTACGATATTTTTCATGACGTTTTGGAACGCTTCCACCACATTGCCAATCAGGAGACCGACATCCGCGTTGGCATTGCCAAGCCCCGCCATAAGATTGCTGATTGCCGACTGCATACCGGCCATAGAGCCGCTGATTGTTTCCGTGGCTTCCAGTGCGGTTGTACCCGTGATACCCATTTCAGTTTGGATAACATGGATCGCCTCAGTCAAATCCGAAAACGAGGATAAATCGTACTTGATGCCGGAAATTTTCTCGGCATCGGCAAGAAGCCGCTCCATTTCCGTTTTTGTGCCGCCGTAGCCAAGTTTCAGGTTGTCGAGCATCGTGTAGTTCTGTTTGGCAAACCCCTGGTAGGCGCTTTGGATGGACGAGATGTCCGTACCCATTTTGTTGGCGTTGTCAGCCATATCGGTGATGGCCATATCCGCGACCTGCGCCGCCTTCGCGGTGTCGCCGCCGAGGGACTGTATAAGGCTTGCGGAAAAGCCGGTGACCGTTTCCATATACTCGTTCGCGGACATACCGGCGGTCTTGAAGGCATTTTCCGCATAGCCCTGCACAGCCTGTGACGCATCTCCGAACAATGTCTCGACACCTCCGACAAGCTGCTCATAGTCCGCATAGGCGGATATAACTTCTTTGCCGAGCTTGATGGCGGCGGCTCCGGCGGCCACAGCGACAGCGCCCAAGGCGGCGCCGATGCCTTTTAGCACACCACCCAGCTTCTCGAATTTGCCGCTGCCTTTATCGGCGGAATCGGCGGCATCATCCAACTCATCCGCCAGCTCATCGGCGGCCTCGGCAGCGTCCTCCATGTTTTCGGCACTTTCATCTGTGGTTTCAGCGTGTTCGTCAAGGGCGCTATTGTTGCTATTCAGTTCGCGCTCCATGCCGTTGAGCTCCGCTTTGGCGTTGTTCAGCTGGATCGCCCAGTTTTGGGTACGTTTATCGTTTTCGCCGAAACTGTCAGAGGCGTTTGCGAGGGCGGCTTCCAGGGTCTTTATTTTATCCTTTTGCGCCTCGATGGACTTATTCAACACTTCATTCCGCGAAGCGACCGCCGCCACGGATTTATCCTGTTTGTCAAACTGAGAGGTGACGAGTTTCATCTCGCTCCCCAGCACCTTAAAGGATTGATTGATGTCCCGGAGGGCATCCTTGAATTGCTTTTCCCCTTCGATTCCCAGTTTGATGCCGAACGTGTCGCCTGCCATAGGTCATGCCCTCCTTCCTCAATTCAATCCCGGTGGAATCACTTCATCGATGAAAACCTCCCGTTTCGGCTTCGCCATGCCAAGGAACTGCTTGTGGCATTCCCATAAATCCAACAGCTTCCCTAAAGGCATGAGCCACGTTTCCTCTTCGGAGCGATGTAAGTGAACTGTGCCGTAATACAAAAGTCGAGTAAACAACTCCTCGTCGCTTACCCGACCTCCACGTTTTTTGAGTCAGCCTCGCTCTCAATATTCCGAGCCGTGCCTTTGAACATGGCCTCCGTAATCGCCGCCTTGTATGTGGCGAGTTCGAGAGGTGTGGTCAAGAGTTCCACTTCCTCCTCGGTCAGCACATCCTTGGGAGCGTCCTTGTTTTTTAGATTGTGTACAAGGATGATCTGATTTGCCAGCACCGTTATGAGCCATATGATTTCATCGAGGGCGAGTTCGAAGTTCTCTGATTTCATCAGCTTGTCGCCCAAATTCTCCAGCCCGCCATAGCGGCGTGCGATTTCTTTTGTGGCGCGGGTGGTGAGCACCAACTCGTACTCAGTGCCACCGATATTGATGCTTGCGCTTCTTTCGGTATCCATAAGCCAGCCCTCCTTAATCCGCCGTGTATGACGGTTCGTAGACCTCTGTGTACCATGCCGATATCGTTGCCGGCAATACGCCGGTGTCGTCCTCATCTGCTTCGGCTTTCCACGGATGATTGCCCTTGCCGTCTACTTTTACGCGCCGCATGACGGTGCCCTCAACGGTGGGCGTGCTGAAGGTGATACTGTCGCCCTTGGTGGCGAGGTTGGTGCTGGGTACTCCGAATTTCACGCGATAGAGCCAGAAATATTTATACTTGCCGTTTGATTTCTTTGCCCTGAATCCGATCGCGACGGGCGCACCGCCGTCCTCGGAAGCGGAGATAAGCACTCCGTTTTCATCCGCTGTCGCCCCGGTCAAAGCCGCCGCGACACTGCGCCCGATGGTATCGACACCCAAGGTCAACGTGCCGTTTTTGAACTCTTTCACAATTTCAGCGGCGCCGTCGTCCGCCCAGAGAGTCGCTTCCGCGAGTTCGATGGAAAGCTCCGCCGAGATCGCCTTGGCGAGCATGACGGGCGTGCCATAGGTTTCGTCGCCCGTATCTTCCGCTTCGGTAATCGGCGCGTAGTATAATTTGTCAAGCCCGATTGTAGCCATAATCAATCCTCCAATTCATATTCTGGTGTTACTTCGTAACACTTGCCGCAATCAACGACAAAATGATGGTACCCGCTGTCGCTTTCGTAGCCGATGTAGCGGCGGTCGGTTATCGTGAATTCAGCGGACAGCAACGCCGCTACGATTTGCCGCTTTCGTTGTTGATAGTTATTCTTCGAGAACAGCGAAATCCGCACCTCGGAAATATCGACAAGCGGCTTGTCATCACCGAACAGCGCGTACTCGTCCGTCATGGGCGTCAGTACGAGATATTCATCCGGCGCAACGCCAGAAAAAACGCCCGTCTCCACAGGGAGAATGGGCGACAGCAGCGTATTCAGTTCGGATAGTATGCTCATACGCCGTCCACCTCCGATTCGAGCTTCGCCTTCATGGCTTCGATAGCCGCCTTTCGGCTCTTCGTTCTGGCAGGTTTCAGGAACGGTCGCGGCGGCTGACCGTGGCGGCCGTACTCCAAGACATTGGCGATTTTGGCATTGCTGCTTCCGTCAGAGCGTGGCTCGGCGAAGCCCACTTTAATATCCCAGCCGGAACCGTCACGCTTTTGTTTGGCGGGAGATAAGCCGAGGGAACGTTCCAACTCACCTGTTGACTTGCTGTCTACACCCTTGCCGACCACAGAGGATAAATTGCCCTTGACCTTCTGCAGCACGACCTCGCCGCCCGCCTCAAGCACCTTGGGGATGATTTCATCTGTCTTGTCGGCGAGACGGGATAGGTGTTCTTCAAAGTCTGTAGGCATCTTGATTTGTACTTTCGCCATTACATCACCGTCCCTTCGATTTTTTCAGCCAGCACCTCGATATACATTCCGCGCCCTTTTACATCCCCCGCACTGACGATATTGTAACGACCGTCCGCGTCGGAGATAAACAGCGTGGTGTCAACATCGATGCCCGGTATCTTGCGGAAAGTGAACACGGCCGTCACACTCGAAAAAGCCGCGTTCCCGATAATACGCTCCCACCTTGCGGTAGTGTTGCGTACTTCCTTATAAGCACGGACACTGGCGAGAATGGTATCTCCGTGGGTGACAAAGCCCTCATCGTCCTTGGTCGGAACGGTAGAGATGATGTCTATCCGCGTATTCATTTTTCCATATGACATCGCTACACACCCCACAATCTATCCAGCCGCAAAAGGTTGTTCACCGTGTCCCACACCTGTCGACCAGCCCCAACGTTATCCGCGAAGAAGCCAGCCGTCGAGCCGTCCCTGCTTTCGTAGAGATGGCCCGACAGCATGATCACGGCTTGTTCTGTCGCGGCGGAGGCGGCGTTGGTTTCATACCACCCCGCCGCAACGTGCTGATAGCTCTCCGCATAGTTAATGGCGGCGGCGATGAGCCGCAGGAGCAGGGTGTCGTCCTGGTCGTGAGTGAGAATCAGATTATCCTTGACTGCCATTAATAAATCCGTTGGCGTCATCGCAGCCGCCTCCTCTCATTGTGATTACGAACCTGCACCCATTTTGAGCAGCTGGATACCCTCGGCGAGAATGACCTTGCCGTCCACGCGTTCGGTGGCGATGAAGCCGACCTGGCCGTTTCCGGCGTAGAGTTCGTTGAGCCGCTGAACTGTGCGGCCCATGCGATCGGCGATCCAATAGTTGGAGAAGTCGCCAAACGCAATGGGCAGTGCGTCAGCTGCAGCGGTGGGTACATACGGCGAAGTGTACAGCGGGTAGCCCAGCAATCTGTCGGGTTGACCAGCCTGAACCGACGGCTGCCAGAGATAGGCTCCGTTGGAGTCCTTCAGCTTGCGCAGCGAGGACACCGTCACATCCTTCATGAGAAAAACAGCGTTCCTTCGATACGGCGATTTCAGCGCATAGATGAGGTCGATGAGATTGTCAACCGTGATCGCCGTAGCACTGCCGGCCGTCACGCCCACCGTGCCACCGCTTGCGGTGAAGATACCCGTGGGACGTCCTGTGCCATTGCCGATGCAAAACGCCTCTTCCTCGGCGATGCCAAAGGCGCGGGCAAACTCGCCCGCAATATAGATTTCGAGGTCGAACATGGAATCCTGCAGCAGTTCGATAGACACCTTCACGAGGTCGGTCAGCTTGAAAGCGTCGATGGTCTTCTGCGCGAAGGTCGGACTGCTTTCGGTATAGGCGGCGTTTTCCGCCGTCCACTGCGCCGTGGAGTGCGTGGCGGCAATCGGAATCTTACGCTCCGCCGATGTGGTGATGGTCTTGGCGATGGAGCGGATGACATTGCTTTCCTCAAGTCCCGCAACGATCTGCCGCTCGAATTCCACCGGGACGAGGTAGCCGCCGTTGGCGTCGGGCGTGGTGGAGAGGACATTGTGTATGGGGAACTTGCCGCGCAGGATATTGCCGAAGTCGGCTTTGTACTCATCCGAAGCCCTGCCGGTCTTGGGCTTTTCAGGCGCGACGGGCTTTCCGACAATCGGTTCGCTGGTGGCTTTGCCCATCTCAAGATCGAATGCAGACTGTCGCTCCAGGCGCTCGATCTCCTTACCGAGGGAAACCATATCGGACTCCATCTTGTCATACTCGGCGGCGGCTTCGGGCGGCACAAGGCCATCCGTGCCGCGCTTCTGGTCGAGGAACTCCTTGGCGGTGTTCCAGATTTTGTTGCGCTTTTCGCGCAGTTCAAGAATTGTAGACATTTTCGTTACCTCCATAATTTTAGTGTAGAATCAAATTGAGCCGCTTTTCCAGCGACTCTGCGGGGATGCCTTTCGGCGGTTCGATTCGTTTTGGTTTCACTTTATCGAGCAGGGAGTTTGTGACCGCCCGTCTCGAAAAAGCGTAGGTCTCGGCGGGCTTTGTTCGCTTCTCATCCTCCAAGAGACCATCCGCGAAACCAAGTTCAATCGCTTTGTTGGCGTTCATCCAGGTTTCCGCATCCATCCAATGAGAGATTTTCGTGCGACTCTGCCCGGTCTTGATCTCATAGGCGTTTATAATGGATTCTTTGACCTCGTCCAGCATACCGATGGCTTTTTGCATCTCTTCACTGTCGCCGATGGCGATGGTCAGCGGATTGTGGCACATCATCAAGGCGGTGGGCGCCATAAGCACCTGTGTTCCCGCCATTGCTATCACGCTTGCAGCCGAAGCCGCAATGCCGTCAATCTTGACCGTGACATTATGCGGATAGTCCATCAGCATGGCGTAGATCTGACTCGCCGCAACGCAGTCGCCGCCCGGCGAGTTCAGCCAGATGGTGATATCGCCATCGCCCGATGTCAGCTCATCTTTAAACATCTTCGGCGTCACGTCGTCCTCCCACCAAGTCTCAGCCGCGATTGTGCCGTCAAGATAAAGAACGCGCTCGCCATCATCGGCATCCCTTGCCCAGTTCCAGAACCTCCTGTTTTTGTCCATTAGCTTGTGTCCTCCGTTTCGTTAGATTTGTAGGCCGCGCCCACGTCGGCGAGCTTGACCATGTTGCCGTTCAGGACGTGAATATTGCCACCCTCGGCCTCCGTGAGCAGATTCATGTCCTCCAGTGCGCGTACATCGTTGACCGACATAAAGCCGTTTTGAATGCCGGTTGAGTAGCCCTGCATCCGGCTTTGGTAGTCACCGCGAAGCAGGCCGTCGAGGTTGAACTTGATAGACACCGTTTCTTTTTCGCTCGGCAGTATCAAAGCTTGCTGGAGCGATTGCTCCCAGCGAACCACCCAGGGATCGAGGGTGTATTTGACGAACTCCAGCGACTGCTGCTCGATGTTAGAGAAGCTGCTTTTTTCGAGGTCGCCCACCATATGCGGCGGCACTCTGAAAATGCGGGCGATTTCATTGATCTGAAACTTCCGTGTCTCCAGGAACTGCGCCTGTTCGGGCGGTATGCTCATCTGATGGAATTTGAGTCCTTCCTCCAGCACGGCTACCTTGTGAGCGTTCGCGCCGCCGAACTGCGACTGCCAGCTTTCACGCAATCGGTCTGCCTGTTCCGGCTTGATAACGCCCGGATGCTCCAGCACGCCGCCGGGGTTCGCGCCGTTGGCGAAGAACGCCGCACCGTAATCCTCAGTAGCGAGCGCCAAGCCGACAGCGTTCTTTGCCATCGCTATGGGCGAGTAGCCGATTAAGCCATCGAAACCAAGTCCCGATATGTGCAGCACATTTTCACGCCGTAGCTTTACTTGCCCCTTATCACTCTGGTAGGTGTAGACCAGTTCGCCGTTCGGCTCGCGGTCCACCGCCATCCGGTCTGGGAGCAGCGGATAGAGTGACACGGGATACCCCTTGCCGTTTCGGATGATTTGTGCGTACCCATTACCCCATAGGAGCAAGTGCGCCATGAGTGTTTCACGAAATACGAAAGAGGTCATCTCGCTATTTGGCTCATCATGGAGCAATCGCTGTAGTGGGTGGTCGGCGGCACGTTCCTTACCCGCGCCGCTTGTTCGATAGATATGGAGCGGTAAACTCGCAATCGACTCGGCGAGAATCCGCACACAGGCATAGACCGCCGAGGTTTGCATCGCCGTGCGTTCGTTGACCGCTCTGCCGGCTGTTGTGCCACCGAACAGAAAATTCCAGCCTCCGCCAGGGCGATTTTGTGGCTTATCCCTTGAGCGAAACAAAGCCTTTATCGGATTCATATGAAAATCAGCCCCCTCTCCGTATAGACGCTTTCGGTCGCGCCGCCGCCAATCGTGGCGCGGGCAAACCCCATGATCAGCGCGACCACGCCGTCTATTTTCTCCGTTGATTTCTTTTTGTTGGGCTTGATATTGCCCGCCGCATCCTGATCTACAATGACATTGCCCATATTCCAGTCCAACACAGGGTGCTTGCCGTGCCGGATTCTGCCCTCCATCACGAACTGGTAGAAGTCCTTTGACGGCGGTGACATGGAGATGAAGCCCTGCCCGAACGGGAATACCACAAAGCCATGTTCCGCGCCCAACTCCTCCAAGTCACGCCGTATCTTCTCCGCACCGTACCTGTCATAGGCGATTTCCCGTATCCTGAACCGCTCGGACAATTTAGCGATGAACGCCACGATATAATCGTAGTCCACCACATTACCCTCGGTGGTGTTGAACACGCCCGCCTTTTTCCAGACGGCGTAAGGAACGTGGTCGCGGCGGGTACGAAGATCGATTACGCCCTCCGGCAGCCAGTAGAATGGCATCACCGTGTACTTGGTCTCACCGGCACCCGGCGGGAATACCAGCACTAGAGCTGTGAGGTCGCCGGTGGATGATAAATCCAAACCGCAGTAGCAATCGCGTCCCTCATAATCTTCGGGATTCAGTTCCTCGCCGCAGGCATCCCATTTATCCATAGGCATCCAGCGGATGTCGGCATTGCACCACTCGTTCAAGCGAAACTGCCGGAAGTGCATCTCTTCGGCTGGGTTCTGCTTCGCCTGTTCATAAGCGGCCTGCACCGTTTCAAAGGGGATGGTCACGCCGATGGAGGGATTGACTCGCCGCCAGACTTTCTCGTCCTGCCAGTCGTCGTCTTCCTCAATGCCGAATACCGCCGGGTAGAACGACGGATCAATTTTCGATCCGTCCAGCACGGCTTGCGCCTTGCAGTGGATTTCATAGCAGATACTCGTTTTATCTCTGCCGGCGGTTGTGATGAGAAAATACAGCGGCTGTCGTCTGGCATCGCCCGTGAACTTGGTCATGGTGTCGAACAACTCGCGGGTCTGCTGGGCGAAAAGTTCATCGAAGATAAGTCCCGACACGTTGAAACCCTGCTTGGACTTGGTTTCGCTGGATAGCACTCTGTAAAAGCTGTTGGTGTGCGGGAATATAATCCGCTTGGTGGATGGCACGAGTTTGGAAATTTTATTTAAATCGCCGCATTGCTCCACCATCGCCCTGGCGGTGTTGAACACGATGCTCGCCTGGTTGATGTCGGCGGCGCAGGAGTAAACCTCCGCGCCCGCTTCGCCGTCGGCGAATAGCAGATAGAGGGCGATTGCCGCCGCCAGTTCGCTCTTGCCATTTTTCTTGCCGACCTCGACATACGCGGTGCGGAACTGCCGAAAGCCGTCCGCATCCACAATGCCGAAAATATCTCTTATAATCTGCTCCTGCCACGGCATCAGCTGAAACGGCTTGCCATACCACTCGCCGGTGGTGTGCTTGAGCATGGATATGAAATTCACCGCAAAATCGGCCCGCCGTTCGTCATAACGAGAGGTCGGCAGCATCAGCGGTGTGGGTTTGTATTTGTATGGCATAGGCTGCCACCCTCCTTTTTGGCAAAATAAAAGAGCCCATTTCGGCTCCGCTAAAAAATATTTGCACGAGAGACAGCCCTCAAATGAGAGCGTCCTCGGCTTTATGGGCTTAGCTTGTTAGTCGGTTTTTTTGCCGTCCTTCCAGCTTGAATTGCCTTCCAGTTTTGAAAGCAGTATTTTCCGCGCCGTCTTGTACTCGTCACCTATGAAGCCCAGCGAAAGCAGAAAACACCGCATGGCGTACTTTGGATTCTCAACCTCGCGTTCCTTGGCAGTGACACGCTTCTTTTCCCGCGCCGCTTTGCAGAGCAGGCTGACCAGAGTAGAGTAGGCGTTGACCGTTTCACTGTCGTCCGTGAAGCGAAACCAGGGGAAGTCGAGTGTTTCGGCTTTCTGTTGTATCGGAAGCTCGTCGGCACCCAAAGCCGCCTTGAGCAGCGGGGTCTTTGCGTTTACCAGTTTAGCGAGATTGTCGAGCTTCTCAGGTGTGAAGCCTGTGAGCGGCATTTGAAGAACCAACCGCTCGGGTTTTATTTCCACACCCCGCACCTCGTTGTAATCGTCGTCGAGCAGGAAAAGTTCAAGCAGAACAATCTCGCCGGTGCAGAATTCCCTCGCTTGCCGTATGGCGTCCCCGTCGTCGTCCGCGCTGAAGATTTCCATGCGATCCGGGAAGTCGGGATCGCTCAGCTCCGCCCGGTAGGTGTGCGTTTCAGTTTCTTCCGAATCGCCCCGGTCGTCAACCTCGCCGATGAAGCCGCGTTCGTTCAATGCTTTGAGTAAGCTGCTGTTGGTCTCATCGGAGATGGAGCCGCCGTCCGTGAGTGTACCGGTCTTGTCGATGGTGTAGCTGCCAACTTCGTAAGCCGCCGTGGGCATTCCGAGGTATTTCGTTGGGGCGTTCAACACCTCGCTGATCGCCGCCACCAGCGACTTGCGCGCCGCGCCCGTTACGTTGAATCTGATTTCCATTGCGGAAGTCCTCCTTGTTTTTTGGTAGGTACATATTCCCGTACATCCGTGATATTAGCAAGCGATTCGGGGATAATAAACCTACCAAATATCAAGGTTTTTCGGGTGCGCTTGCTTGTGTGTAGTACACAATTCCACCAAGCACAAACACTACATTATTGAGGCAGCAGCCGTTGCCCCACAACTTATATTCAGCGGAATCAGTGTGGGGATTTCGAAGCCACTTGACGATCTGATTCCGTGTCTTTGGCTTCTTGTCATTGATATCAGCATGGGTGGCGAATACATTCGTCCAAAAGGCGATATCATCCTCGGTTGGCTCGGATAGTCCTAAATCTGCGCACCAATCCGAAGGGAACCCTTGAAGCAAGGCGCATTCGGTCGGAGTGAGTCTACGCACAAGATACTGAGACTGGTTCACCACCTGCGGGACGAACGTCGTATGCGGGTCTTTGTAATCCCGCGCCATCAGCGTAGCCGCCTGTTCCTCATGCACCTCGCCGAAGCTGCCGGTGGTCATGGCATATGCGACAGCATGGCGGTCAGCGGTATTAAGCGTGAACGCGGTTTCCTCGTTGACGCCGCTGCCCTGAGGCCCGTTCTTTTCTTCGCGCCCGATCACGGAGCCTTGCACGCATACGGCGATGCCGCCTTGATTTCGGCTGGGATTATTGGCGCCGGTGTCCAACGTCTTTGCTGTGTCGGCTTCGTAGAATCCGCTTCTTGGATTGGGGGACTGCATAGCGTTGCTGGCCTGTGAGCAGATGCCATACACCATGGCGAGCGGCGTGTTATTCCCGCCTGTCCCCATGCGGCTCGATAGCGTCTGCACAATGCCATCCTCGCTGAGTTTTACTCTCGAATCAGCCGGGTGGTTCTGAATGGCGACGCCCGGCACGACACCTGCGCGAAGCGTAGGGCTTTTCTCTTTTTCATATCCGACACCACGACTCTGGGCGCTGTGTTCGGTGCAGAAGCCACTTGCCTGTATAACGCAGGGTGCGTGACCGTGTTCCTGCGCCCGAAGCGTACCGGCGATATCCTCCGAAATACTCATTCTGGCGCCGCCCTGGTCGTTTAGGACTGCGATGCCTGTGTTTCCAGCGCAACCCGCAGAACCTCCGGCAGTTCCTTGCCCCTGAGCGCCGCTCGCCGCAGGATTCCCTGACAGGCGCGACTCGTCAAATAGTATTTCTCCGGCACGTTCGCCTGTAAAATCGACGACAATGTAACAACGGCGGCGTCTTTGGGCGACTCCCCAAAATTGCGCGTCGATTGTTCTGTAGGCGAGGGAGAAATGATCTCCCAGGATTTCACCCGCTCCGAGCCATTTGCCATTTTCAGGCATATGAACAGACAGTGTCTCGTTTTTGATTTTGATAAGCTCATTGAGTACCTCCAAAAAATCCAAGCCTTTGTTGCTGGAGTACATACCGGGAACGTTTTCCAGCACGGCAAACTTAGGATAGCTGTTATCGGTCGCGGCGCGCATCTCCTTGATGATGCGGACGATCTGAAAGAACAGCCCCGACCGATCGCCATGAAGCCCTGCGCGCTTGCCGGCGACCGATAAATCTTGACAGCAAAAACCGCCTGTGATGATATCCACAGGCGGCACGGTTGCACCGTTTATCTTGTTGATGTCTCCGAGATGCAGTACGTTGGGGAACCGTTTCTTCGTCACCGCGATGGCGAAGGGCTCGACTTCCGAGTTCCATATCGGCTTGATTCCGCATATCGTGCCACCGAGTTCGAAGCCTCCGCTTCCAGAAAAGAGGGAGCCGAGTGTCATTGTTTTATCCACGGTCGGCCACCTCCTTCACCAAGTCGGCGTAGGCGATGGTCTTGCCGTCTCGTTCGCAAATGATGTCCTCGCCGCCGTTCCCTTTGAACTCGGCGTAACGGCGCAGAATGACCGACGCATATTTTTCATCCAGTTCGAGCATATTGCAGATTCTGTCAGCCTGTTCGCAGGCGATAAGCGTCGAACCGCTGCCGCCGAAGGTGTCCAGCACGATGCCGTTTGCCTGACTGCTGTTTTTGATGGGATAAGCAAGTAAGTCGAGGGGCTTTGAGGTCGGGTGGTCGCCGCCCCGCTTCGGTTTCGGAAAGTTCCAAATCGTAGCTTCGGCTCTGCCCGCATACCATTTATGTGATCCCGTTTTCAGCCAGCCGTAGAGAATCGGCTCATGCTGCCATTGGTATGGAGAGCGTCCCATGACAAAGCTGTCCTTTGCCCAGATGCAAGTGCCACTGAGATGGAAACCCGCTTCACGGAATGCTCTGCGGAAATTCTCGCCCTCTGTATCTGCGTGAAAGATATATGCCGAGCCGCCGCCTTCAAGGTTATCGGCGAGGCTTTTGAACGCCGAAAGCAGGAAATTATAAAACTGGTCGGCCTTCATGCTGTCGTTTTTGATTTTCAGCCCGTTTGCGGACTCGAAGCCGACATTATATGGCGGATCCGTCAGAACGAGATTCGCCTTGCGTCCGTCCATCAGTTTGCGGACGGTATCCGAGTCGGTGGCATCGCCGCAGATAAGTTTGTGGCGACCGAGCGTCCAGACATCGCCGGGCAAAACAAAAGCCGCCTGTTCCAAAGCGGCTGTGAGGTCGAAGTCATCGTCCTCAACGTCATTGCCATTGTCGGCAAACAGCTTCTCTATCTCTCTTTCATCAAAGCCGGTCAGTCCAAGGTCGAAGCCAATGTCTTTCAGTTCGCCGAATTCTAAAACGAGCAGTTCCTCATCCCAACCGGCACTGAGAGCGAGGCGGTTGTCTGCGAGGATATACGCCCTTTTCTGCGCGTCCGTCAAATGCTCCACGAATACGCAGGGGATTTCGGTCAACCCCTCCGCTTTGGCGGCGAGGACGCGCCCATGCCCGGCGATGATGTTATAATCCTTGTCCACGATAACGGGATTTACAAACCCAAACTCACGAAGCGAGGAGCGAAGCTGAAGCACCTGCTCTTTGCCGTGGGTGCGGGCATTTCTGGCGTAGGGCACCAGCTTATCAATATTTACTTTTTCAAATCGTTCTGTCGTTTTCATTTCGCACCTCCGATAATTCCGCTTCGAATCGCTTCTCCAAATCAAAAACACCCTTGCCTTCGCCCTTCATCGGCTGAGGTAAGCGCGCTTGAATGTCTTTTAGTCGCTGCCAATAATCCGGCAGATGTTGATAAATCCCTTTAAGCTCCCGCATGTTCTTATTTTTGCAGCACCAGCAAGACACACGGTCGAGGATGTCGTATAACTCCACGCCATTTTCATCCCAGCGGTAACCTTTGGAATAGCAGTAATCGAGGCAATCCCGCTCGGTCATACCCCAATCAGCGAGAGGAAACAGCTTCATCTCGCCGTATTCCTTTTTGAGCCGCGCGGTTTCATCCGCCGCTATGCCAATGTACACATGAACGCCTCTACCGAACTTATCCAGCGCGGCAACTTTGTAGGTCGTACCCCATCGGCATCGCCCGCCGCACCAGCCATAGCCGGTTTTCCCGCTCTTGGTCTTGTGATCAAACATCATGTAATCAAACGGCTTGGCAGGCAGGAGTTCCACGAACTCAATGCCATGTGATTCCAATAGCGGTTTGACCTTATCGCGCAGATTGTAGATGGCATCGAATTCTTTTCCGGTGTCGTAAAATATCACCGTGTCGAGCGGATAACCTTTTTCGATGAGCATCAGCAGCATGGCCAGGCTGTCTTTGCCGAAACTCACATTTGCAATATATTTCACAGCCTAAAATCCCCTGTTCGTCAGAAATTCCAAAAAGGCGTTTTTACCGCCGTCGTACTTTTCCTCGCAGTTGCGGCTAATGATGAGCCAAATCTGGTTGTACACCGCCATCACCGCCTTTTGGTAATCCAGCGCCATATTGACATACGGGCTGCGTTTGCCCGACGCGATACGCCCCATCTTGCGATTCATGTACTCACATTCGAGATACGCCCTACGCAGAAAGGCAAAGTCCTCGATGAGGTTCGGTGCGATAAAGTCGGCACAGCCGGATGCCTCAATCCACTCAGTGAGCATTTTATAAATCTCACTCGCGGGCGGCAGAACGTCGCCGCCCTCCTTGGCGACCATATCGAGGTAGGACGGCATTCGAGCAGGCTTTGATTTCTGTATGTTTGATTTATTTGAATTTCCTGTGTTTGAATTCCCATCGGCGTTTTCATTCGCGGGAAATTTCAGTTTTGTAAGTTCGCGCTTGCCGGGGTTGCCCTCAATGAGCTTGTCGGCAAGGGGTTTCTTGGGTCTGCCCGCACCGGGACGCGCTCCGCCACGCGGCATAAGCGCCACCTCCTTCCGGGCTGAGCCTGTTATGGTTTTTGATTATGCGAAAATTCACACGACGGGCCGAGCGCGCTGCCCAGCCGGAAAGCCGCAGGGATTCATGCCGCCCCTCCGTCTTTTTTCATAGCTTTGATTTTATTCAAAGATTCAAAAGTAATCGCCCTGCTCGGCGTGTAGTCTGCTATGGCATTCCTGACACAACGCTTGGAGGTTATGCCAGTCGTTGGTGCCGCCGTCGGTCAACTTCCGTTTGTGATGAACAAGCACAGCGGGTGTCAGTCGTCCGTCGCGCTGACACACCTTGCACAGAGGATTTGCCGAAAGGAACGCCGCGCGTATCTTGTTCCAGCTTCTGCCGTAGCGTTTGTTGGCGGCTGGATCGCGGTCAAATTGGTTGTATCGTTTTGCTTCCTGCTTTTGATGCTCGTCGCAGTAACGGCCGGCCGTAAGTTCCCGGCAGCCGGGATAAGCGCAGGGTTTCTTTGGTTTGTACGGCATTGTCATTGCCTCCGTTTCAAATCGAAAAGGACGCTCCCATACGCAGGAACGCCCTTCATTTTTCGCTATTATAACTATACCAGATTTCCCGCGTGGCTTTCAGTGGTCAACAGTGGCGTATGGTTTCAATGTCGTTTAAAGCGCGGTTGTGCAGGCGATGAACCCAGCGCAGGTCGAAGTTCATCTCCACGGCAATCTGCTCCCATGTCCTAAAACATAAGTACCGCAATTCCAGAAGCGTCTGAAGTTCCGGGTTTTCAACGCACTTCACCACCGTGACGATTTCATGTTTGGTATCGATAAGGTTGCAAAGGTCAGTGTTGATCTCCGATTCCAAATCCAGCGCCTTGGCGATGAAATCCTCCATGCGGTGAATGTTGCGGGCGCCGCTTTTCGGAATATCCGATAGAGTAGCGGTGGCTTTCGTTGCCAGTTCTCGCAGCGACTGCACCTGTTCTATCTTGCTGTTGATGCGCTGGTCAATGCGATAGGCTTGAGATAAGTAATCCTTCGCCGTCAGTTTTTCTGTGTCCATAGGCTACCTCCGGAATTTTAGTCACTCGGATTGGCAGCTTTTGACTCCATAGATTATCATAGATTGGCTTTCACGGCTTCGATTAACGCGCTCTGGGTACTGTCTTTTTCGGACAAAGCCTTCAAAATGCGCTCGTCAATCGTATCTTTGGCGATGATGTGTTGCACCACCACGGTTTCGGCGGTTTGCCCTTGCCGCCACAGACGGGCGATGGTTTGTTGGTACAACTCCAGCGACCATGTCAGCCCAAACCAAGCGAGAGCGGAGCCACCGGATTGCAGGTTCAGTCCATGACCGGCGGAAGCGGGATGGATTAAGGCTACTGGTAGCTCGCCGTTGTTCCATCGCCTTATGCTGTCGGCGGTGTCCATCTTGGAAAACGGTATGTGCCGTTCTTTCAGCCTTTTATTTATCCGTTCCAAATCATGCTTGAACCAATATGCCACAAGGAGCGATTTGCCGTTCGCAGCTTCAATAATGTCCTCCAAAGCGTCCAACTTTCGGTCGTGAATTCGGATAACATCCTCGTTATCACCATAAACGGCGCCGTTCGCCATCTGGCACAGTTTATTTGACAGTGCGGCGGCATTGGCGGCGGTAATTTCACCGTCAGGCAGCTGCAGCACGAGGTTGCGCTTCATCTCGTCATATCGCTTTCGTTCATCCTCGGAGAGCCGCACGATATATTCCGATGACACCAGCTCCGGCATCACCAGATGGTTGGTAGATTTCATGCTGATGGTGATATCGGCGATTTTGTCGTATATACGTTTCTCGGCATCAGGCAATGCCTTGTAGCTGAATATGACTTGACCGTTGCGCTTATCTGGAACAAAGTAATCAGCCCGATACTTCCCGATGAATCGCCCGAGACGCTGGCCCATATCCAGCAGCCTGTACTCTGCCCATAAGTCCATCAGGCCGTTTGATGACGGAGTTCCCGTTAGCCCGATAATGCGCTTCACCTTCGGACGAACCTTCATCAAGGCTCGGAATCGCTTCGTTTGATGGCTCTTGAAGCTGGAGAGTTCGTCGACCACCGCCATATCCCATTGCCACGGGATGCCGCTGTCCTCGATGAGCCATTGGACGTTCTCGCGGTTGATGATGTGAATATCAGCTTTCTTTCGCAGAGCCGACTTTCGTTCTGCTTCAGTGCCAACCGCCACCGAAAACCGCAGGTCAGAGAGATGATCCCATTTTCGCAGTTCCTCCGGCCATGTGTCACGGGCAACTCGAAGCGGTGCGATGACCAAAATTCTGTGAACCTCGAAGCTATCGAACAGTAACTCGTTTATCGCGGTCAGGGTGATTGCCGTCTTCCCAAGGCCCATATCGAGTAGAAGGCAGGAGATAGGATTCTCTTCGATAAATGTGGCGGCATATTCTTGATAGCCGTGTGGTTTATATATCATTCAGTATCCCTCCAATCTGCTTCTCATCGTCCAAGATATATACTTTGAAGCCCAACCGCCGAAGCATTCCATGCCTTGCTACTTGCAAAGGGCGCGGTTTCTCCCCATGCCGCTTGACTTCCACAAATGCGATCTTTCCCATCGGCAAAAGCACGAGACGGTCGGGCATTCCATCGAAACCGGGGCTTGTGAACTTGGGCGCGATACCTCCCGTTGACTTGACCGCCTTCACGAGTTTATGCTCTATCGTTTTCTCCCTCATGGGAACCTCCTTTTCCGATTGCCGTTTGCCCGATTTTTCCTATAATTACTACGCGGGCATATTGCACGTGCCTATTACCCTTATCCCTATCTATAAAAATTAATAGAACATAATGGGCAATATGGGTAAAGGCAATCCATGAACGTTGATTTATTAGGGGCTTGCGACATTGCCGATGTTCCTAGAGTGTGTATCCAAAAGGATATTTGAAAGAAGCGTCGAATATAAATACAGAGGTATTAAGCATGGCAACAATAATTCGACGCT
>CAYUTA010000045.1:0-21150 GCA_964447605.1 uncultured Oscillospiraceae bacterium | reverse complement strand
TATTTTTTTTGAATAAATTGAAAATTTGACCCAAAATTATCCAATTTGCAATTCCCCGCATAAAAAAGCGGTTCACGCCGAACACCAAGTGTGGTATACTAGATCGGTTCATCATCAATATGTAGGAGTAAATCCGATGGCAAACGACTATACGGTAGAGAAAATAAAGGTTATGGAGGGACTCGATGCGGTGCGGATGCGCCCCGGCATGTACATCGGGTCCACAGGGCAACGCGGGCTGCACCACCTGCTTTGGGAGATCGTGGACAACGGCATTGACGAGGCCGCCAACGGCTACGCCAATGAAATCGCCGTAGTGCTGAACCGTGACGGCTCCGTTACCGTAAGCGACAATGGCCGCGGCATCCCGGTGGGCGTACATGAAAAACTCGGCGTATCCGGCGTGGAGGTCGTGTTTACGCAGCTGCATGCCGGCGGCAAGTTCGGCAACGACAGCTATGGCTATTCCGGCGGTCTGCACGGCGTGGGCGCGTCGGTGGTCAACGCGCTTTCGGAATGGCTGACCGTGGAGGTGTACAGCGAGAACCGGGCCTACCGCATGTCGTTTTCAAGCAGGCCGGATGTGGACGGAAAGATTCTCTCCGGCGCGCCGGACGGCCCGTTGACCGAGGTCGGCCGCACGCGGAAGCAGGGCACGGTGGTCACGTTTTTGCCCGACGCGCGCGTATTTGAAACCGTGGAAATGAATTATGACGCCATCTCCCGCCGCCTGCGCGAGCTGGCTTACCTCAACCGCGGCGTGAAGCTTTCTCTCCGCGACGAGCGTGCCGGCAGGGAGCGCCGTAAAGCCGAATATCAGTTCGGCGGCGGTCTGAGCGACTTTGTCGGGTTCCTCAACCACGATAAAACGCCGCTCTATGAAACGCCCATCCATTTTTCCGGCGTCTGCGGCGACATTCTGGTGGAGGTCGCCATGCAGCACAATGACGGCTATTCGGAAAACATCTTTTCGTATGTCAATAACATCCCCACCACGGAGGGCGGCACGCATGAAACAGGGTTTAAAGCCGCGCTGACAAAAGCGCTCAACGACTACTGCCGGAAGACCGCCCTGCTCAAGGACAGGGACGCGCCGCTTTCCGGCGAGGATTTCCGCGAGGGCATCACGGCCGTGCTGTCGCTGAAGATGCGCAGCATCCAGTTCGAAGGGCAGACCAAAACCAAGCTGGGAAACACCGAGGCGCGCCCCGCGGTGGAGAGCGTGGTAAACGAAAAGCTTACGCCGTTTCTCGAAGATTTAAAAAACGCCGCGACCGCGCAGGCCATTGCTGAAAAAGCAATCAAGTCCGCCAAGGTGCGCGAGGCCGCGCGAAAGGCCAAAGCGACCGCGCGCGAAAAGAACAAGCTGGAAAACGCGCCGCTCGTCGGCAAGCTTTCCAGCTGCACAGGCCGCGACTGGTCGAAAAACGAGTTGTTTATCGTGGAGGGCGACTCTGCGGGCGGCAGCGCCAAGCAGGGCCGCGACCGCCGCTTTCAGGCAATTCTGCCCCTGCGCGGCAAACCGCTTAACGTAGAAAAAAAGCGCATCGATCAGGTGCTCCAAAACGAGGAGTTCCGCAGCATGATCACCGCGCTCGGCACCGGGCTTGGCGAGGATTTCGATATCAGCTCGCTCCGATACGACAAGATCATCATTCTCTCCGACGCGGATCAGGACGGCGCGCACATCCGCGCAATTTTGCTGACCTTCTTCTACCGGTATATGAAGCCGCTGATACTCGACGGCCATGTGTACATCGGCCTTTCCCCCCTTTACAAGGTACAGAAGGGCGAGAAGCGCATCTATTGCTACGATGACGACGAGCTGAAGGTTGCGACCAGATCCGCCGGCAAGGGTTATTCCATCCAGCGCTACAAGGGGCTTGGCGAAATGAACCCGGAGCAGCTCTGGGAAACCACCATGAATCCCGACGGGCGCACGCTCGTGCGGGTGACCATCGAGGACGCGGCGGACGTCGAGCATCTCGTCACCGTGCTCATGGGCGACAAGGTCCAGTCGCGCAAGGAGTACATCTTTGAAAACGCAAATTTTAATAAGCAGGACGCCGATACCTACGAAAAGCTGAGGAGTTAACCGGATATGGCAAAAAGAGGAAACGAGCAGCTCCGGCTCGAAAATATCATTCAGCGGAACATGGGCGAGGTCATGCACGCCTCCCTCATGCCCTATGCAGAGCATATCATTTTAGAGCGTGCGCTACCGCGCGTGGAGGACGGGCTCAAGCCCGTGCAGCGGCGCATCCTGTACACCATGCTCGAGCTGGGCCTTTCCCCGGACAAGCCGCACAGAAAGAGCGCGCGCATTGTGGGCGACTGCCTGGGCAAATACCACCCGCACGGCGACAGTTCCGTTTACGATGCGATGGTGCGCATGGCGCAGCCGTATAACATGTGCGTGACGCTGGTGGACGGCCATGGCAACTTCGGCAGCGTGGACGGCGACTCCGCCGCAGCCATGCGCTATACCGAGGCGCGCATGACGGAGGCCGCCATGCAGCTGCTGCGCGACATCGACAAGGACACGGTTGCCTTCTCGTTCAATTTCGACGACACGCTGAAGGAACCGGACCTGCTGCCCGGCCGCTTTCCAAACCTGCTGGTCAACGGCGCGATGGGCATCGCCATCGGTCTTGCCACCAACATCCCGCCGCACAATCCCGCGGAGGCCATCGACGCGGTCATCGCCATGATGGAAAACCCGCGCATTACGCTGCCAGAGCTGATGCGGATCCTGCCCGCGCCGGACTTCCCGACGGGCGGATTCCTGCTTGATTCGCCGGAGATTGAGCAGGCTTATACAACCGGGCGCGGCAAGCTCGCCGTCCGCGCAAAAACACACTTTGAAGAACAAAAAAACGGCAGAACGCTCATCGTCGTCACCGAGATGCCCTATCAGGTCAACAAAGCCAACGCACTGGAAAAAATCCTTGCCGTCAGCCAGGAGAAAAAGGCCCTCTTTGCCGGGATCGGCGACATTCGGGACGAATCCGACCGCACGGGCATGCGCGCCGTCATCGAGGTCAAAAAGGACGGCGATCCGGAAAAGATCTTGCAATATCTGTTCAAATACACCGACCTGCAGACGACGTTCGGCGTGAACATCGTCGCCATTGCGGGCGGCAAGCCGCAGCAGATGGGCCTAAAGCAGCTCATTGCGCACTACATCCGCCATCAACGCGACGTGGTCACCCGCCGCACGCAGTTCGAGCTTGAAACCGCGCTGCGCCGCGAGCATATTCTCGCCGGGCTCATGATCGCCGTGGACAATCTCGACGAGGTCATTGCTTTGATCCGCGCGAGCAAGTCGCCAAAAGAGGCCAAGGCTTCGCTGATGGACCGGTTTGCGCTAAGCGACGTTCAGGCGCAGGCAATCCTCGATTTGCGGCTTCAACGGCTTACCAACATGGAGCTGCACCTGATTAAAAAGGAGTACGACGAGGTTGTTAAGCGCATTGCCGAACTGCGAGGCATTCTGGCTTCGGAGCGCAAGCTGATCAACCTCATTAAAAAGGAACTGCTGGAAATCCGTGGGCAAATCGGCTGCCCGCGGCGCACGCAGGTCATTGCGGGCGAATCCGTCATCGAGGTCGATCCCGGGGAGCTGGCCGTGGTCGAGGACGTGACCGTGGCCATCTGCGCGGATTTGAGGGTGCGGCGCTGTCTGACCCGCCAGTTCAACGCCGCGCAGATTTCCGACGATAAGCCGCTGTTTATCCTCCAAACCCAAAGTAACCGCCGTATCCGGCTGTTTACCGACCAGGGCGCCATGCTGCAGATCGTTGCCGGAGATATCCCGGAAACCCGGGCCACGGCCCGCGCGGCGAATCTGGCCGCACTGCTGCCCTTTGAAAAAGGCGAGCGCATCATCGCCGCGTTCCCCGAGGGGGATGTGGGCGAATACTTCTTCTATACGAGGCTGGGCAACGTCAAGCGCACGCCGGCTTCGGATTATGCCATCCGCGCCAAGCGCACGGCCGCCGTTTCCTTAAAGGACGGCGACGCGGTCGTCGCCATCGAGCCGCAGAAGGCCGGCAGCATCCTGCTCATTACCCGCCTCGGCATGAGCATCCGCTTTTCCACGGATACCGTTCCGCCGATGGGCCGCGTATCCGGCGGCGTAAAATGCATCCGGCTTGAGCCGGGCGACAGTGTCCTGTTCGCCGCGCAGCTACCCGACGAGGGGGAGATTCTCACCGTGACCGACCGCGGGTACGGCAAGCGCAGCCTGCTGTTCGACTATGAATTGCAGGGCCGCAACGGGAAGGGGCTCAAGACGTTTGATTTCAAGAAAAACGGTTCCAACGGCGCCTGCCTGATCTGCGCCATGCATACGACCAGGCCCGTCCCGCTCACGCTCATACAGCGGCACGGCGCAAAGACGGAGCTCTCCACCGAAGGAATCCGTATTGAGCCGCGCGCCGGCCGCGGCGTCATGCTCGTGCCCGTGGTGCTCGACGACGACGTGGTCGCGGTCGAAGGGGGCGTTCCCGCGCAATGATGAAACAGATCGTATGGAAGCGCGTATGCCTGGCCTTTTGCACGGTTTGCCTGCTGTTACCGCTGGCGGCCTGCGCGGATTCCGGCATGCGTGTTCAACACATGCTCGCTTTGTCAGATGTGTCCATTCCCACTCCAGAAACAACATACACACCGTCGCCGACGCCAAAGTCAACGCCCATTTTGACGGCTACGCCCGCTCCAACGCCATACACCATCGTCTGGATGAGCGATACGCAGGCGTATGCCAGCACCTATCCCGACGTCTACAAGGCCATGATGCAGTACGTTGCCGATAACCGCGACGCGCTCAACATCGTATATCTGCTGCACACGGGCGACCTCATCAACAACGCCTATACCGACCACGACCCGCTCAACGCCAGAGCGGCGTTCGACCTGCTGCCAGAGGACCTGCCGGTTCTCACCGTCTGCGGCAACCATGATTACAAACAGATGAAGGATGGCAGGGGCGTTCTGCAGAACGTATATTCGCCCTATCTGGATAACCGTTTCGACACCAACATTGCTCCGGAGGCGGAATTCCTCGACGGACTTTGCCATTACGCGCTGTTTTCCGCGGGCGGCCGGGACTTCCTGTTTCTTTCGGTCGCTTACTCAAAGGAGAAGGCAAGCGTTGCATGGGCCAACGCGGTCGCCGCGCAATATCCCAACCGGGTCGTCGTGCTGTGCGCCCACAGCTATCTAAAGGCTTCCGGCGATCATTCCGGCCCTGGAAAGGTGCTCTTTGAAGGCGTCGTATCTGCAAGCCCGAACATCCGGCTGGTGCTGTGCGGACATCTGCCCGGCGCCGCGCGCGCTTCCCGCCTGCTCGACGACGACGGCGACAAAACGCCGGACCGTGAGGTGTATGAACTGATGTTCAACTATCAGCATGAGTCGGGCGGCGGCGGCGGATATCTGCGCCTGCTTACCGTCGACCCACTCACGGGCGATGTGCGCGTATCCACCTACTCGCCCTGGCTCGACGACTATAACTATCGCGAGCGGCTGGACGAATTCAATATGCCGGGGCTGTTTTACTGAGCGGCCCGGCCTGTCAAAAACGGTATGCCGCGGGTTGCTCTGTCAACCCGCGCACGGTGTAAAACGCAGGACAAAACAAACAATCTGTCGTTTCAGCGATGTGCGCGGTGAAAATGACACTTCTCATGCGGCAAGGCCGGCAGACACTGCAATCGTCCGGGGACGAAGTCGCATGAAAAATCCGCGTCACAGCGCGTCCCCACCGACAAACCACGGTTTGTCGGTGGGGCAGGCGTCAAAACACAACGTTGTTGACAGATCGAAGCAGCTTACAGCGCGGCAATCAGCTTGCAATAAAAGTCGGCGGCGCAGGAAAAGGAGCTGCCCGCAATCGGTTCTATGAAAGTACGCAGAGGAATCTGCTCTTTCCAGTCAACAAAAACCGTCCGGTCGCCGATGCGATCCAGCACCTCCTGCTTTGTCACAGGAAAGGCAATGTCCGCCATGCCTTTATGGATATAATGGAACAGCGCCGGATATGCGTCCTTTGTCATTTGCGCGCCTCCTTAACATTTTGATAGGCTGTGTATCGCATCGCAGGGTCGCCTTCTCCAGCAAGATCGGGGCAACTCGCTCCCCGGTGGGAAAATGCGTACATGGGATTAGCGTGTACCGCCTGCATGCGCATCTGGTCGATGATTCCAGGATAAAGATCCGCCTTGATAAGACCCGGGCAGCCGTTTGATGCCTCCGTGATGATGTTGCCGTCCGGTCCGACGATCATGCTGCGGCCAAAGCAGGAGCGCGATTCATTTTTTGCAAGTCCCGCGCAGTTGGCGCCAACAACATATACCTGATTGAAATACGCACCCGCCCGATTTGTAATTTCCCACGCCTGATACCACGGGTCCATATAGTGTGTTGGACGCAGGATGACATTCGCACCGCGATAGGCGGCCTCACGCCACATTTCCGGATAATCGCCGTCTGCGCAGATGATGACGCCGAGGCGCGAGCCCTTCGGCCCATCGCAAACCGGGCATTCCCTTCCCGGCACCGCGTTTTCAAACGGTATCCAGGGATTCATCTTAACATAGCGAAGCACGACCTCGCCTCTATCATTGACAACAATCGCCGTGTTGGCAAAGCAACGCCCGCTTCCGCTCCGGATCAGGGGATTAAAGACCCCCCAGACGGACAACGCCCGGCAGCGTTCACAGACGCGCTGAAGCTGTTGGCTTTGCTCGGTCATGAGCGCTTCCTCAAAGTTGACCGGCGCAAACCCCTGAAAACAGGCCTCGGGAAACACGACGAGGTCCACGCCCGGGAAAGCGCTCACCGACATATCCAGATAGTTTAAGACGGTCTCCGTGTTCTCATTTAGTTCCTCCACGGTCTGCGCGCCGACAGGAGCGAACTGCACGCAGGCAACGCTCAGCGCCTCCGTTTCAATTTTACCGTTTAAAGCAAACAAATTGCCGATATTCATGCTCTGAATTTCCTCCGATCCGTCGCGTTCAGACCGTTTCGGCCCGATCCGCGATTTCATGACGGTCGTTCACCTTGCAGGCCCTCAAAATCCAGTCGAACAGAGGCACGCACAGCGCGGAAACGATGATGCCGAACAGCGGAGGGATGCCAATGCCCAGTCTGTCGGTAATGAAAGCAACCGCCGCACCGGCGAGATACGCCAGCACAGGCCCTGCGCGGAACAGCTTGAAATGCACATATTTCAGCTTGGGGAGACGTCGCTTATAGATAAAGAAGTAGTCGCCAAGCATTGCGCCGCCGAGCGGAGGAATAAAGATGCCCAGAAGCACAAGGAAGTTGATAAGTTGCGCATAGATGCCTGTACAGGCCAGAATGATGGCGATGACCAGGCCGCCGATGAGGTAGGGCGATTTGTTCTTGCTGTTGCCCATTTCCGCACCGGCCACGCCCCAGGCGTAAGCGCCCGCATGCGCCGTTGTCCAGATATTGAGCGTCAGTACTACGAGCGCAAAGACGATGACCCCCGCCCGCATCATTACCACAATAAAGTCGGACTCGCCGTAGGCCAGGCCGCCGACGATACCGGCAAACAGCATAAGCGTATTGCCAATCATAAAGGCGATGAATCCGGCAAGAAAACCCACCTTTGCGTTCTTTGAAAAGCGGGACCAGTTGCAAGCCTGCGTCCCCATCGAAGCGAATGTGCCTACGATGGCGGTCATTGCGGTTGCCACAGACATCTTCGCAGTGGGAACCGCCGCCGTGATCGCAGCGAACCCCCCGTTGGCCTGCGCCGCGAGAATGGGAAGATAGACGGCGAGAATCAGCAGCCCCGGAATCGCGACATAAGCGACCTTTTCCATTGCTTTATAACCCCAGAGCGCCGTTACGCCAAAGATGACGGCCCAGAGCAATGTGAACCACACCGCGCCGTGCGGCAGGTTGAAGGCCGTGGCAAAGAGTTGGCCAGTATATGCGCAAACATAGGCGTACCAGCCGATCTGCGTTCCGCCGAGCAGGAGGCCCGCCCATTTCGAGCCGCCGATGCCCAGCGTATATCTCGACAGCAGCACCGAGGTGAGTCCGGTCTTTGCGCCGATGGCGCAATTGAGCGCGACATAGACGCCAAGCACCAGGTTGGCCACGAGCACGATCCAAAGCAGGTCGGGAAAGCGGAAGGCCGCGGCGATCTGTGCGCCGGTGGACATGGTCGGGGAGAAAAACGTGATCCCCAGCAGCACGGCAGCAATCGAAATAAACGATCTGCGCGCGGCGGCGGGAACGTGGTCAATGGGATAATCCTGATCCACCTTGATCTCTGGGTTTACCGCATCGGCCTGGTTGACTTTTGTTAACATGGCTTGCCTCCTGAATTTAATTATGCTGCATGGGAAGCGGTTGCGATCGCAAACCTTACGTTTCTGAAACCGGAGGATGAATTAACGCTAAAAATATTCGACTGATTTCTGTAAAAAACCGGATTGTATGGTGCTTTTTTATCTTTTGGCAAGGCATTTTTAATCTAAACCGGGAATTTCAGATGATTCTATGGTAAGTGCCCGCAATATCTCGTGCCCGGAGCCGCGCGCGCCAATTTCCATATACTCGATGATTCTGTCAATATTTTGATTCACCTCCTCCATATTGGCGGCATGAATGGGTTCCAGCTGTGCGCATACAACGCTGAAAACCTCCGTTTCCGTCTTTCCTCCGCCAACGCCATGACTACTGCCGATGATCATAGATACCGACCTCCATGTTCCGGTTTTTCAGCAAATTGTGTTTCTGTATCATTTATGTAACGTTACATTTTATTTTATAATGTAACGCCAATAATCGCGTTTGTCAAGGCTATTTCAACAAAAATGTTGCAAAACTTTGATGTAACAATGTCAATTCGTTTCATTAATGCTATGTGAATTCAATCCGGAATTGAAGTAACGGGAAATACCGGTTTTGTTTCATCGTCTGAAAGAATGGCACATGATATGCTCCGCAGGATTAAACGCCGCCCGTTTTCCCGCCCTCTGTGGACGGCAACCGAAAACGACGGCTCATTCTTGCAAATTCCTCCCGGAATTATGCTATAATGAAAAAAATATGATTCGTCGAGGTGACATCCCATTAATATTCGAGATATTGCGCGCCTTGCGGGCGTTTCCATTGCGACGGTCTCCCGGGTGATCAACACCCCCGCGCTTGTGCGGCAGCAGACGCGCGAGCATGTGCAAAGCATCATGCAGCAGCAAAACTATAAACCGGAAAGCACGGCGGCCACCGGGCGCAGCCCGCGCTCGCGGGTGCTGTTGTTTCTGTTCAACGAGGCGGACTACGGCTTTTATGAGGCCATACCCGCAGGCTTTGAGGCGGTGCTGCAGCCGCGGGGATATGCGATGCTGCATTATCCGGTTTTTCCAAATCAGGCGCGGCGGGTTGCGCAGATCGAGCTGCTTGCCAGGCAAAAATTCGGCGGCGTTGTGTTTGCGCTGCGCGATTTCCATCCGCAGGATATCGAGGCGTTTGAACGGCGGCATACCCCGGTTGTACTCGCCAGAAAATACGATGAAGCCCCCGCCTCCTGCCACCGCTGCTATACGGACTTTTCCGTGGGCTCGTTCCGTATGGTGCAGCACCTGCTTTCGCTCGGACACAAAAAAATCGTGCTGCTTGTTGAAAAAGTCTCGTTTCAGTTTGTGGCGAGCTTTTGCGGAGGGTGGCGGCGCGCCTATTTTGAAAACGGCCTGCCCTATGACGAAGACTGGATTGTGCACACGTCAAATACCGTTGACGGAGGCTATCAAAAAGGTAAGGAACTGCTGCAGGCGTCCGACGCGCCGGATGCCTTTCTCTGCGCAAGCAACGAAATGGCCTTTGGCGCGCTGCGCGCCGCGCGCGACCTTGGAATCTCAGTGCCGGAGCGGCTTGCCATCGCGGGCTTTACGGACTCGGCCGTGGCAAATCTTTCCGAGCCGGCCCTGACAACCATCAGCCAACCCATTCAGCAGCTCGGCACGGTTGCCGCGCGGCTGCTGCTCGATCTGATTGAATCGCAGGACTATGCGGCGCTTCAGCCGCAGGAAATCGTGCTTCAGCCGCAGCTTTGCATCCGCAGAACCTGCGGCGCGACGCAGCCGGCACGGTGAACAGATTGATGGTGAAGAAGCCAATGTACCGCGCATATGGCCCATGGCCTCAACCGGAAACTGTTTTTCAATTTAACAGGATATGCCATATGCCGCGCCGAGTGAGTGGCGCCGTATTTTTGCCGAATGGGGCTTTTTTTCCGTGTTACAGCCGGCGCGGCTCCGCAGGCTCCAGCCGCGCTTCATTTGAGCGCAAGGAATGCAAACAGCGGATAATGATCGGAATAGGTCGTTGGAATCGCACGCGCGTTGAGCACGGTGATATTTTTGCTCACAATGATGTTGTCAATCTGGTTGAAGCTCATGCGCTTGTGCGAGTAATCATAGAACTTGGTGTCCGAGGTATTTACAATTTTATAGTCGTTCAGAAACAGGGCGAATTCCGGCTCTTTTGCGTTAAAATCACCCACAAGGATGCGGTATCTATTCTCATCGGCATCCATTTTCTCCAGTACGGCGGCAAACTGCTTCTTGCGGATGGAGGCCGATTCGTAGGAAAAATGCGTGTTGTATACCGAGACCTTATCGCCGTCAACCGTATATACCACGCGCTGCAAATACCGCTGCTCCTTGCCTCCGCTGTCGAGCGCGGTCTTTTCGTTGGACTCCGGCTCATAGCGGCTGATCTGCCCGACGCCGTACCGGCCGCCGTTTCCGTACTCCACGGTTGATGCAAACGCGGTGTTCTGCGAGGCGCGCGTGCGCAGCGAAAGCAGGTTGTTCACGTCGGTCCGGTTATTGACGTAAGCCTCCTGGATGCCGATGATATCCGGTCGCTGGTTGGCAATCAGCCAGCCCTGCATGACAAGGTTGTTGTTGCCGCGCTTTATATTCCATGTGCCCACGGTCAGCACGTCCCGCACCAGATAGATCGAATAACGGACCTTGCCGTCGAGATAAATGCGAATGGTTTTGGAATTGCCGGAGTTGATGGTGTATTTTGCGCTGTTGATACCCGTTTCGCCAACGCTGACCTTCACGCCGCTGTTGGCCGTGGCCTTGACCGTAACCTTGCCCTCCGTTGCGGTGAGAATATAGCCGTACTCGTTCGGTGAAAAGCTCGGCGAAAGCGTCCCGCCGGTTACGGTAAGGCTTTCCAGCCTGGTATCGTCGACCTGGACGGAAAGCTCAATATAGTCTGCCGAAACATAACCGGTCCGGTTGTTGTAGCGCACCTGATGCCAGCCCCCGGCATAATACGCGCGCGTAACCGCAAGCAGCTCGCCCTTTTTTGCAACGCCCAGACGGTCGCCGTAAATGCCGGCCGAGCTGCGCACGTTGATATCCTCCTCACAGTTGACCACGGTTCCGGTATATTCAAGCTGATAGGAATCCATTGACTGCTCAAGGTTAATATACATCCGGTTGACATAGCCGACCCGGTTGCCGTGCTCCACCTTGTACCATTCGGCGTTGACGTTGGCTTCGAGCAGGCGGACGACCGCGCCCTCCTTCAGGCGCGTGAGCAGCCGGCTTCCGCTTGAAGCGGAGCGCCGCAACGCAACGTTGTCTCCGATAATCTGCCCGGTTGAAAGCTCCACATCCGCAGAAGCGCTGCCAGGAGCCAGCAATGCAAATACCGTAATCAACGCCACAACAAAGGTCGCCAGCCGCTTAACCATGCACGTTTCCCCCTGCCCGGACGGGGTGGAAACGCCCGTCCTCCAAGCTTGAGTTTAAAAGGTTTTTCCTTCATTGGCAACCGCGCGAACCCCCAATTTACGAAATTGTTACATGTATTTACCCTTTTTCACCATATTCGGCAAGCGCGCCCGAAAGCTGCGCCGCCATACGCCGCCGTGCGTCCGATGGCACAAGAATCCGCGCTTTTCCCCCAAACTGAAACAGCCATCCGAAAAATGCAGGGCTCACTGAAACGAGCGCGCGCACCGTAAAGGCATCCTCGTGCGAGCGGATTATCTGCACGTCTGTGCCGAAGCGGTCGACCACCGCGCCAATAAGCGATTGGTCAAAGCGCATCTCCACCCATTCGCGATCCCCCACATACATGGAAAACATCGTCTTTGCATAAACGGCGGGGTCGAATGCCGCCGCAAGCGGCGTGCGCGGTTCGTCAAGCACCGCCACATCCAGCATCTTATCCACGCGGAAATGGGAAAGGCCCTCGTGTTCCGGATGGTCGGCAATTAAATAATAGTTGTCCTCCGCCCAGGTCAGCAGGTATGGACTGACGATATATTTTTCTCCGTTGCGGCGCGGCCTGAGCGACTTGGTCAGCGTATACTGGCAGTATTGAAAGGCGATCTTTCTCGCCTGCTGCACGGCAAGGTGAATGCTGTCCACGTTGTAATAGATGCGCTCATTATCCGTTTTGACGCGGTTTTGCACGTACACCTGCCGTGCAAGCTGCTCCGCCTGAAACCGGCTGGTCAGCCCGGCCAGCTTCTGGATCAGCGCGTCGGATTTCTTCCGTGTCAAAAACCGGCAGGACTGCACCGCGTCGACCAGCAGCTTTAGCTCCGCCAACTCAAACTCCCGCCCGCCCAGATAATAGTCGTGCGTTTTGCTGCGCCGCTTTTCAATGTCCATACCCAGGCTTTTCAGCCGGCGAATATCCGCGTACACGGTGCGCCGGTCCGTAGCGATTCCGTGCACCCCGAGATATGCCGCCAGCTCCGGTACGGTTACCGTATGGTTTTCGTCCGTATTCTGCAAAAAATAATCCCGAATCAAAAAGATTCTCAGTTTTGGATCGGCCATGTGCATCACCTCACATCCATCTTACCATATTTTTCCTTTCTTTGAGCATATTGTAGTGTACTGCGCCTGCATTTTCGGTTATATGTATATGGAAATTCCCGCACCCCCCGCCTCTTCCCGGTGCAGCGGCCGACAGCGCGTGGCTTGCCGCATTTTGCATACAATACGGCATAAAAGTACTTGCAAAATGCCGTTCAATGGTGTAAGATAGTTGGCGTTGTGCAACAGGCATGGAGAGATGGCTGAGTTGGTCGAAGGCGCGCGACTGGAAATCGCGTATACGGGGAACCGTATCAAGGGTTCGAATCCCTTTCTCTCCGCCATAACTCACCAAATCCGAACACCCCATATTATGTGATTGTCAACGGGGTTTTTGGTGTGGTGTTCTTCCGGTAATAGGCCGGAGGCAAAAGAAAAAAGCCCCTTGCGTGGCCTGTGAAGGTTCCGCAAGGGGTGTTTTCTATGTTCTGCTCGTTTCTGTGTTAAGTAGCGATTTCCGCGCCGTAGCCCTCGCCATCGTCGGGAGGTTTGATTTCATGCCCCAACATGAGCACGGCGGCTTCAATCGCACCATCGATGATTTTGTCAATGGCCTCGTTGCGTTCAATGCCCGCTTGGGCGAGCGCGTCATAAACAAATTTGCTTGCCTCGGCCTTCCTGTCCTCTCCGGTGATTTGGTTGATAATATAGAGTTGTTCAGCCTTGGCAACGCCGATCTTTGCATAGTCAATGATTTTGTCCGCAACATTGGCAATTACGCTTGTCGGGAAAACCGCTTTTAGGATCTCCGTGATCGTGTCCGCTCCCTCAAGCACATTTCCCGTTACCTCAAGCGCGGGTGCCACATTAACGCCGCGCCGCTTGAGCCACGGGAAAACCACGGCGCACGCCGCCACGATGACCGCGACAACGGCCACAATGAGCAAGATCCCGTTTACATTGGTTCCAAAGATAGCCTCCATTTGTCTTTCCTCCTATAATTTTTTATAACACGCCGGAACGCTCCAAGAATACAAGCACATCGGCGCGTGTGGCCGCTTCGTGCAAGCGGAGGTTTCCAGTTGTGTCCCCTGTGATAATGCCGCGAGAGATGGCCATCTCAACGGCCTTTTTCTCCCATTCCTGCGGCGTGTTGTCGAGCACGGGCGCGGGGGTTTCCGGCGTTGCCGGAGGCTCCGGCTCCGGCACGGCGGGTTGTCCGGCGAATTTGTCATAATAGACTTGCCCAAACGCCGCCCGCTTTGCCTGTGCCGCCTCGCTTTGGTCTGCGGGTTTTTCGTACTGCATCAAAATCACATTTGACGCTTCCAAAATGGAGGTTGCGGCCGTGAGTGCGGCCATAACCGCCGTGTAACCCTGCAACTCTTTCCATAAGAATTCAAGTTGCATTGACAAGCTCCCAATGGATGCGCCCGCCGCTTTTGCAAACTCAATCAAGGCTTGTTTGCGGCTCCAAAAAGTCCATTGAGCCAAGCCGTACCCCGCCTTGTCATTGATAAAATCGGCGTATGTCCCATTGTCAACGGCGGCGGTATAGCTTGCATCCGTCATGCCCAAAGATTTTTCATAGGCATTTTGAAGGTTTGCGGCTTTTAGCCCGCTCTCGGCGTAGAGATTGCCCATAATCCCCGCGACGGCGAAAGCGTTTAACCCCTTGCCCGTCAAAAATTCCCATATGGCCTTATCGACATCGGGCGGCTCCGGCTCCGGCGTTGGCGCGGGCGCGGCGGGCGGCGGTGTGGCCGGAGGTGAGGCGGCGGGGGTGTAAACCACGGCTCCGGCATCGTCAAACACTTTATAGCCCGCTTCTCTGTTATCGTCTGCGGCTTTCTTGGCGTTTTCGTACACGGAGAACGCGCCGATCTGTGTTTTGCTGTCTGCCCACGTTTTCCGCACCCTGTAATAAGCCTTCGCGGGTGTGGCCGGAGCCTCCGGCGTGGTGGGTTGTGTCGTTCCCGTCATGCTCGCTAAATACACCCGCACCCTTTCTTTGAACGCCGCCCAATGAGGAAGAATGTAAAGCAGGCAATTCTTCCGCGCCCCGCTCACAATGTTATCCGGCAAGCCCATCCAATGGTTGTGCGTGTAAAGCTGATCCACGGTTAGGCCGTGGCGGGCAAGGATAGCCGCCGCGAGCCGCGCCCCGTTGTCCTCGGCCTTGGCATCGTCCTTTATGGCCGCGCCTTTCATAATAATTTCAATGCTCACGGTGGTTTCGTTGCCGTTTCCGCGTCCATCCCCCGCGTGCCATCCCACCTCATTTTCCTTGAGGTTTTGCCAAGCCTCCACATCGTCAGTATAGTAATGGACGCGGGCATCCTTCATATTTTGGTTGGGATATGTGGCGCGGGTGTACGTTTCGGCGTTTGCGCCACCGTCCGTATTGTGGACGGTTATGCCCTGCACCTTTCCCGTGCCGCCCGAAAGAAGGCGATCCGCTTTGTATTTATCGCCCTTCTTATAGGATCCATAGTCTTTAGCCCATACCGCGCCCCACGGTATGATCTTCTCGTTGATTTTTACGCCGTTTTCCGTGCGTGTCTTATCCGGTGTGAGTGCCATAATTCCCGCCTCCTTTAGCCGTGATTGCGTTCCGCGTTCTGCCTTAAAAGGTAGTCGCTTAAATCGTCCGTGAAGTCCTTGTAATACTCTAAGGCGGTTTCCGTTTCCCCGTTGGCGTGGCCGCGCTTCATCGCAATGGCCGTTGCCTCCGAAAGATGCCCGCACGCCTTTAGCCCCTTGATGATAAGCACGCTCTCTTGCTTGCGTGCTTCCTCTCGGCTGTTCTGCCTTTTTTCCATGCGGTCAAGGCGGCGTAATACTACGCCGGAAATTATGCCGCCCACGCCAAGCACGGAAATAATAATTGTGAAAATCTGCATATCCATCGTTCACCTCACTCAACTTTTTCCCATTGCCACATCCCCGCCGTGTCAGGCGGGTAAACGCAATTTGGCATATCGGCTTTGGCGCGGTACGCCTTGCCTTTGAAGCCGTAATATTTGCCGCTCTGCACGTTCACCACAATACCCGCCGTTTCGGGGTAGGGGATGGGATCGTCCGGCGTGCCCGTGTGCTCAAGCTCAATGAGGCGGTAATAAGCAAAGGTGGTTTCAATAGGATAAGCGGCGTTTGAGGTGTGGTTTGCAATCACCTCAAACAAAAGCCCGCTCTCGCTTTTGAGGATGTCCCCCTTCTCATAGGCAACGCCCGCCGCGCTGTATGCCGGATATTCCACAAGCTCCGCGCTCTGCATGATCATTGCGTCTGAAATGGTGCCCGCGTCCGCTTTCCTGTCCGCTTTGATTTGCGCCCGAAAAGCCAAAGAAAAAAGCGCGGTTGCGGCTTCCTGCCGCTCCGCGCCTTCCGCAATGTCCTTTTCGATTTTTGCAATGAGGGTGGGATCCGTCCCGCCCCTGTTTCCGGTTCCTTTTTTTACGCTCATTCGATATGCCCCCCAACTCCATAAATACGGCAATTTCCAACGGCCTCACCCCGCTCAAGCTCCACGCGGATGGAAACGCCCCAATTTGGCGAGGTTTTCACTTCATTTGTGAATACATACGCGAGGCCGGAAAGCACCGCCGCCGTTGCGTCCTCCCAAGTTGGGGTTGTGTCGTTGGCGTTGTTGCACACTTCCACGGTCAACACCGCGCCCGCCGCCACCTCTCGGATCACTTCGATTGTCATCCGCTCCGGCTTTTCTTCAAATTGGATTATCTCACTTTGCGCAAGGGTGAAGCCGCACGCCGTAATGTTTTTTACAAAACCCATCGTGCGGGTTGTTGAGTTGGTTGCGGTGTCGGTTGCCGTAACCGTGAGCGTGTGGCTCCCATTCGTGAGCTTTACCCATGTATTACCGTCCACCTCCGCGCTTTGGCTCTGCCCTAACTGCGGGTTGTAGGTGCGGAATGGCACGCCGTCCAAAGCCTCCACCACGCTCACCGCATCACCGTCCGGATCCGTCACGGTGTAGGCGTAGGCAAAGGCCGCGTTTTTCACCCCAAGGCTCCCATCCGTGCCGGAAATGCTTGGCGGCTGATTGTGGATCACTGTAATTGTGGCCGTGGTAACATAGCCGCTTTCATTTCCGAATGTGTCGGCGGCTTTCACGCGCCATCTCACGGTGTTCATCGCCGTGGTTATGGTATCGTCAAATGTGCGGGTGGTGCCGCTGTAAATTTGCGTGTATGAGCCGCCGTTATAGCTCCGCTCCAATTTATAAGTGATCGGATCGCCATCCGGATCGGTGGAAGCTCCCCACTCCACGCGGGCAACCTGTCCGCTATACACACTCGCGGGCGGCGTAATGCTCGGCGGCGTGGTGGGTGCCGTATTCCATGTAATTGTGTAGCATCCATCCCCGTCCGTGGTGTCAGATACCAAGATAGAAGAAGAAAGATTACAAAGCGGGCGCACGCCATAGTTACCACCGAAAGCGCCGATGCTGTTCAGCGCGCCATCGGTCCTGACACTGCGCGAATTGCGGGAATAGGAGGCGTAGGGAGTGCGGATCCACCAATACCAAGCTACGGTATTATTGGCGGGGTTGCTTGTGTAATTGCTGTTCGCAATGCCCTCCGTGGTTACTTGCGTTACCCGCGCCGCATCGCCTCCCGAAAACATCGATAGTAAAACGCCCTCAGCTATGCTGTTCTCATTTGCAAGCCCAACCTCGGTATTGGAGGCCAAAAATACTTTATCCGTTACGGTTTCACTCCCGCCGCCGTCCGTAACCGTGTTTTTTGCAACGGTCAATGTGGTTGACAGAATCGCGGCCTTGAAGCCCGCCGAAAAGCCATTGAGAAAGCCCGCGTTTGTGTCGTAGGCGTTCCAACCGCTATTTACATTTGCGGTGCTTGGCGGCGCGTCTGCGCCGTGCTGTGCGCTGTACCACGCGCCCGCCGCCGCTTCCGAATTGAGCCATTGCCTAACATTTGAGTGCAAATAACGGTTGTTGCCGTAATTTTGGCGGTCTGAATTGCTGTTCGTCGGCTCTTTCGCGTCAAAGCACCGGAGAGCAAGGATCCGCTCGGAAATGAGCGTTACCGCGCCGGACGGATAGCCGGAGTGGTTCTTGTCCGCAATCTTCCAAATGATCGGTTGATTGAGAAACTTTGAATTTGGATCCTTGATTTTCGCGCCAACCGCAAGGCTTCCTAATGTTTGAGCCATGTGGATCACTCCTTTTCTGTGAATAATTTTTTGTAATACGCATCCATGTTGCGGGTTAGGTGATAGCAATTCCCGTGGGAGGCGTGGCCGCGCCAAGAATGATATGAGGCCGTCAGCGCGGCGGCGGGTATCGTCCCCGCGTCAACAAGAGCTTTCATCTTCTTGAGCTTCCGGCGCACATTGTTTTTGCTCCGGCTCCGGATCTTCCGCACCACCTTCCCGCTCGGCGTTAAATAGGTGTGGAAGCCCAAAAAGTCAATGCCCTGCGAGAGTGGCGCAATCTGTGTTTTGTTGTTGAGCCTCAAGCCCAACGCCTCCACATGCGCCGTTATTTCCGCAAGGCATTGTTTCAAATAGTCTTTGCTTGGGTGTATTAAGTAAAAATCATCCATATACCTCCCGTACCGCTTTATGCGCAACCGCTCTTTTATGAAGTGATCCAAGCCGGAGAGGTAGAGCAACGCGAATATTTGAGAGCTTTGGTTTCCTATCGGGATCCCAATTCCCTCCGTGCTGTCAATAATCATATCAACAAGCCAAAGAACATCCGGATCCTCTATTTGCCGCCGCACCTGTTCTTTAAGAATGTCGTGCCGGATCGAGTAGAAATATTTCGATATATCGCCCTTGAGTACCCAACCTTCCGCGCCGTATTGCCTGTAATGCTCTTGCATGAATTTTGTGAGGCGGTCAAGCCCAAAGTGCGTGCCCTTTCCCTTTTGGGAGGCGTAATTGTCAAAAATAAATGAGCGCGAAAGAAGCGGCTCTAAAACCTCATCGCAAAGCGCGTGTTGTACCACCTTATCTTTGTATGAGTTTGTCATAACAAGCCGCTCCTTTGGCTCATACACATAAAAAGAATTGTAGGGAGAGAGCCTATAACTCTTTTCACGGAGCATTGCGCTCAAAACATGCAACGCCTCAATCAAGTTTACCTCAAATTTCGCCGCCGCTTGTTTCCACCGCTTTCCCCGCCGCGCTTTGCGGTATGCGCGGTATAGGCTCTCAAAATCGCAAATTTTCTCATATTCTCCCATATAAAAAAGCTCCTTGCCGTCCGTAGCTTCCACATTGCAAAGCAAGGCGGTTGCATCGGCAATCATGTATTTCCCCTCAATTTTGAGTGGAGGATGTACCTTCCTTTGTTGATGGTGCATTGTTTTCCGCTCGCCCTCGCGGGCGGCGTACTCTGTCGAGCTATTCCACCAAAGCGGGCGCACGCCATTGTTACCATTGAAAGCGTTGTTGTTGTTCAGCGTGCCATCGGTATTGACATTGCGCGAATTGCGGGAATTGGAAGCGACAAGGCACACCCCTCTATGAAAACAAAGGCGTTACCGCGTTTTGTCCCTCCTTTTCCATGCCTTTGTCATATACATAACGTCACACGCCATTTTGCTCCAATATTCAAGGCTCTTGGCGTTTATCCGTCCCGCCTCAAATGAAAGCTCCAATAAAAATAAAAACTCCTTGAGGTGGGTTAATGCCTTCGCTTGGAGCCGTCCGCGCTCCCGCGCGTCCTCCGGTTCTCTAAGGTCAAGCTCATTTGCCTCAACGAGGCAATCATAAATATCCATCGCCCGATTTTGGAGGCGGTTCACAAGCGTAAACCGAAACTTTTTAGGGTAACGCTCCGTGTTTTCCGTGAGCGTGAATGTGTGTTTTACAAGGTCTTTCGCCTTGGTTATTACATTCAATTCGCTCCCGTTCTGCCCGTTCTGCCGTTTGGCGTTGTTCTGCTGATCGTTCATGTAAGCAAACCCCCTTGCGGATTTTCTCGATCAATTCCGCGCTCCCGTCAAAATAAAAGCCCCATTCCGTCAATATCAGCTCCACGCGCTCACCGTTGAAGGCGGTGCCGCGCATAACAACGCCGCCCGCGTCACAATCTCCGCAAGGCGGCTCAAGCTCCGTGAACAGGTGCCCTACGGCAATCAAAAAGAGCTTCCGGCTAGGCGTGGAGGAATACGGCATTCCAAGGGAATGCTACTTCGACAATGGTAAGGACTACCGCTCCAAATACTTTAACAGGGATTATCCGGCTTCGCTGGTCAACCAGCTGAACCTTAATATCATATACGCAACGAAGTACCACGGGCAGGCCAAGACGGTGGAACGGTTCTTCGGGACACTGGAAAGCCGCTTCGGGAAGCGCTTCGAAACATACGCAGGACAAGATGCGAGAAAGCGGCCCGAATGTATGCGGGTTCCCGAAGAGAAGATAGTGGAGCTTGCGCCCACAATGGATGAATTCCGCAGCCTGTTTGCGGATTACATCAAGGAATACAACCAAACGCCCAGCCGGGGGCAGGATATGGGCGGCAAGTGTCCCGATCAGGTATATGCCGAGAACCTGACCACAAGGCATGTGCTCCATGACAAGGAGGCCCTGCGGCTCCTATGCGGAAATTCCGATGAGCGCGTGGTGGGCAAGAACGGCGTCTCCTTCATGAACAACAGCTATTTCAATGAAATCCTGTTGTCGTATATCGGCGAACGGGTGACCGTGGTGTATGACCCCGATAACATTGATAAGATGGGCATATTCTCCATGGATATGAAAGCGATCAGCACAGCACAGGCCAAGATCGTCACACCCTTCCGCACCACCACCGAGGAGGACTATAACCGGGCGGCTAAGGAAAAGAAGGCCGCGCGTGCCGCCACCAAGCGTTACCAGCCCGCAAAGGGTATAGATTTACGTGCGATTATCGCACAGAACCAGCTTATGGAAAAGAATTTTGCGGAAACCGGCGAACCCGCCACGGTCGAGCATATCACCCCGGCCACAAAGCGAAACGCCGATATCCTGCGAAATACGGATATATCCGAAGGCCGCCCCCGCTTCAGCGAGGAGGAGAGCGTAAGCGCAACGCTCATGAAATTCTGGGGTAAGCAAGCATAGGAGGATGCGTATGTTTGAACAGATACGGCAGGACTTGAAGACTTTCATGGATGAAAGCCAGAAGTCCCAAAGCAAAATCGCAAAGGAGACGGGCCTTTCCACATCAGCGATTTCGCAATTCATGCGGGGCACATACCCGGGCGATAATGAAGAGATTGAAAGCCCTCAATGGACTCCAAGACCGCGTCAGCTTTCTTTTTGAGAGAGCGC
>CAYUTA010000044.1:0-21168 GCA_964447605.1 uncultured Oscillospiraceae bacterium | reverse complement strand
ATCTCTCGCCTTACAAACGAGACAATGCGCAACTGGTCCAACACAACCAATATTTTGGAATAGCAATTTCATTTTGATCGGTAAGCGTGTGGAACATCATAAATCACGGATGCAGAGGATGACGAGGCTTGGAAGTACAAACCGTACAGAGTACAGAAACGATCAAAATGGTCGAACGTGCATTGAACGTATTGGACACGTTGCGCACTAGACGGACACGCCTTGGCGTGAATGAAATCGCCAAGCTCTGCGATATCAATCCTTCCACCACTTTCCGGATTTTGAAAACGTTGGAGACCAACGGCTGGGTATACCAGTGCAACGACGACCGTTATATCATCGGGCAGAAGATCAGTTTTGTCATGGAGAAAAACAATCTGCTGCTGGCGCTCAAAGAGATCTCTGCGTTTGTAATGGAACGATATACAGCGAAGTTTGCACAGGCGATGAACCTGATCGTGCGCGAGGGCGCACATTGCTACATTTTACAACAGTCCCGCACGAAGAGCCTCGTAGACTATGTGCCTCCGTTGCTTACGGAATTGCCATTCTATGCCTGTTCGGGCGGAAAAGTGCTGCTTTCGGAGCTGCCGATCGGTCTCGCGGAACAGATCATTGGCTCGTGTGAAATGGTGCCGCTGACCAAGTACACGATCACCGATCCGGAAGTATTCTGGCAGGAATTGCGTTCCGTTGCAAAGAACGGATATGCGTTCGATAGCCGCGAATCGGCAGAGAACGGGAGCTGCATCGCCGTTCCTGTGCGGGATAACGAGGGCAATATAATCGCCGCATTGTCGTTTAGCGGGTTTGTCGGCGTTAACAATCCGGACGATTTGTTAACTTATTTGCCAGCTTTGCAGGAGGCATCCGCTGAGATTTCGCACCAGATGTACCGTTGCTGGGAACGGTAAGGGCAAGTGAATTTCCTTTAGGACAGTCAGAAATTGTGCCGTTGGAATGCCCGACGGTACGTTTTATATCATACTACAAGTTATGACTGCTCCGAAAGGATATAAAACCTTCCGCGCCGATCATCGCCCGTAGGTATCCAGCATTGCGGTCAGGGATATACGAATTTTCCATTTGTTTATGAGGACAGATAATGAAAGTAGTAATCTTAGCCGGAGGGTTCGGCACGCGTATCTCAGAGGAAGTTCATCTCAGGCCAAAGCCAATGATAGAGGTGGGCGATCAACCCATTTTGTAGCATGTGCTGAAACTCTATTCGCACTATGACTTCAACGACTTGATCATCTGCGCGGGATATAAGCAGCATATTATCAAGGAGTATTTTGCAGATTATTTTCTGCATACGTCAGATATAAGTTCGACCTCCGATCAAACTCCATGGAGGTGCACGACAACTATACTGAGCCGTGGCGTGTGACTGTCGTGGACACGGGATTATCAACAATGACAGGTGGACGCGTCAGACATATCCGGAAGTTTGTCGGTGACGGGCCGTTCTTTTTAACCTGCGGCGATGGCGTATCAAACGTAGATCTTGTTCGTGAACTTGCCTTCCATCGTGCACATGGTAGGATTGCAATGCTTGCCGGCTATCAATGCAGGACAACGGTTCGGCGTGCTTGGCTTGGCAGAGAACGACAGGATTGAAGCTTTCCATGAGAAACATGATTCGGACGCAAGCCTGATCAACAGCGGTTTCATGATTTGCGGACCTGCAATATTTGATTATCTGACGGACGATCAATGCGTACTGGAAAAAGAACCGCTTGACCGACTCGCTTCCAACGGAGAACGGATGGCTTATCGACACGAAGGATTCTGGAAATGTATGGATATGCAGAGGGAGAAACAGTGATTGGAAATGCTCTGGGCAACGGGAAACGCGCCTTGGAAGGTATGGCAGGAATAAGGAGAGGCATCACCGATCGGGTGAGCCGCGAATATAGCTTCCATTTCGAATGGGAAGGGGGCTTTTTGCATGGTGCGTGCGGTGACGGGTACCACCTGGGCGGCGACAGGGTGAAACGACCCTAAACGGGTTTTCCGCCGATATAGACGTTCTTTCTGTTGAGCTGCTCGTCGCACACGACAAAATCCGCGTATTTGCCCGGCTCGATGGAGCCGATCTCCGCTTCGCGACCGATTTGCCGCGCCGGAAGGAGCGTGGCGGACAGAACCGCCTGCTCACGCGGGATGCCGAACGCGGCCGCGTTTTGCATGCAGGCAATAATCTGCCGATGTCCATCTGGATATTGCGCGGCGGACTGGAAAGCATCCCGATCGAAATCGAAGAAGCTGCGGCGATTGACGGCTGTTCGCGCGCATACATCGTTTTCCGGCTCATACCGCGTCTAAACCGGCTCGCAATGGCTTCGGCTGCAATCTTTATATTCATTGGCGCATGGAATGAATTCATCGTATCTTCCGTTATGATCAACTCCAGCAAGCTGCGGCCTCTGCAAATGGCCATCTACAACTATATGGGCTATTTCGGCGTGGAATGGGGTCCGCTGACCGCCGCGGCAAGCTTTGCGATCATTCCAGTCTTAATCGTGTTCACCTGCCTTGGCAAGTATCTTGTGTCGGGGCTGATGCAAGGTTCTGTGAAAGGCTGACCTCCTCCTTGTCGCCCGCAAGCATGGAGAAAAGTAAATGCTTTCATTTTTGCGCGGCGTTATGTTGACGCCGCCCATGGCAAGCGCGTCCCCAGGTTGTGGTATGTTTGCCAAAGGCGCTCTGGTTATCATTCTTGCCTACACTATATAGGACATTCCAAAGTCAATTACAAACCACGATTTCTTTGTGTAGCACATCAGGGATTGATTGCCCGTACTCCATGTCTTGTGTTACTCTTTTGCTTTTCGTCCCTCCCTCTGTCCAAGATGTATTGTAGAGCAACAATTTGATGCGGACCAAGTACGTATGTATTGTTGGCGATGTAAACATATTATTGTACAATTTGAACACAAAGGAGAATTGGGGCTACGGAAGAAATGATTCGCCCGTCCGCTGATCTGCGGAATCACTGTAACGAAATTTCAAAGCTTTGCCGGGAGACGCGGCAGCCAGTCATTATTACAGTAAACGGTCGCGGCGATACGGCGGTACTGAATCTGCAGGATTACCGTCAAATGAGGGCAGAGCTGGAATTGCTGCGTATGCTTGCGAATTCGGAAGAGGACGTCGCTATCGGACGCGTTGCCCCCATGCAGAAAACCTTTGACGGCATCCGCGCGCAACTGCTTGCGAGGAAGAATGGATGAAGTATCGCATTCAACGAACGGACCAAGCAAACGACCAACTCTACAGCCTCATCCAGTACATTGCCGATGATTCGGGTGACGTTTACCTTGCGCTTGACTGTCTGGACGGGATCGAGGCAGCGATTATGCGACTTGCCGGCTTTCCTCATTCAGGGGTAACGCCACGCTACAGCATATTGAAGAAACAGGGCTTTCGGATTTTGATCTTCGAAAAGTAACTGGTTTTCTGCAAGGTCGACGGCGAGGCAAAGATCGTTACCATTCATGCTATTGTAAATTGCCGAACGGAATACTGGAATCTGATATAACCGTTTTGCTTGCCTTTGGACGATCTTGACGTTTGGCTTAACCTAGTTGCTCTCTTTTTGTTTCTCGGCGACTGTGCCTTCAAATTCGACCTGTAATGACGGGCACGTATTCGTTATCCTGCTGCCACCTTCTCCATCAACGCATATACCTTAAGCCGCAGGCACAGTTCGCGGGTGATTTCTTTGGTCATGGCTCTTCTTTTCAGCGGCGCTGCCGTTCTCTCCGCCCATAGGCGACATTGGGGTCAGGGGTGCGCCCCTGAAGCGGCGTTTGTCATACAAACGCTATGCTTGCCTGAATGCGGCAGGCAAGCTGCCGCGGCGGAGGGAGCCACGGGCGAAGCTTCTTTCTTTGATGGGAATCAATCCTTAGCGGCGCTGGAGAAGGATCGGGGAGGGCTGTACCGATATATGTCTTGGATTACGTCAAAGACATAGGGATAAGGGGGGCGCCATCTATAGGTATGTTTATACGGGTATCTGACACGTATAGGTATACGGATACCTATAAACAAGCGCTTGGTATGGGTATCCGGAATACTATACGGGCGCAGTATACGAATTGGGATACCCATAAAGCTATCGCTCCGGTTGTTTACGCTTTGGATTCTTTTGCTGCATGCGGTGTTTGGCCTGCACCAAGATTTCGTTTAGGTTATCGCCATCCGTTATGCTGGGATAATCGGCCTCCAAGTCCAACAACGCATCCCGCGAGGACAGCTCTTCACTGCGGTAACGCTGATATAGTTCCTCATAATTCGGCGTTGCGTAAACGGCCTGTATAAAGGCCTGCGATATTTCCGGCCCATCCTCCCAACCACCGTATAATTGGCAAACCGCTGCTTCAATGCGTTCGTATGGAATTGGCGTTTCTCGGTTGTTGTGTTCCCACAAAATGCCAGTGATATCAGACAGATCGTTTTTATATTGCCTTGCAGAATGCAGCGCAGGCAATCAAAGAACTGACGAAATCGGTTAAAACAACCGTGGGGACCTCGAACAAACAGTAGTTGAGAAAATGAAAGAGGCAAACGCGAACCACAAATTGACAAAACAGGAAATCAACGAACTAGGCGTTATGCTCAAAGAAAAGGCAATTGATAAGCTGTCGCAGCCTACAAAAGACGCGCTTGCGGCGGCGTCCGTGGACGTGGAACTTTGGATTACGGACACGGCAGAAAGCTGGATTATTAAGCTCAAAAATGATTCGGGCCTGCTTATCGATGAAGCGGTAGAGCAGGAGGAATAACACGAAGCGAAAGCCCCGTCCGGGTAAAAACCGGGCGGGGCTTTTTTGCGTTTCGGTACAAAAGAGGGATAAAAGGTTGACAAGCGGAGCGGAAAGGGGCGGGAACGGAGCGGTTAAAGACACCAGAAAAATCCCTAAGTTAGGGCTTTTTCTGGTGTCTAAAGACCGCTATAGTGATACAATCTGGCGATTGCCCGGGGGGTGGTGGCAGATTCGGGCAGGTGGTTGCAAAATTGCCAGGGTGGTGGCAAAAGAGCAAAATGGCTCTTTTCTCCTAATCAACTTGCCCCACTTTCTCACATAGCACATTGGATGTGGCTTCTCTTGAAGGATGCCTCCATTCCCTAGATAGTGTCCACACGAAAAGTATGGTATGCGCTCCTTATAATAATACTTCGGTATATTGCCTTACTCGTTTTTCGACTTTCCCAGAGGTAGACGCATCAAACTAGGCGCTTTGAAAATGACGTACCACGCAATCAATCACCCTTTGCAAAACATCGGTTCGCTCGCTGTAGCAGCCGTAGGAATGTCCGTCGCCGCCGATCTCCGACAGTTTTGCGTCATATGCTAATGCACATCGCTTGCTTAACGCCGGCACAACGATGGCATCGTCCTCCGCATAGATCACACGCACGGCGCACGGCCCGGGTTTTGCGCCTTCAAGCGTGTCCATGTTGAGAAAGTCGGAAAACCATGCGGGGCTCAGTTCTAGATCCGGGCCGCCGAAATAATCCGGGATGGGCGCGAAGCCATCCCGTTTTGCCGCTGCATACAGCGCATTCCATCGCTCCCAGCCGCCGATTACCTGGCATATGGTTTCGTTGTCAGCGGCGGGCGCAATGAGCACGGCTGCGGGAAGCGGAATTGTCCGCCGGTTGATCAGCTCCATCGTCACGCGCCCGCCAAGGCTCATACCCAGGACGCCAAGCCGTTCGGCATCCAACGGATAAGCAGATAAAGCGGCAGCCATGCATGTTTCCACATCGCCGACCATATTGGACAGCGTACACAGTCGGAAGCTTTCCGTGCTGTCTCCGCAGCCAGGAAAATCCATCCGAACGGAGGCGATTCCGTGCGCCGCCAGCGATTCGGCAATCCGGATATAGCCGCCGCCCTCCTGCCGTGTGCCGCCAAAGCCATGTACAAGGGCGACCAGCGGACAGGAGCCCACTGACTGCGGCAGCGTCAGCGTGGCGGGAATGTGGCTGCTCCGGGCGGGGATTTGCAACTCGATGACGCTGTACATGGCGGATTATCCCAGCATTGCGAAGAACTCGCGCAGCGCCGCCACATGATCGCCGGTGCACACGAGGTGATGGTTGCTGATCGGTGAACGTAAAAAGTAGCTGAAATCCGGCAGCGCCACCTCGATCTGGGAGCGGCACAGGGTTGGCTCGCGCAGATTGCGCGCGATTGTTCCAGCCTCTGCATAGTAGCGGGCTAGATCGCCAGAAGCCTTAAACACCGTGCAGCTTCCCTCCGGGATTGAACCCGCAATGGCCACGCCGATGCCGGATTCATAATGGGTAGTTAGCGTCATTTCATAAGGCATTCTGACTGGCAGCGTGCAGTGCGCCAGCACCATGGTTTCCTTCTCCGGGTCGATGCGGCTCGGGTTGCACATAAAGACCGGCTGCCCGGACACCGCGCCGAGAATTGCCATGGATACAGCGGAGGGTACGTCGCCCTCGCAGCCAGCGTAGATTCCCTCGGCATTGAGGATCGCAAGCGCAAGACAGCCTGTTGTGTGCACGGTATTGAGCAGATCGAAGCAGCGCACGGTTACGGCGTCAAGCTGATACCGGTCAACAAGCGTATGCAGCGCCGCGTACAGCGACAGCGCCTTGTCCATCTCCGGTTTCGGGTAGGCGAGCGCTCGAAGCTGCTCCGTCCAGCGGTTCTCAAGGATAGGATTCTGCTTTGCCGCGTCGATAAGCTCCTCCATGGGGATGGAAATCACCTCTGCGCCAAGCTTGTCGCCATACGCCTTTTTGGAATAACCGCTGGCAATCAGCCAATCCGACGGTGCGCCTACCACGCCGAGGCGGAGGCCGGTAAGCACCGTTTTCGCCCTGGCAGCGGCGGCCAGCGTACGAATGCGTGCAGCAAGGACGGTGCTCTCACCGTGCAGAATCTCGCCCTTCCTCCCCTGCTGCTGTAGATAAGACAGGATTTCCATCGATGCAGCCAGGGAATTGCTGTCACCGCTGGTCAGCAGATAGCAGGGCTTTTGCTGTATGTGCGTATATATCTGCCGAAACAGCCCCTCGCTTCCACCCGAGGCAATGTACACAAGCCCAAAATCAGCTGCCGCGAAGGCATCAATGGGCAGCTTTTCAAACGATTCTACCAGCGCTGCTTCCAGCCCGGCCAAATATGTATTGGCTTGGGCGTCGCTAACCTGTGAAAGTGGACTCTTGATCTCATAAAGCGCAATAGACATGGGAACCCCTCCTTATTATAATTTTATTGTAATTGCAGCGATAGGCCTACGCCGACCTCCTGCACATCAAAGCATGCGCACATCTTCGCTTTTACGGCGAGAGCGGTGCAGTGCGCGGGAAACAACCGCTGGATGCCAAGCGCCTGCAGGCAGGCGAGCGTTTTCTCGCTTTCCGCGCCGGGTTGCAATAGATGCATGCCGCCCAAAATGCTGTTTGGCGTTTGTTCGGTTACGGAAATCGCGTAAGCAAGGGTGTTGCATATGCCGCTGTGTGCGCAGCCGGTCAGAAGCACGGACGCGTCCCGCTCCGGCAGCAGCACAAGGGCAGTATCGTCAGAAAGCAGGTCTGGCTCCCACCGTCCGTCCACCAGCCGTTCTCCGATTCCGCGCGCAGATTCATGCTCGTATATCCGGGGAATCTCGCCAAGCATCAGCACGTGCGGGCTGATTGCATGCGGCGCATTGACGGGAATCCATGTGACGCTTTCCGGCAGCGCTTCCCCGGAAACGCCGATGTCCAGCCCGTTTGAACGCTTGGATGCAAAGACGAAGGGATGCGCGTACAGCCGCACCGGATGCGGATACCGTTTCAGGTATGGAAACAGACCGCCAGTGTGGTCGTTGTGACCGTGGGAAAGCACGATATCCGTCACATCGGACAGCGAAAGCCCCATTGCATCCGCATTGTCCATAAACAGCGACGAGTAGCCCGTGTCGAACAAAATGCGCTGCGCGCCTTCCTCGATCAGACAGCAGAAGGCGGGCTCGCCCCGATAATAGCGGTCGATATAGGTGTTGTTGTCGACAAGCACGGTCAGCTTCATGTGTCGCTCCCTTCCCGCGGCAGGCAGCCGGATCCGTCCAGAAGCGTTGTGATCGCGTTCAGATAGTATTGCAGACCAAATTTAAGCGCGTCCTCGTCCAGGCGGTAGCCGCTGTTATGGTGGGGACGGTCGCAGAGCTTCTTATGGCAGCGGGTGCCGAGCTCCACAAAAAAGCCCGGTCGCCCCTCCGTAAAATAAGCAAAATCCTCCCCCGGCATGATGCGTTCGATTTGCTTCACATGCCGCATGCCGAAGCGTTTTTGCAGAATGCCGCTGCAAGCCTGCGTCAGCACGGGGTCGTTGACCACCGATGGATACCCGAAATCAACCTGTACCTCGCAGGCCGCGTGCGCGGCTTTTGCGGTACTTTCCGCAATCCATTTGATCTCTTGCTGGATGCATTCCCGTGTTTCCGGCAAAAAGGAACGCACCGCGCCCTCCAGCACAACGGCGTCCGGAATGATATTATAGGCCGTACCGCCTGAGACCTTGCAGACGGAGATGACCGCCGCGTCGTTGGCCGCTATCTTGCGGGAAACCACCGTTTGCAGCGCAAGTATGATCTGACTCGCCGCAACAATGGGGTCCACCGTCTGTTCCGGAAAGGCGCAGTGGCCGCCTTTGCCAACCACGGTGATGCGAAAGCTGTCTACGTTGGCGGTCAGCGCACCGCTGCGTATGCCGAATACGCCGGTCGGATAGTTGCTGGACAGGTGCAACCCCAACATCCAGTCCACACCGTCCGCAGCGCCCGCCTGTGCAAGCTCAATGGCGCCGCCGGGCGGCAATTCCTCGGCATGCTGAAAAAGTAGCCGCACTTCGCCGCAGAAGGAGTCCCGGTGGGCGGACAGAAGCTTGGCAGCCATAAGCAGCATCGCCGCGTGCCCGTCGTGCCCGCATGCATGCATCACATTGGGCCTTTGGGAGCGGTAGGGAAGGTCGTTTTCTTCCGGCATGGGCAGTGCATCGATATCTGCACGGATGCCGAGAATTCGCTTTTCGCCGGGTTTCAGGCCGACAATGCCGGCCACCAAACCGGTTTTGGTGGGACGCCGCACCGTGACAGACCCAAAGGAGCGCAGTTGCTCCTCCAAAAATGCGGTGGTTTCAAATTCATGAAAAGACAGCTCGGGGAACTGATGCAGCCGCCTTCGCCAGTCGATCATTTCCTGTTCGGCATCCAATACTTCCTGTGCAAACACGTTGTCGCCTCCGTTTCAAGCCAGCGCCGCCGTTCGATGCAGCGCTGCTTCGCATCCTATCGGGAATTCAGCATGGCCTCCACGTCCTCTCGCGGGGGAATGGAATCCGCCGCGCCGGGTCGGGTAACAGCAATGGAGGCAGCCGCCGCGCCAAGGCGCATGGCTGCTTCTGCGTCCATTCCCGCGAGGATGCCCTGCAAAAAATATCCGGTGAACGTATCACCCGCCGCCGTGGTGTCCACCGTACGGACCGGGAATGCCGGGCAGGAGAACCGCCTGTTGCCAGTGCAGCACCGGGAACCTTTCTCGCCCAGCGTCAGTACGACGGAGCAGCTTGGAAAGCGCTCGTGCAGCCTGTCCAGCATGCCGTCCGCGTCCGGGCAGCCGCTCAGCGCAGCGCCCTCGACCTCGTTGAGCAGCAGCCAATCGATCTTCTGAAACGGCAGCTGCAAAAGACTGTCCGAAATTGGTGAAGGGTTGAGCACGATATGCAATCCGCGCCGGGCGGCCGTCTCCACGAGGTAGTCCAGATTGGAGATCTCGTTTTGCAGCAGGAGATAATTCCCGCGCTCAAATGCTGAAAGCGTTTGATTGATCTGCTCCGTGGTGATACCGAGATTTGCCCCGCCGTACAGCAGGATGCAGTTCTGCCCGTTTTCATCCACCTGTATGACCGTGTGCCCGGTCGGCGCTTCGATCGTATGTAAGTACGTGGTGTCCACCCGCTGCGCTTCAAGATAAGCGCGGCATGCGCCGCCGTCTGCGCCGATACAGCCCGCATGCAGCACCGAAGCTCCGGCGCGCGCCAGCGCTACCGACTGATTGAATCCCTTTCCGCCGAGGCAGACGCGATAGCTTTCCGAGGCCAGCGTTTCGCCGCCCGTGAGGATATGCGGTATCCGGTACACATGATCGATGTTGATGGAGCCGAAATTAAGCACTCGCATCAGACTTTCCCCCCGCCCGCACTTCCTTTTCGTGGATTATACCGTCCAGCGTAACAAGGGAGCTTGTGAGCAATTTCATGTACGCTTCCCGGTCCACGTCCTCCAGCACATAGACGCGGTTTGCAATCCCGGGCTCTTCCCTCATGTCTGCAACGGTCATGCCCCGGCAGAACGCACCCTCCGTCTCGATATCCACGGCATACCAGCTACCGGTGAAAATGTCAGGATTCAACAGCTGCAGAACGGGAACAACGTCGAAGATCGTCGTGTAATCCTTTCCACGTCTCCGATTGTAGCCGCTGAAGAACTCCAGCAGCCCAAAGGCCAGCCGCGACGCCTTTCCGCCGTATTGCAGGGGGGCATACTCGGAAAACAGGGTTCGCGCTCTGTTGCAAACCTCCAGCCCGCTCATCACGATCGGAATGCCGCTGCGAAAGACCGTGCGCGCGGCTTCCGGGTCATGGTAGATGTTGAACTCCGCCCGGGCAAGAATGTTGCCGGAATACAGGCTTCCGCCCATCATGTGAATCCCCGCGATGCGTGGCTTTACGTCCGGGTGGTTCTGCAACAGCAGCGCAAGGTTCGTCATCGGCGCAAGCGCCAGTATGGTAACCGGCGTCTGCTGCTCCATGATGCTGCGATACAGAAACGGTACCGCCTCCTCCGTGGCCGGCCGGGTAACGGCTGCGGGAAGCACGGGTCCGTCCATGCCGCTCTCTCCGTGCGCAGTGGGCTGCGGCTCCAGCGGACGGCAGAGCGGCGCCGCGCAGCCTTTTGCCACGGGGATGGACACGCCGAGGTAGTCCAGCACGCGGAGCAGGTTGTCCGTCACCTTGTCGACGGTTTGATTCCCCGCTACGGTGCTTAGGCCCAGTATGGAAAACACTTCCGGATGGGCAAGCGCCGTCATGATGGCAATGATGTCGTCATGCCCCGGGTCACAGTCAACCAGTATTTGCACGATCTGTAGTTATCCTTTCTTCGCGCGCCGGTATTGGGAAACGGAAAACACGATAATCCCAATTAGCACGCCTGCGTACGGAATGATGTTGATCAGCTCGCTCGGAAGGTCGTAAAGCGAAAACACATTGGTAATCGCCTGAAACAGGGAGAAAATCAATGTGGTAAGCCCAACTCCCAGTAGGCTTGTGCCGCCCATTGCCTGCGCCGCGATGCCAATCCATCCGCGTCCTGCAATCATGTTCTTTGTGAATACGGACAGATACCCCGTTGTCATGTACGCACCGCCCAGCGCAGCCAAGAGGCCGGAAAGCATCATGGCAATAAACCGGATGCGGTTGACGTTGATGCCCGCCGTCCGCGCGGCCTGTTCATCTAGCCCGGAGGCCTTCATTCGCATCCCAAGGGGCGTTTTATAAACGAGGACAGCGACGAGCACAACGCAAAGAATGCATGCATAGGTCAGCGTATACTGGCCGGACAGAAGCGCCCGTAGCACTGGGATATCCTGGATGACCGGTATCTTGACCACCGGCAGCACCTTGGAGGCAATCGACGCGCTGGTGCCCTTGTTCTGCGTGAAAAGATAGAGAAGGAATACGGTAAAGGATGTGGAGAAGGTATTGAGCGCGATACCCACCAGAATCGGGTTCGTTCCCATGTTAATGGTGCACAGTACCAGCAGCAGCGACATAACGAGTCCGGCTGCAACAGCGATGAGAAGCCCCAGCCAGCCGGACTGCGTCCAGTAACTGCCCAGCACCGCAAACAGCGCGCTCATCAGCATAATGCCCTCTACCGCGATATTCGGAATACCCGCCAACGAGGCGACGTATGCGCTCATGGCGGCAAACATCAGCGGCACAAATACGCGCATAACTGTGGAAAGGAAGGATTCGCTCAGGATTACATTGAAAAACTCAGCCATAGATCATACCCTCCTTCAGTAACTGCTTTTCCCGCCAGCCGCGCAGGAAGTATTGAGCCGAGATCAGAAGAACAAGTATGGCGGTTACAATGGAAATGACCTCCACGGGCACGGTGGTGCTGCGGCTCATGATCTCCGCGCCGGTTTGCAGATAACTAATGCCGAAAGCCACGAACAGTACGCCGATGGGATGATTCTTTCCCATCATGGCCATCAGTGCGCCGTTGAACCCCAACCCCGGGAGTGCCACCCAGCTAAAGCGTGAATAGATGCTCAATAGCTCTACCGACGTGCCTACGCCGCCCAGAAAACCAGAGATGAAATGCACCAGCAGGAATAGCACCAGCGCATTCATGCCGGAGTAGCGTGCAAAGCTCGGGTTCAAGCCGGTGATGCGTATCTGATAGCCCAACCGCGTTTTAAACAACAGAAGATACACGAGGATCGCCGCAGCCACAGCAAGAAGAATGCCTACCGTCACCCTTGTGCCCGGTATGATATAGGCCAGGCTGGCCGTTTCCGTAAACAGCGGTGACGCCACGGAGGAATAGTCGGTCGCACGCAGGAAGGTTTTGATCAGCCACAGCCCAACGCCGAGAAAGATGGAGTTGAGCATCAACGAAGTAACCAGTTCATTGGTGTTGAACTTGGCCTTGAGATACCCGGGAATCAGCATAATCAGGCCGCCGGAAATGCCGGAAACCAGAATGGCCACAAGGGGATGCGTAAAGTGATTCCCGAATTCCTTGCAGGCCACAAAAGAGCAGATGACGCCGCCGATGTAGTACACGCCCTCGATGCCAAGATTGAACAGCCCCGTCCGAAACAGCAGCGAGCACGCAAGGCCGGAGAATACCAGGGGCACCATGGCTTCCAGCACGTTGCCGAAGTAGCGAAGCTTTGTCAAAGGCGCCGTCAGAAGCGTGGCGAAAGAGCTTGCCGGATTCTCGCAGGTCAGCGCCAGCACGATAAAGGTGATGCCGAGTGCGATAAAGATGGCAATCATTGTTTTAATCACCTCAAAGGCGGTGTCGCCGGCGAAGGAAAACTTCTGTTTAGTCATTGATTGCGCCTCCAATCTCTTCGGGCAGCTGCTTCTTTACGCCCAACATGTAGTAGCCCAGCTCGTTGCGTGACAGGTTCTGAATGCTTCTAAAATAGGCGGAGATCTTACCGCCATAGAGCACGATGACACGGTCGGCAAGCCCCATGACTTCATCCAGATCCGCACTGACAAGCAGAATCCCTGCGCCGTGGTTGCGCATGTCGATCAGCTGTAGATGAATAAACTCCGCGCTGCCGATATCGATGCCGTGGGTGGGCTGCTCGGCGATCATGCATTTCGGGTGCGTGTTATACTCTCTCGCTACGACGACCTTTTGAATGTTGCCGCCGGAAAGGCTCTTGATTTTTTGCGCGGGCGATTCCGCCTTGATGGAGAATTGCCGAATCAGCCGGGAGGCTTCCTCGCCGATCTTCTTGCCGTTCATGAAGAGCTTGCCGTTTAAATCCGCACGGTCGAAATAGGTGGAGATGATGTTGTCCCCCAGAGAGGCGTTCCCTGCCGTTCCGTCCACCATGCGATCCTCCGGCACATATGCAAGGCCGGCCTCCCGCTTTTGCTTGATGGAAAGGGCGGTAACGTCCTTTCCGTCCAACGTGACGGTGCCGGAAGTGGGTTCAATCAGTCCGGCGATCGCGCGAATCAGCTCATCCTGGCCATTGCCCTGCACGCCCGCGATGCCGAATATCTCGCCCCGACGCACGGCAAAGGAAATATCGTCGAGTATCCTTTGCCCACCGTGGGAAAGGCTCAGCCCCTCTACGCGCAGGACGTTGGACGGCTTTGCGTAGGGCTGCTTTTTGTCGTTGTAGGAGCTGATGAGCTCCCGCCCGATGATGCGCTCCGTCAGCTCGTCCATCGTAATCTCATCGTTACGGAAGGTACCCTTGCTCTCGCCGTTTCGCATGATGGTGATGCGGTCGCTGATCTGCTTGACCTCGTTGAGCTTGTGCGAGATGAACAGGATCGTATGTCCCATCTGCCGGAACTTCTCCAGCTCCTCAAACAGCGTTTCCGTTTCCTGCGGGGTTAAGACCGAGGTGGGCTCGTCGAGAATGATGATCTCGGCGTTGCGGTAGAGGGTTTTGAGGATTTCCACCTTCTGCTTTGCGCCTACGGAAAGCTCCGATATTTTCTTTGTTACGTCCACGTCAAAATTATACTTCTCGGCAATTTCCCGCGTTCTTTGGATTGCGGCGTTCCTGTCGATAAACAGCTTCGACTTGCGCGGCTCCATGCCAAGTATGATGCTGTCCGCCACAGTGAAGGACGGAATCAGCATGAAATGCTGATGCACCATGCCGATGCCGGCCTCGATGGCTTCCATAGAGCTGGAAAAATGCACTTCTTTTCCGCGCAAAAGCACTTTGCCGGCCGACGGCGCTTCTATGCCAAACAGAATCTTCATCAGGGTGGATTTTCCCGCGCCGTTCTCACCGACGATGGAATGAATCTCGCCCCGCTGAAAATCTACGGTAATGTCCTTGTTGGCGACTACGCCGTTGGAATACACCTTTGTCACATTCTCAAGCTGTAAAATTGTGTTTTCCAGATGAACCACTCCTATCCAATTGATCTTCGCCCGGGGCGTGGATACATACCGTCACTGTTAAGAAAGGGATGCTCTATTGAGCATAGAGCATCCCCAGACGATTCACAATGCGGATTTTACTGCGCAGCGGTAGCCTTTGCCTTAATATCCTCCCAAGCAGCGTTATCGAACAGTGCGCTGATAACGGTCACTTCGCCGTTTGCTACCTTGGATAGCTCGGTATCGATCTCATCCTGGATGGCCTGCGGTACCATGTCGGCGTACTGCTGGTTCTTAATGAGACCGACAGCATTCTTCGCAATGCCCAGCGTTTCCGCACCGCTGGGGTAATTGTCCGCAAGCAGACAATCCACAGCATACTTCACGGATGCGCCACAGTCTTTGTAGAAGGAGGTGACGATCGTGGAGGCCAGAGCGGGCTGACCGGAGAGCGCGATGGTCTGGTCGTTATCAACGCCGAAGGAATACCGATCCATCTCGGCTGCCGCTTCAAACACGCCCAAGCCCGCGCCGCCTGCCACCTGCCAGACCACATCCGCACCCTGCTTATACATGTTGAGGGCGATCTCCTTGGCTTTTGCGGAATCGGTGAAGCTTTCCGGATAGCCGATGAGGACCTGCACGCCCTTCTCATGGCATACCTGGCAGAAGCCGCCGATGAAGTCGTTCATCGCGGGAATATCCATGCCGACCACAACGCCGACGATCTTTTCGGGGTTAGCCTTAGGCATGTCGCTCTGGGTGATGAGGGAGGCCGCCACGCCGGCTACATAGCCGAGCTCCGGCGTATTGTACATGACCGCGTAGACGTTGGGCAGATCCACATGGTTGACATAGTCGAAGTTAAAGAACTTTTGATCGGGGTACTGCTTGGCCGCGCCGTAGAGATATTCCTCGGCATCGGTATTGCCGCCGACGATAAGGTCGTAGCCGCCGTCGCAGGCGTCAAGGTAGTAGCTCTCCCACTTGCTCTTGTCCTCGCCCATTTCGATCAGCGTGGTCTCTACGTTGGGATACTCCTCCACGGCGAGACGGCCGGCGTTGACGGAATCAAAATAGGATTGATCGCCAATGAAGGGGACGAGGACAGCTACCTTGTAGATCTTTTCATCAGCGGCGGGCGCTTCCGCCGTGGGTGCTTCCGCTTCGGGCGCTGTCTCCGGAGCTGCGGCGGGCGTCGCTTTGCAAGCCACGGCAGCAAACGCCATTAGGACCACCAAGAGAATTGCAAACAGTTGTTTCATTTTTCTTCCTCCTTATTGATTTTGTTGCCATATGACCGTCGAGTTCGTATTGGTGCGCAATTCCTATTGCTTTTATGACATATTGATTGTAATATATTATTGTTCGAAACAAAAAGGACAACTGTCCACATTTTAGAAATCGGTGGTATTATGGCAAACGGGCTGGACGCAATCTGGAAAAAATACGACACCTCCTATCAGGTTCTGCTGGATTTGCTCCCGGAAAGCCTTGCGCCGCGCAGCAAGCGCATCACGTATGCGCCGGGCGAGGTGGTAGTCGGCGAAGGCGACCATATAGAATACGTCTATTTCATCGAATCCGGCGTTGTAGACGGCATGAAGCGGTTTGAAAACGGGAAAGATTATCAGTATTTCAAGCTGGATAAGGTAAACGGCGCGATTGGTCTTTTGGAGCTTTTTTCGCAGCAGCGGATCACGATTGCCACAATCGTCGCCAAAACGCAAGTGTCCGTGCAGCGCGTAGACGCAGCCGAGCTATATGCCGTCGTCATGGAAAATCCGGCGCTGCTGCGCAAGTATACGTATCACATCGCGCGCGACCTGTATCAGGACTCCGGGAAAAACGGGCGTCTTTTCTATCAGAAGGGGCTTGAGCGGGTCTGTTTCTATCTGACTAACTACTACACGAACAACGCGCATCAGAAGGATCCCGTGATCGTCCGGCAGAGCTACCAGGTCATTGCCAACCAGATCGGCGTCAGTACGCGGACGGTGGGCCGCGCCGTGCAGCACTTGAAAGCCGCCGGCCTGTGCGACCTTGCGGGGAAATGCATTTGCCTGCATCGCCGGCAGTTTGAGCGGATTCGGGACGGCGTTTACGATTGAAAGCGGAGCGTCCGGAAGGAGCACTGCCCGGCGCCGCGAAGCAGGAAGCCCACAGCGCCGCAGGGCGGTCGCCAGGACGGCTTTGCCAACCAATGCAGCGATATGCCGCCTGCAAGCACGTTCACTCCACAGGCATCAATGCGGACGGTCAGCGGAAGAGGAACGCCCGTTGGAGCCGGCGCCGGCCGCGACGCAAGAATCACGTCGGTTTCATCCGTGCGCTTTAGCACAAGCAGCTCCCCGCTTTCTATTCCGCAGGCAACATAACGTCTTGCGCCGCGCAGGCCGAACACAACGAAGCAGCCCGCTCCCCCGTCGGGCGTCATCGTTGCGGAAACGGTGTGAATCGGCAGCGCCGAGCCGCCCGTCGTGATGAGCGCCTCGCGGCGGGAGCACCCCAGCAGCGCGCCGTCCTGCAATTGCCATTCGCCGCTGTGAGCAACAAAGCCGCGCACGACCCGATGCCGCCCGCCGGAAAAGCGCGGGCCGTAATCGTCCGTTACGCGCTCTGCAAAGCGTATCGCACAATCCGCCCTGTGATCGAAGACGACCGAACGGATACTTATCGTTGCCGGCGTGCCCGCCGATACGCGCAGGCCGAAGCGCAGCACCGTACCGTCTCCTGCGGGAACGGGCATCGCAAGCTCTGCGACTGCGCTCCCTACCGTCAAAGGCTGTCCCATGATTTCGCCAATCGAATCTATCTCGGCAAACGGCTGTAAAACGGTACGCGCCGAAGCGGATACTAAAAAACGCACCGTTTCGCCGGGATGCACAAGCGGCGAGAGCATCGGCTCATAGCGGGCGTCGTACAGCTCGGAGGGTCGATAATAGGAACGCCAGAAAACGCGCGCGTTCGATTCCTGCGGATAAAGCAGCAGCACGCCGTCCGCCTGTCGCACAGCGCCGCCCATCGCGAGCGCGCCCTTTGTTTCGTACGGCAGCGTAAAACGCCATGCGGCGTCTCGTTCACCGTCCCCGGCCTTTCCCTCGCGCAGGCGCTTCGCCAGATCTGCAAACAGCCGTGCGCTGCCGCTGACCGTGCCGTTGTTCTCATATCCAAGGCAGCTCGAAAAGAGCAACACGTCGTTGATAGGAACGATCCATTTTTCGGGGATGCCCGCTATTCCGCACAGCGCCCCCATGATGCTGCCTACGTTGCCGCAGTTGCAGTCGGTATCAAATCCGCAGGCGCAGCATATGGAAAGCGTCGCCGTAAAGTCGTTCCTGCCGTAACACAGAGACAGAATGATCCGGGCGGCGTTGGGAATGATATGACACACGCCGCCATATTGCGCACGGTCATACTGCCGATCGATCCATGCAAGGCATGCTCGCCAGTCAGCAGGATGCTCCCGGTAAAAGCCGCACACATCGCGCACCATATGCGCGTACACGCTTTCCGGCTTAATGTATCGCAGCGCCCGCAAGATCATTCGCATGGCCTGCGTTTCCTCCGCCGCTATGGCAATGGACGCCGCGATGAACCGTGCGCCCTGTAATGCTTCGCCGTCATGGGTTACGCTTGATGCCTGCTCGGCCATATCCGCCGCACGCTTCGGATGAAACAGAGAAACATAACCCCAACAATCGGAAAATATCTGCCCGCCGATTTGCTCGGCCAGTATTCTGCCGTTTTGCGCAATGCTCCCGCTTGCGGGTGGAAGAATGCCACCCATCAGGTTCTCATATGCCGTTTGCTCGGTGGAAACGCCGGTTCCGCCCCACCAGAAGAAACTCGTATGATCAGGGATATAGTTCAAAAGAGCGTGTCCGACGGCAATGGGCAACGATATTTCCTTGGAATCGTCCAACAGCGCACGCACAAAGAAGGCAGGTCCGTTCGTGTCGTCATCCGCCGCAAAAACGCCGTAATCAACAAGATAGCCGTCCAGGCTCGGATATCGATTTGCAATCTGCTCCGCACTCCAATTCTCCACCGGAGCGCCGAGACGCACGCCGATGATCTTCCCAAGCCAGGCAGCATAACAGATTGCCAGATATTTTGATTCGTTCCGCAACAGTTCAACCCTCACGCCACGATGTATGCTACGCCTGCATTTTGCACATCCTGTGCTTCCTGGTCGGTTTGTGCGCGATCAGAAATCAGATAATCCAACTCAGATAAGTGTGCAACAGCCATAATCGCCGCTTTGTTAAACTTGCTATGGTCAAGCATCGCAAGAATATCCACGATCTGTGGCGGCGGCCAATCGGATTACGTGCCATGTATACACCTCGTTATCTTGAGTATTTCATTCGTAAAACGCGTATAAGTGGGCGCTCACAAGTAAGCATAGAACCGTAGCGCCCACCGCACGAGCGCAAACATTACTATATGATATCATATATCAATTCTTTTGCGGCATCGAATCCATTTACAATTTCAAGCGTGAGCGCATATTCGTGCGCAAGTTCGTCGCAAACGGAAATGATTATCGAATACTGGGGTTGTTCTGGAAGGTATTTCATAATAACATCCATTCCGCCGCCGACCGTCAGCGGCACAAATAGTAATGAAAAGGGGAACGGATGCACGGCCAACATCCGCATGGTATACTGACTTGGAGGAGAGGCGCACACTACAAAGCGCGGCAGGAGAAGTTGAATCGGCTTCTCTGTGTATCAAGGCTATACTTTTCTTTTGCAAGTGTTGAGATGTCTTCTGCTTTGCCAACACGAACTGCAGATAAGTGCGGAATATTCCCATCAAGATCGCCGCTGCTGAATTTAGCAATCTGCGCATGGATCATGCCGAGCATGGATAGACATCCCTGACTGTAATAATTTTCAGTCAGCCTTTCGTCTGCCGAAAGCTTGAAGCGACAGAAGCCGCCGGGTACGCCATCCATAACGGCTTTGACGGTACGGCTCTCCTCCTCGAGCCGCCTGAGCAGGTCGCGCCTGGTCAGGAGTGCCGCCGTATAATCCCCGAGCGTAGCAAGCACGCTGTTCTGGCGATGCTTGCGGGGATTGTCCACGCCGATAAAGCCGCTGAAAACGCCGTTTTTGTTGATCGGCGCGCCGACCAGAAAATCAATATCCTGCATTTTCAGCAGTTCCCGCTCCGCTCTCCGCTCGGGCGGCAGGGAATTGACGTCGATGCTTACGATGGCAGAGCTGGTAAAGGCCGTTTTCCAGAAGGGGACGCTGTCCAGTGGAAGAAGTACTGCGCTTCCAAGCAAATACCGGAGGAAACGCTGAAAGCCGTGACCGCCAAGGCGCTCGGCTACGATACCTTTGACGAGGACTCATTTACAGAGCGCATGTGCATTGTGTCAGGCAACTACTTCCACTCCTTCCCGCTGAATGTTTTGATAGAAGGGTAAGGCGCTGCCGTCTTGTATCCGCACGGTGTTTTCGGTGTAGAGCCATGCTTTCCCGTCGGGGAACAGATAGACAGGCTCGTCGCCGGAGAGCTTGACGACGCCTGTATGCGCGTCGCACCCGGCAAGCGCCGCATGCAGTTCGGCTAACGATTGCAGGTCGCTCTGAGCCAAGCCGTAGAATAAACGGTACATTTGCAGATTGCACAGCTTGACCATGCCCTTATCCGTAAAGTAGCAGACAGCGGCGGGCAGCAAGTCCATGGCTTCCTTGATGGAATTGCGGTCTATGACGCGGGTTCGTTTGTTCCATCTGATGATAATACCGATAGCCCCATACAAGCCAAACAGGATAGCCGCGCACCACAGGAACGATATGGAAATGGGAGAGTGGAATATCAACGGAAAGCCGTCCTCAATATAGCTGTGCTCGGCGCACAGGATGATGAAGACCATAAAGAATAAAAGGAACACTGCGGTGTTTACGATCCACGCCGGGCGATTCCCCCTTCGCCCAAAGGTGATGAACAGCAGCGTCAGCATCAGCAAAAGAGATGCGAACAGTGCGAGTAAAAGCCCCGCACGTTCTGCAAATGCAGAAAGATAAAATGGCGTCACTCTACCTCGCCCCCTTTCGGGAGTGTGAACGTCAGCCTCCATGTGCCATCGTCCTCACAGACGGCCTTGACGCCGCCTGTATCAAGCGCGGAGAGGTTTTCGGGGCCCACCGCCTCAATACGCACGATCACATCGCCAGCCCTTTCGGAAACATGAACCCAAACACCGGTTAAGTTCCCAAGCGTTGCCTCCACAACAGACTGGAACAAGTCGTATATCCGCGTGGCGGCCTCGGCCGTTATCATGCCATCAAGCTGCATTGTGCGCTCACAGCACACACCCATTAGCTCCAGATTCTGCATGGACTCATTGAGACACAGAGAAAGCTCTGTGACGGGCAGAATTTTTCCTTGCTCCCTTAAAAAACCTAGAGTGTGTATCTAAAATCATAACAACCATGCTTATGCAAGCAAAATGCG
>CAYUTA010000043.1:0-21689 GCA_964447605.1 uncultured Oscillospiraceae bacterium | reverse complement strand
GTCCATGCGCTTTGTTAAGCCGGGCTGCATGCCGTAAACAGCATGAACTTGGGATGGGAGAACAAACTAATGTACTCACACGAATTTATTGCAAAAACCGATCCGGAGCTTGCCGCCTCGATGGGACGGGAGCTCGCGCGCCAGCGCGACCATTTGGAGATGATCGCGTCGGAAAACTTTGTATCGCCCGCGGTGCTGGCCGCGCTCGGCAGCCCGCTGACCAATAAATATGCGGAAGGCTATCCGGGCCGCCGGTATTACGGTGGCTGCGAGTATGTCGACGAGGTGGAAATTCTTGCCTGCGCGCGCGCAAAGGAGTTGTTTGGAGCCGAATATGCCAACGTGCAGCCGCATTCCGGCACGCAGGCCAATCTTGCCGTCTATTTTTCATTGCTGAACTTTGGCGATAAAATTTTGACAATGGACCTTTCGCACGGCGGGCATCTTTCGCACGGCAGCCCGATCAGCGAATCCGGCAAGGCGTACGAGGTCATCCATTACGGCGTATGCCGGGAGGATGAGCGCATCGACTATGAAATGCTCGCGCGCCTTGCGCACGAGCAGCGGCCCCGGATGATTGTTGCCGGAGCCAGCTCCTATTCGCGTATCATCGACTTTGCGCGCATCGGCAGGATTGCAAAGGATGCCGGCGCGTATTTCATGGTCGATATTGCGCATATCTCCGGCCTGATTGCGGGCGGGGCGCACCCCAACCCGTTCCCACATGCGGACGTGGTTGCAACCACAACGCATAAAACGTTGCGCGGCCCGCGCGGCGGCCTGATCCTGGCAAAGGAAGAGCATGCAGCAAAGATCAACAAGGGCGTGTTTCCCGGGCTTCAGGGCGGCCCGCTGATGCATACCATTGCCGGTAAGGCCGTGTGTTTCCTTGAAGCCATGCAGCCGGAGTTTTCCGCCTATCAACACCAGATCGTGCGCAATGCGCGCGCGCTTGCACGGACGCTGCAGGAGCAGGGGCTGCGGATTGTTTCCGGCGGCACGGACACGCATCTCCTCCTTGTTGACCTGACGCCGGCCGGTATCACCGGGCAGGATGCGCAAAATCTTTTGGATATGGCCAACATCACGGCCAATAAGAACGCGATCCCCTTTGAAACGCGCAGCAAGGCCATTACCAGCGGCATTCGATTCGGCACGCCGGCGCTGACCACGCGCGGCATGAAAGAGGAACAGATGCATTTGATCGGCGCATGCATTTACCGCGTGCTTGCGCAGGGCGAAGCGGCGGTCGAGCCGGTGCGTAAGACCGTACTGGAGCTGTGCGAGCAGTTCCCGCTTTATGCTTAGGAGCGGCGTGTGCGGGGCCAAGGCAAACGCATAAAACCCGCATTTTCATGCGCTTATACAAGAACGATGCAGGTTGCTGTATAAAATCAAGGGCGGCCTGTAAAATCGGGCGCGGTGGGTTTTACGTATTTGCACCAGGGATTCCATAGCGCGAATGGCGAGAAGATGGGGGATTCAGGCAATCAGCCTGAAAACAGAAAACGTCCGGACACATGGTAAAAACGAAGCCGCGCATTCGATTCAGGCAGTTTTCTCCCCAACACAGGCATTGTGCGCATGAATAAATATGCCGTGCGCCGCGTTTCTTCCGCCTTCCGGTTGCATGGGCTGCGGAGGCCGGAGCTATGCCGCCCGGCTGTGCGACATGGCAGGAAACCCCTTATCTGGAAAGCGGCGGGATCGTTTCGCTTGAGGAACCGGAAACCGCGCTTCTGAACATAACGGTTGTTTCTCCGCGGCCGGAAAACGCATCAACGGCGGGAAACGCCTTCTGTACGTTCACAATGGCGGATGGAACGAACCGGGCGTTTCTGTTCCGGAACGGCAAGCCGGATGTTGAAATGCGGCTTTATGAAGTGGATGGTCTGGATGAACTCAAGGCCCGTCTACGCATGGATTATGCGGAAGACATCCTAAAACGGGGCAATTAAAGCGCCGTTTCATATGAAGATATTTTTTCTTGGGTTCTGAAACGCAACGCCCCTGCAAGACGCGGCGTAGACATACAGGGAAAAACCGACAAACGAAACAGCCCCTCCCATCTTGTCGACAGATCACCCGGAAGGAACGTTTCAGCCGTGGGCAAGGACGGGCGCGGCAATCCGCCCATATCGTTGCCAGGAGGCGAACGGCATGTCAAAGGCGACCATAGATCGCTCATATGGTCGAAAAACACCGTCTTTCCATGGCTGATTCCAGCGGCTTGAGGCGGCGCAACCAAAATGATGAGCCGTTTGAATTTTGATCCTGAAGCGACGGCCCGGCGGAGCCAACACCCCGGAGGCTTGACCCGCCGCGCCCTATTGGGTCGGTTCGGTAAGCGCAGGCCCTATGGCGGCCGGATAGGTGGAGAGGATATGCGCAAACAGTTCCAGACCGTCTTCTGTTCCAGGCGCGAACTCAAGCATGGTGAAGGAATCGCTCGCAAGAGCAACCGCGCCAAATCCAGCCTCCTCTCCAATTCCATATATAACCAGCTTGACGTCGTTTATCATGCAGACCTGAGGTTCCTTCATTCCATTTTTCAATAAATCATCCGCCAGGCTTTGATAGGTTGCGTCATTTATCTGCAGAGCGTCGTCCAGGAATACGCGAATGGATAACATGGCGCTTTTATCCGCCGCGCCCACAACATATTCCCTGTATGCATCGCCAACGGCATGCTCGGGATATTCCTGCCAATCAACCGGCAGGTAGAGCTTTGTGCGGATTCCCGTAAACGACCACCACTCGCCATCATAGGGAATTTGTTCAAACGCCAGGTTGTATTGCGGGATATCGATATCCGCGCCGTCAAAACGGAGGCTGCCGATAATCTCCACCAGGTCTTTAATCGCCCCGTCGCCAATCGTATATCCGGCCGCTGCCGCCGCGGTCGCCGTCAAAAACCAGCCGTCCAGCAGCAGGATATAGTGCAGCTGGCTTCCGCCCGCCAGCGAAGCGATCAGATAGGTTAAATTGTTCTCAACACAGGGATTGTAGGTGTATTGCCCGGGCCCGACCAGATATTCCAACACCGCTCCGTACTGATCAGCGCGGAGGTCTTCCATCCAGAGCCCCTTGTATTCGGCGTTGTAAATGGCCGTATAATAATAGGCGATATTGGCGTCGTTTGGGTCTGTAATCTGCAGGCTGAAGCCTTTATCGGAAGTGATGTCCTCCACGGCAAGCTCCTCGGGAATGCGCACGGAGATGCCGGCCGCTTCATAGAACCAGGTTCTGCCGTCAGCAGAGGACGTTGCCTTGCCGGAGACCGAAGCGTGCAGCGGGGCAAGATCGTCCTCCGTATACGCATAGCCGAGGCTTTCACCGAAATACTGCGAGGCGGGCGTAACGCCCTGCAGCCACGCGCATAGCGCGCGCGCCTCCGCCGTTTCAATCCGTCCCAGCATATCGCCCTCGACGCTCAGAACAATCCCGTCCGGTTTCCCGTCCTCCGCATACGCAAAGGCATAGCGTCTCAGCAAGCCCGCGTCTTCGGCATGATGATTGATTTGAATCCCGTCAAGCGGAAGCGATTGAATCAGGGCTTCGATTGACCGCACCACAAGCTGCGTTTCGGAAGCGATCACCCGGCTGTTTGCCGGATCGGAGAGGCAGGCAAGCAGTTCCGCCGTGTCGTCCGCGTTGAAGGCTTCCAGCTTTTCATTCCGGACAGCACGGATGCTACCGGATCGATCCAGAAATACAATCTCGTGCGTCAACCCCCATGCGCGGTTATAATATTGGCTCATAAGCAGGGGACGAACAGGCTCGTTCTGCTGCGCGCCATCCGGAGCGCTGTCCGATTCGGCCGCGCTTTGGGAAGCAGAAACCGCGCCGTTTGCCATTGCCTCCTCAGAGGCGGCGATAATCGCCTTATATGCTCTGCGGAATGCGGCGGGCCCGTATTCTTCCGCTACCAACCCGCCCGTCCGCACGGCGTCCCCATTCCTGAGTTCGATGCCGATGCTCGTTTTATGTCCGTCCAGCACATTCGTATCAATGGATTCCTGCATTTTAAACAGCGGCTGGATGGCCGCTTCCAAAAGCGCCGCCATTCGATCTGCGGACAGGGCGCAGGCGGTCTCCCGCAACACCTCCTGATCCTTCATCCGAATCTCACGGAACAGAACGGTTTCTTTTGCGGGGTACAGAACGATTTCGTTCCGCGTCAGCGTTTCCATGTTGCCAAAGCTAGGCGTCTCATTCAGCGTAATACATTCAATTTCATCCATCGTTACAGGCCCACCCTGCGTGCAGGCCATATGGGACGGCATGACAAACAGGATCAGAGCCAGCAGCAGCGCGCGCCATTGTTTTTGATGCATTGTGATGCTCCTCGCTTTCTAACGCTTTGTTGGTCTGTGGGTGTTCGGATCGGTAGAAGTGCTGTGGGCAAGGCGGCCTTCCGGCACGTTGGGAATGCATATTCGTATTATATCAAACAAGAAGACGGCGGACAACCGATTTTGTGCCTGCGGCATGCCGATGAAAGGGCTTGAAGCGTGGGGGACATGCGGTCTTCCCGTCAAATAAACACTGTTTTTTGACGGGAAGAGCGGCGAATGCCCGTACATTCGCCGCTCTGCAGCTATCCTGCCGGTTCCACAGACGGCCGGCAGGCGCTTTTTTAGCTACTGCACCTGCGACCAGTCGGTGATTTCGCCGACGTAGATGCCCTTGACCTGCTCGCTGGTCAATCCCCCGAGCGTGTTTCCCAGGTTGACGATGACCGCGATGCCGTCCATTGCGATGACTGTGGGGGCAAGACCCGCTTCAAGCTCGGAATCCTTGAGCGCCCGTGAAGCCATGCCGATATCGCAGATGCCCTCGACTGCGCTGTTCATGCCGGTGGTGGAGTCGCTCGTCTGCAGCTCGATGTCCGCGTTTGCATTGACCGTGGCATACGCCTCAATCAGCTTTTCCATAACCGGCGACACCGAGGAAGAGCCGGCAACCACGATTTTGCCCGCGGGAGCGCTGCCGCTGTAAGCCGACGCATCGGAGACCGCGATATAGCCATTGCCTTCAATGACCTTCTGCCCGTCGGCGGAAAGGATGAAGTTCACGAAGTCCTGCGCAACTTCACCGACGCCGGCGGTGGTGGCGATGTTGAACGGCCGCGCGATGGCGTAGCTGGCGTATTTAATGTTTTCAACGCTGGCGTCCACGCCGTCGATGGCGAGCGCCTTCACGCTGTCGTTGAGCGAACCGAGCGAAACGTAGCCGATGGCCGACTCATTCTGCGAAACGCTTTGCAGCATGACGCCGGTGCTGTTTGTCTGATCCGCGGTGGCGATGGTGAAGTCTTCCTTTTCACCGGCCTCGTTCTTCTGCTCAACGCCAAACAACTCGATGAACGCGCCGCGCGTGCCGGAGCCTTCCTCGCGGGAGATGACCGTGATTTCACCGCTCATCGCAGCGTTGTCCGCCGCAGTGGATTCGGAAGCCTGCGCGGCGGCTGCCGTATTCGACGGCGCTTTATCGGCGGGGGCGCCTGTGCAGCCCATGAACGCGCAGACCGCCAGCATCAAGGCAAACCCGATACCAATATACCTTTTCATCATGTTGATTCCTCCTCTTTCTTTATCGGATGCTTCTATCATGCCCGCGTCCCGTCTAATAAAAAAGAGTAATCGGGTTAAATCGAAGTAAAGTGCAAATTTTCAGCTGAATTTGACCAAGCGGGCGAAGCGCCGCATACGGAAGCGTCCGGCGGCAAAAAATCCCCGCCTGAACGCGTCAGACAGGGAATCATGCGTGGGAAAAGACGGCTGAATCATACCCGCTCGGCTGCATCGGTGAGCGCGGTCTCAAGCGGAGCGGCGGCGGGCGCCGCCGGCTTTTTCACAAAGCCTGAATAGATCTTTTGAACGAAATACCCCAGCGTGTAGAGCATGCAGGCAAACGTGACCAGTCCGCCTACATACGGAACGAGCTTGATTACCGTGACCGCGGCAACGCCGATGATGTACGCAACCAGCGTATGCAGTCTGGGGAAGAAAAGCCTGCCCGCCATGCAGCCTGCAAAGCTGACGGCAAAGGCAAGCCCCAGTGCATATAGGAAAAGCAGGAGCATTCCTGCCGGAATACCGACGTATGTGACCATCAGGAGAATGGCGGCAAACGGGATGCTGATCAGCGCGATCAGGCCGGAAACCGGCATGGCGGCCGGTCGGCTCCTGACCATACCCGCAGCTTCGTCAACAGACCTGCGGATGATGAAATAGTACATCACCGCAAGCAAAATGCGTCCGGGCAGCATCATAAGGAGGCTTTTAAGCCTGTGGATAACACGACTGGCCACGGAGGCCTGTCCCACGGCGCCCGCGCCCGAATCAAGCGTGAAATCGAGCTCGCCAACCGTAGCGCCGGCGGCAATGGTTGGCGGATTCGAAGATTTAATATGGAGCGTGCCGGCAATGACGGCGTCCTCGGTGAGCGTTACGTTTTCGGCATGGATGTTCGCGTCGCCGTTGACCGTGCCGGCGATGGAAACGTGCTGCGCGCTGAGTCCGAGCGTATCGCAAACGCCGAGGAAACTGATGCTTGAAGCGGAGCCGTAGACCGCCTTTGCCGCAAAGCCGCGGCCGAGGGAAATGGTATAGGCAGCCAGTGTGGCGTTGACGTCCACCCTGGTATCAAATGCCGAAACCTGGTAGCCTGCCGCACGCAGGCTGCCGCCGACGGTGCTGTTGTTGATGTTGACATACTGCCCGGCCAGAATGGCGGACTCGCCGATCTGTGCGGACGATGCGTCCACGTTTTGACCAAAGCAGTACAGGTCGCCGGCAACGGTCTGTCCCGCCGCCCTGTTCTCATAAGCAAACAGGTTGCCGCCCCCGTCCAATACGGCATCCGCATCCGAATCCGCGCGTGTGAATGCGGGCAATAGCGCGATACAGAGCGTAAGCGCAAGCAGCGCAACGCGTTTCAACTGCGTTTTCATTTCTCGTTTCCTCCTGTCGTCCATTCCAATTTATACTTGACAAACCGGACGGCCTGCACGCGTACACAGCGACAGGCGTCGCCGACCCGGCTAAATGCATCATAGCACCATACGCCGCCTTCCGCAATATATGCGTCATCAAAATGACAAACACAGCCAGGCGCCGGCGGGTCAAAAAAGGGTTACAGCGGGATTGATCCGCCAATCCCGTAACGAAACAATGCGGGCGCAACCGAGCAATCCGTTAAAATCAGCGACATGCAATTCCATCCTTGTCGGTATCCGGAATATACGTCAACCGGACCAGGATCAGGCCGGCGGCGCCTCCTGTGTAAAGCGTACGCAAAAGATCGTTCCCCTGCCGGGCCTGCTCGTCAGCTCAATGGATGCGCCATGATATTGCGCGGCATGCTTGACGATGGACAACCCAAGCCCGGTTCCGCCGGTTTCCTTGGAATGGCTTTTTTCCACGCGGTAAAAGCGCTCAAACACGCGCGCCTGGTGCTCAGCCGGTATACCGATTCCGCTGTCCGCCACCGTAAGCAGCGTATCGCCCTGCGCTTCCGTTACGGAAACCTCTACGCTGCCGCCCGTGACGTTGTATTTGATTGCATTGTCACACAGGTTGAACACAATTTCATGCAAAAGCCTGCGTACGCCGTAAACGGCGGCCGGACCGCCGGAAACGGAGAGCGCAACCTCGCGGGCGGCGGACTCGGCGGAAAGCTCCAAAACGACGTCGTTGCAAAGCGCCAGCATATCGACGGACTCCTTTGGAAGGGCGACGCCCTCGTCCAGCTGGGAAAGGCGGATGATGTCGTCGATCAGCGTCACCAGCCGCGCGGCCTCGGTGCGGATGTGGCCGATAAAGCGCGGCATGTCCTCCGGCCTGACCAGACCGTTTTCAATCAGTTCCGCGCTGCCCATAATGGAGTGCAGCGGCGTTTTCAGTTCGTGGGAAACGTTGGCAGAAAACGCGCGCCTCTGCTGCTCGGCAAAGGCTTTCTCTGAAATATCGAACACAAGCAGCGCAACGCCCGTCAACGTGCCGTTGGCAAGCACCGGACTTGCGTTGAACTGATGCTCCCGCTCGCCGCGCGTCAGGCGGATTTCTCCGTGGCTGCCGGAAAACGCCGTGCGGAGCAGCGTTTGAAGTCCAATGCTTCTGTCCACGGTGAGCATATCCTGCCCAACGCTGGACCCGTCGGTATCGAACAGGCGCATGGCGGCGTGATTCATACTTAAAATCGTACCCTTGTCGTTGAGCAGAATCAGCCCCTCGTTCATGCTGTCGGTGACGGCTGAAAATTCATTCTGCTTGCGCTGAAGCTCCTCAAGCTGGCTGACGATCTGCCGGTGCTGGCGCTCGATGCGCGTTAAAAGCGGCGACAGTTCCTCGTAAGCTTCATTTTCAAGCGGATGATCCAAATCCAGCGCGTTGAGCGGACCCACAATGCGCCGTGACATACGGCGCGCCAGCACCGCCGAAAGCGCAATCGCCGCGGCGAGAACCGCGAGGATGGAGGGCAGCATTCCGAGAACGAGCCGCAGCACGGAATGCTGCGTGGCCGAGACGCGCAGAACCGTTCCATCCGGCAGGCGCTGCGCGCGGTAAAGCGTTTTTTCCGCAAGCGTTGTGGAATAGCGCTCGCTTTCACCGGCGCCGGTCGCGAGCGCTTCCCAGATCTCCTCACGCCGGGCATGGTTATCCGCGGCGGGGATTGCCGCTTCGTTATCATATAGCACCGTTCCGTCCGCATCGACCCAGGTAATGCGGTATCCATCCGTATTCAGCCTGTCAAAATAGGCGGGGCCGTTGAGCGCAACGCCCTGCGCGGCCAGTGAGGTCAGGGTTTTTAACCTGCCGGACTGCATGGAGGTGAAGTGCTGATATAATACCCCCAATACAACGGACAGGCAGGCGGCGAGCACCATCGAGGCGATCAGGAACACTGAGCGAAAAATCTTTTTGGTCATGCCTTTCGCGCCTCCATACGGTAACCGACGCCGCGTACGGTTTCGATCCACTCGCCGTAGCCGCCGAGTTTTTGGCGCAGCGTGCGGACATGCACATCCACCGTGCGGGTCTCGCCGTCGTAATCGATTCCCCAGATATCCGAAAGCAGCCGGTCGCGCGTGAATACCATGCCAGGGCGCGACATCAGCGTGCGCAGCAACTCAAATTCCTTGAGGGTCAGGGTAATCCTGTGCCCTTCGGCCGTCACGGTGTGCTCGCAGAGGCTAAGCGTCAGGCCGCCCATCTCCAGCGCCCCCAACACCTGCTTTGGCGCGGCGCGACGGAGCACCGCGCGCACGCGCGAAACCATCTCCATCATACCGAACGGCTTGACCAGATAGTCGTCCGCGCCCAGATCCAGGCTGATGATTTTATCGTACTCCGCACCTTTGGCCGTGGCCATGATAACGGGAATATCGCGGGTTGCGGCATCCGACTTGAGCCGTTTGAGGATGGCGACCCCGTCCTCGCCGGGCAGCATCACGTCGAGCATCACAAGCTCCGGTAGCCGGAGTTTAAGCGCTTCGAATAATGCGCCGCCGTCCGCGAAACCGGCCGCCTCATAACCGGTGGACTGGAGGGAATACACCTCGATGTCGCGGATGCTGGCGTCATCCTCTACGCAGTAGATCATAGCTCCGCCTCTCCTTTATGCACGCCGGTAACGGAAAACTCAACCCATTCGGCAATGTTGGTCGCGTGGTCGCCGATACGTTCAAAGTATTTTGAAATCATAAGCAGGTCGAGCGCATACACCCCGTCGGCGGGATTCGCGCCGATCATGGCGATCAGCGAGGCCTTGACCTTGTCAAACAGCGCGTCGACGACATCGTCGTGCGCAATGACCGCCTTGGCGAGCGAAACGTCCCGCTTAACGTATGCATCCACGCTCTCCGTCACCATGCGGATGGTGGCTTCGGCCATCTCGCCAATATGCTCGGAATCGCCGGTACGGCCGTTTAAAAAGCCGATGATCTCAGCAATGTCTGCCGCCTGGTCGCCGATGCGCTCCATGTCGGTAATCATTTTAAGCGCGGCGGAAACCTGCCGCAAATCCCTCGCGACGGGCTGCTGCTGCAAAAGCAGCTTCAGGCACATGGCCTCGATGTTGCGTTCCATCCGGTCGATTTCCGCGTCGATGGCAATCACGCGCCTCGCCTGCGCCGCGTTGCCTGTCCGCAGCGCCTGCGCGGCGATGGAGATGGCCTCCTCGCACAGCGCGCCCATCGAGATCAACTCCTTGTTCAGGAGCTTTAGCTGCTCGTCAAACCTGCTTCTCATCAACCGAACCTCCCTGTAATATAGTCCTCTGTCCGCCGATCCTTCGGCTGCGCGAACAGCCGTTCCGTCCGTCCAAACTCAACCACCTCGCCCAGCAGGAAAAACGCCGTTTTGTCGGAGATTCGCACCGCTTGCTGCATGTTATGCGTCACGATAACGATAGTATATCGGCTTTTCAGCGCCTCCGCAAGCTCCTCGATCTTGGCGGTGGAGATTGGGTCAAGCGCACTGGTCGGTTCGTCCATAAGCAGAACCTCCGGCTCGACGGCCAATGCACGCGCAATGCACAGCCGCTGCTGCTGGCCGCCGGAAAGCCCCAGCGCGGACTTTCTCAGCCTGTCCTTAACCTCGTCCCAGATGGCGGCGTCGGTGAGCGAACGTTCTACGATGTCGTCCAGCCGCGCCTTGCTCTTTACGCCGTGCGTGCGCGGACCGTAAGCGACGTTGTCATAGATGCTCATGGGGAACGGATTCGGTTTTTGAAACACCATACCCACGCGCTTGCGCAGCTGGTTGACGTCCATGCGCGCATAGATATCCGCTCCGTCGAGCGAAACAATTCCTTCGATGCGACATCCTTCGATAAGGTCGTTCATGCGGTTGAGCGTTTTCAACAGCGTGGACTTGCCGCAGCCCGACGGGCCGATAAACGCGGTGATCCGGCATGCGGGAATGTCCAAACTGACGTCTTTGAGCGCCTGAAACGCTCCATAATACAGATTCAGTTGTTCAATTCTGATTTTTTCCATTGGTTTATCCATTCCTGTTTCCCACTTTCTTTGCAGCCAATGCCGACAGTGCGTTGAGGCCTACGACCAGTATCAGCAGTATCACGGCGGTGGCATAGCTTTGGTTGGTCGATAGGCCCTCGCTCCATAGCGCGTACATGTGCACCGAGAGCGTTCGGCCGGATCCCATGATGCTCCCGGGTATTTTTGCCACGGTGCCGGCGGTATAGATGAGCGCCGCGGTTTCGCCGACAATCCGGCCGACCGAAAGAATGATGCCCGCCAGAATGCCGGGTACCGCGGAGGGCAGTATGATCTTGCGTACGGTTCTCAGCCGCCCCGCGCCCAGGCCGAAGCTGCCCTCGCGATAGGCGTCGGGCACGGCCTTGAGCGCCTCCTCGGTGGTGCGCATGATGACCGGCAGAATCATGATGGCCAGCGTGCACCCCCCGGCCAGAAGGGAGTATCCCCAACGCAGAGCAACGACGAACAGCAGGTAGCCGAACAGTCCGTATACGATTGATGGAATGCCGGAGAGGGTTTCGGCCGTCACGCGGACGGCGCCGATCAGCCGGTTGCCGCGCGAGGCGTATTCCACCAGATAGATGGCTGCGCCGACGCCCAGCGGCACGGCCAGCAACAGCGAGAGCAGCGTCATGGAGACGGTATTGACGAGCGCGGGAAAAAGCGACGCGTTATCCGACGTATAGTTGAGCGAAAACAGCTCCCAGTTTAAATGCGGCACGCCCTTGACGAGGATATAGCCGACTAAAAACAGCAGGGTTGAGACCGTCAGCGCGGAGGCGATGTATACGGCCGTACGCAAAATGGCTGCATTCAGGCGCGAGGCGTTCATTCCATTGTCCTCCTTTTGACCAGCGAAAAGCACAGGTTAATGATGAGGATGAACACAAACAGCACGACCGCCGTTGCAATCAGCGCCTCGCGGTGCAGATCCTGCGCATATCCCATCTCGAGCACAATGTTGGCCGTGAGCGTCCTGAGTCCCTTGATGAGACTCGAGGGGATAACGGCCTGGTTGCCCGCAACCATAATGACGGCCATCGTTTCTCCGATGGCACGCCCGATACCCAGGATGACCCCCGCCATCACGCCGGATTTTGCCGCGGGAAACACCGCGCAGAACACGCTTCGCTCATGGGTGGCGCCGAGGGCCAAACTGCCCTCGTAATAGCTTTCCGGTACGGCGCGCAGGGCGGATTCCGTCACGCCGATGATGGTGGGAAGGATCATGATGCCCAGCACGATCGAAGCGGCAAGCATACTCGTGCCGCTTCCGCCAAACAGGCTGCGAATCGTCGGCACAATGACCATCAGGCCAAAGAAGCCGTACACCACCGAGGGGATACCTGCCAGCAGATCGACGGCGGGCTTAAGAAAGCGGTACAGCCGCTTTGGGCAGAAGCGCGCCATGAAGATTGCCGTCAGGATGCCGATCGGCACACCGATGAGGATTGCGCCCGCCGTGACGTATATGCTGCTAAGTATCATGGGCAGGATGCCGAACCGGCCGTTCGAGGGCTTCCACCGCGTACCCGCAAGGAAGTCCCATGCGCCGATCTTTGCCATTGCGGGAACGCCGCTTGCAAACAGAAAGATGCAAATCAGCGCGACGGCCAGTATGGACGCGCAGGCTGACAACAGAAAGACGACCCGCATGAATGGTTCCTTAAACCCGTTTCGATTGCGCAATTTATTCTTTTTCATACGCTTAGATTAGGACGAAAAGGTTAATTACAAAAGTCGGCTTCAGTAAAATCTGTGTAAAATTGAAAAAAATAGCTATTTATGCTTGACAATCGGCAAACTGTTCCGTATTATATACGTGTACTACAACAGGTAGTACACCGATAAGGAGGACTGCACATGTTCCAAATCGACAAATTTGGCAGGACGCCCATCTATGAACAGGTCATCGAGCAGGTCGAGCGTCTGATTGCATCCGGTGCGCTCAAGCCGGACGACCAGCTGCCAAGCGTACGCGCACTGTCGCAGAAGCTATCGGTAAACCCGAATACCCTGCAAAAGGCGTATACGGAGCTGGAGCGGCGGGGGATCAGCTACAGCGTGCCGGGCAACGGACGGTTCGTCAGCCGCGACGCGCCGGAGATTATCGGTGGGCGGATGCGCACGCTGATTGAGAAAATCAGCGAGATTTGCAGGCAGCTCTGCTCGGCGCAGGTGCCGGTTGAGCAGGTGCTCGAAGCAGTAAACACTGCGTATGGAAAGGAAGTGAACGCATGATTACGGCAAGAAATCTTACCAAACGGTTTTCGGACGTCGTTGCCCTGGATCATCTGAACTGCAACATACCAAATGGATGTATCTACGGCTTGGTCGGTGCAAACGGCGCCGGAAAATCAACCTTCCTGCGGCTGATGAGCGGCATTTACCGGCCGGATGAAGGTGCGGTGTGCATCGACGGCGGCAACGTGTATGAAAACATGGAGGTCAAAAAGCACTTTGCCTTTGTTCCGGACGAGCTGTTTTTTCTGCCGCAGAGCAATATGAACCGCATGGCCAAGCTTTACGCGTCCGTATACGACAGGTTTGACATGGAGCGTTTTCAAAGCCTGACGGGGGCGTTCCGCCTCAATGCGGACAAACCGCTTTCCACTTTCAGCCGGGGCATGCGCCGGCAGGCGGCGACCATTCTGGCGCTTTCTACGGCGGCGGAGTACATTTTCTTTGACGAAACGTTTGACGGGCTGGACCCGGTCATGCGCAACCTGGTGAAGCAGACGCTTTACGCCGACGTAATGGACCGCGGATGCACAGCGGTCATCACCAGCCATTCGCTGCGCGAGCTCGAGGATACCTGCGATCAGCTGGCGCTGCTGTACAAGGGCGGAATCGTGTTTGAAAGCGATGTGCAAAACCTCAAGACCTCGTTGTTTAAGGTGCAGGTTGCGTTTGACGGGGACTACGACCAAACTGTATTTGCCGGCTTCGAGACGCTTTCCTTCTCCAGGCAGGGCAAGGTGGCCAACGTCATCATGCGCGGCGATCGCGACGCCTGCCGCAAGGCGTTTGCAGAGAAGTCGCCGATTCTGTTTGAAATTCTGCCGTTGGCGCTCGAGGAAGTGTTTATTTATGAAATGGAGGCGCTCGGCTATGTGTTTGACGAGCCGGAAGCCAATAGGGGGGCAAAAGCATGAGTAAGAATCTCTATCGGGAATCCATGCGCCGCATCGGCCGCATCGGCCTTGCGTTTCTTGTTATTACCGTCGTGTTGACGGCCATTCTCTGCGCCGGCAACGCATCCAATACCGCCTGGGTCAAAATGCTTGACGGCCCGTTCAAAATGTTGCCCGCGCTGCCGTTCTTTGCATTGATCGGCGGCATTGGCTTTGCCTATGTCGGCTTTGCATTCCTGAACAGGCGCTGCGACAGCGATTTTTATCACAGCCTGCCGGTTCGCAGACTCGATCTGTACCTCTCGGTTACGCTTGCTGCGCTGACCTGGACGGTTGCGACCGTCGTGCTTTCGACGCTGGCATCGATGGTGGTCTATCTGTTTATGGACGTGCCGTTCGTGCCTGCGTACTATCTGCTGAGCGTGCCGTTCTTCATCGTTGCGACCATGCTGGCGTTCGCCGCGGCGGCGATAGCTTGCAGCATCACGGGCACGCTGTTTTCCAACGTCATTCTCACCGGCATCGTGCTGCTCCTGCCTCGGTTCATCCTGTTCATTCTTGCGCGCGGCATCGTTGCGGAAGCCTGGATCGTCGGCTGGCGCGATCTGCAGGGAATATTGAGTCCCAACGCCAATATTGTCACGGGCATGCTTGTGACGCTGACGCGGCGCATGCTCAGGATCGACATCGTCAGCATGGGCAACATCGTCTACTCGCTGGCGCTTGCTTGCGCGGAACTGGCGCTGGGCGCCTGGCTGTTCGTCCGCCGGCCCTCGGAGCTTGCCGAGCGGAGCGCGCGCACGGGCAAGCTGCAAACGCTGTTTGCATGCCTGCTGACGCTGCCGGTCATGCTGTTGATCGTGCGGTCGCCGCGCAAGCTTACGCTCGTCATTTTGCTTGCCGCGTCGCTGATTGTATATTTGATCTATCAGTTTGTAACGCTGCGCAGTCCAAAGCGCGTGCTCCGCTCGCTGCCCTGGTATCTTTGTGCCGTTGCCGCCGCCGCCGGGCTATATTTTGGCACGACGGGCCTTGGGAAAGCCGTGCTTAACGACACGCCTTCGGCGGATCAGATCAAATCGGTACGGTTTTATGGCAACAATTATGAAAGCGCCGCGCAGACATATTCCGCCTTGCTGGTTTCCCAAATCGATTTTACGGAGGATGCGGTAAGGCAATATACCGCCGATTCGCTCAAGGCCGCGGCGGAACGCGTTAAACAGCCGGACTATCAGGGAGGCCGAAACTTTGAGGACGGCGGCGTGGAAGGCACCATCGAATCCATTGTCATCACGCTCCACAGCGGCCGGAAAATTCGCCGCAGCATTGAGTTTGTCAACGTGAATACCCTCAACGATGCGCGCAACCAAAATCCGCAGTACGCCGCGGCGTTACGCGCCTTTCCGCCGAGGGAAGCCATCAGCTTTTTGACAACAAACTACCCCAACGGCGAAGCCATGACCGCGGAAGACGCTGAAAAGCTGCGTGCAAGCTATGTCGGCGAGTGTACCGCGGAAAATACGATTGCGGACAGGTATTATGACGCGCGCATTGTGCGGGAGCCTTCCTCCCTGCGTCCGACGGTCTACCAGATTTATACCGCCAATGAAAACCAGGAGCTGGGGTACTTTTACACGTTCGGCCATCTTGGCACAAGGCGCTTTGGAGACCACTACAGCGTCTCTTTGAAAACGCCCAGAACCGCCGGACTCTACATGATGCTCAGCAACAACTCCGTTAAGCCGGATGTAGCCCGCAATGCGGCGGTCACGCTGGAAATTCTGCGCAGCAAAGCGCCTGCCAACGGGCGGATCGGCGTGTATTGCGTGTTTATCAACGTCCCCATGTCGGACGGGAGCAAACAGCAGGTAAACCTGTCGCACTACGGATACGTGCGTGACGACAAATACCAGCCGGACGACTACGGCGCAAGTCCGGAGCTGATGGAGCAGATTCTCAAGATAATCCAGCGCGGCATTCCCACCGCCGATCCTGGCGTGCTGTTCGTGCAGCTTCGCTGTGAAACCAACATCCGTTTTGACGGAAACACGGATCAAAAGGGCGACGCCTCCGCTTCCGCATACCTCGCATTTACACAGGAGGATGAAAAAATGCTGCTCAAGATGATTTCCGAATGGAACGAGGGGCAGCTTGAACGGCACCGCATCTACCAGCCGGATATCGAGATGCCGGACGTGCAGGTGGATTGAAGCAAAAACAGGCGGATGCATGAAGATACCGTTGTCAATTCCGATTGGCAACGGTATACTATTGTATGTGTACGCCCAGCGTTCCGCGGGCGATCAACTTGCTGAATAAGGAGCTTTCATGCGCTATATTATCGATGAAATCGTAAACACCCTGCATGCCGGCGGCGCGTTCGTGCTGGCCACGGTTGTCAGGAGCGAGGGCTCTTCCCCGCGCGGCCCGGGCGCAAGCATGCTTGTGACTGCGGACGGCGCGCAGTTTGGCACCATTGGCGGCGGAGCCGTGGAATACGCGGCAAAGCGGCACGCTGTTCAACTATACCGGACAAAGCGGTCTGAAACCCGGCTTTACCGGCTCAATGCCAACGAGATCGCCGACCTCGGCATGGTCTGCGGCGGGCGCGTTTTCGTGCTGTTTGCCTATTATGCGCCGGACGCGCAGACCACGGCCCTTTTTGAACGACTGCAAAGCGCAAGGCGGGCGGGGGAGACGGCGTATCTTGTCCGAAGGCTTTCCGGCGGCGCGGTGCAGGAAACCGGCGTGCTGGATGCCGGCGGCCTGCAGTTTGCGCCGGGGATCGACGGGGCGCTTGTCCAAGGCGGGCTGAGTGGACGCGTTTGCATTCTCGAGGCAGGTGACGGAAACGGGCAGCTTCTGGTCGAACCCGTGGCCAACAACGCGCATGTATATATCTTTGGCGGCGGCCATGTTTCCCAAAAGCTTGTGCCGGTGTTAGCATACGTTGATTTTCGCGTGACCGTGTGCGAAGACCGCAAGGAGTTTGCCGACCCGGCGCTGTTCCCGGCCGCGGAGGGAACGCTGCTGCATCCGTTCGACAACATTCTGCGGCAAATCAGTGTCACGGAAAACGACTATCTTGTGGTGATGACGCGCGGACATCAGGCGGATTATGAAATACTGCGTCAGGCGCTGAAAACGCGGGCAACGTATATCGGCTGCATCGGCAGCAGGCACAAGGTTGCCGTTACAAGAAAGCGCCTGCTGGAAGAGGGCTTTTCCGAGGCCGATTTTCTGCGTGTGCATACGCCGGTTGGGCTGCCGATCCTCGCTGAAACGCCGGAGGAAATCGCCGTCAGCATCGTTGCGCAGCTCATCGAGCACCGGGCAAAGCGCTAGCCGGCGCGGCGTTTGCGCAAAAATAACGCCGGTCCGTATTATTTTTCTTGCAAATTTTTACTGAATAAATTATAATTACAGTTAATCTTTTGAGGAGGCGCGCATATGACCGGTGAGTTTGCCATAGCCGTACACGCCATCGTTTATCTCAACCGGCATCCGGGCATGTTCAACAGCGTGACGCTGGCGCAGAATGTCTGCACCAATCCGGCGCGCATTCGCAAGGTGATGTCCAAGCTCAAACGTGCGGAACTCATTGAGGCCAAGGAGGGCGCGGTGGGCGGTTACCGCTTTTTGCGCGATCCCAGGCATACGTCGCTGCTGGCGATCTTTGAGGCGGTCGGCCAGCCGATGGTGGGCGTATCCTGGCGCTCCGGCGATCCGGACATGGACTGTATGGTCGCGTCCGGCATGGCGGGCGTAATGGATGCCATCTACCGGGAGATGGACGCATGCTGCAGGAAGCGGCTTGCCGAGATCACAATCTATGACGTTGACCGCCTGCTGAACGAGGCGGTTGCGCAGGGCGGTAAACCGGCGGTCTGTTTTGAGTGAGCGCGGACAGGCGGCGATTGTGCGGCGGGCGCTGTTAAACACGGCGTTTGCGCCGGCAGAAAGGATGACGAAACGATGATGCATGGATTTAAAAAAATTCTTATCGCGCTTTTAATCGCTGCGCTGGCTTTTGCAGGCGCGTGCGCGGCGGGCAACACCGATCCGCAGCCGGAGGACGGGCAGAGAAGCGCGCCGGTTGCTGAAGCCACGCCCAATCAAACCGGCGGCGGCGCGGCGGACCAACCGCAGGAAGACCGGGCGAGGCTAACCGGATTCTCGGCGCGCGATCTGGACGGGAATACGGTGACAGAATCGGTTTTTGCAGACGCCGACCTGACCATGCTCAACGTCTGGGGGACGTTCTGCGGGCCCTGTATTCAGGAGATGCCGGACCTGGGGAAGCTATCCGGGGAATACGCCGACCGAGGCGTGCAGATCATCGGCTTGGTCGGCGATGTGGGCCAAAGCGAGAAGGATGCGGAGTACGTGCGTGAAATCGTGGAAAAAACCGGCGCGCACTACGTCCATCTTTTGCCGTCCGAAGACCTACAGAGCAAGGTGCTCAGCGAGTTGATGTACTATCCGACCACGATATTTTTTGATAGCGACGGCTATGTCGTCGATAACATGATCGTGGGCAGCCACAGCAAAAGCGAGTGGCAAACCATCATTGACCGCATGTTGCAGCTCGCAGAAAATGGGGAAGGCGCCGGGGAACCGGCCGAGGGATAGCCGCCGTGCCGATGGCGGCGTGTGGCCGGAGGATTTAAAACACATGACGCAGAAGCAGAAACGGAATACCGGCGCGCCGAAGGCCGATTGTGCGCGGGAGCATCCGCTTAACCGGCTTACAGCGCGCGCAATGCCGTGGGTTTGGGCGCCGCTTGCGTTCATCGGCGTACTGCTGATCGTGCTTGGCGTGCTGCAAAACGACCTTACGGCGGTATTCAGCAAAGCCGCGGCAATCTGCCTGGAGTGTATTGGGATTGGGTAAGCTGTTTTCCAAAATGAAGTACCATGCGCGCCTGATGGTGCAGCTTGGGTTTACACTGGTGTCTAACGGCAATCTGCGCGGCTTCTATGAGGGCACGATCTATCGCGGAAACGCCAAAACCGTCTGCGTGCCCGGGCTGAACTGCTATTCCTGCCCCGGCGCGCTGGGCGCCTGCCCGCTGGGTTCGCTGCAGGGGATGCTGGGCGAGCCGCGTGTGCGGTTCCCATTTTATGTGCTGGGGCTGCTGTTTGTGTTCGGCGCATTGCTGGGCCGCTTTGTCTGCGGCTGGCTCTGTCCGTTCGGGCTTATACAGGATTTGCTGTATAAAATCCCGTTTTTCAAAAAAATCAAAAAATTGCCCGGCGACCGCTGGCTGAAATATTTAAAATATGCATTGCTTGCGTTGCTGGTAATCGTGTTGCCGCTTGCCGCGCGCGGTGATTTTGGCGTCGGCACGCCGTGGTTTTGCAAGCTTGTCTGCCCCTCCGGCACATTGCTGGCCGGAATCCCGCTTGTATTGCGCAATCCGGCGCTCGCAGCGTCTATTGGCGTATTGTTTTGGTGGAAGGTCGGCCTGCTCGCTCTGATCGTGCTGCTGAGCCTGCTGGTGTGGAGGCCGTTCTGCCGCTATCTTTGCCCGCTCGGCGCCATTTACGGCTGCTTCAACCCGGTTGCCGCCGTCCGCTTGCGCGTGGTGCAATCCCGCTGCACCGCCTGCGGCGCCTGCAAAGCCGCGTGTAAAATGGATCTTGCGGCGTACAAAACGCCCAATAGCCCGGAATGCGTGCGCTGTGGCGCCTGCCTGCGCGCCTGCCCGCATGGGGCGCTCACTACAACGCTGCGCCGGGCCGTGGGACCGGAGCGGCAGAAAGAGGAACCGGCCGATGCAGCTTTATGACCTGCACACGCATACGAATATGTCCGATGCGTCGATTACGCTTGCCGATCTTGTGGAAACAGAGGCGCAGCTTGGCAATGTCCTCGGCGTGTCCGATCATCTTTTCTGCGGCGGTATCTATACCCTCACGGATGTACGCGACTACCTCGAAGCGCTGAAGCCCTACAACGTCTACCGCGGCGCGGAGACGAACATGGAGCATAATTTTTCGCTGCCGGACGATTTGGACGCGCAGCTTGATTACGTGATTGCCAGCGTTCACAACCTGCCGGACGGACGCGGCGGATTCGTACCGCTGCACGAATATTTTGCAAAGCGTTCCGGCGAGATATCCTATTATTCCAAGAACTATTCCTCGGACCTGAATCGCCACTACCTGGCGCACACGCTGCGCATGATTGAAAAGACCTTTTCCACGCAGCGTGTGGACGTCCTTGGCCACGCAACGGTGCTGCCCCCGTGCGACGAGCTGTACGGCACGCGCTTTCTGCTCGACTGGGAAAACGCCGTGCTTTCGCTGTGCAAGCGCCACGGCGTCGCGTTGGAAATTTCCGGCCTCTGGCGCGCGCCCAACCTGGATATGCTGCGCCGCGCAAAGCGGCTGGGGCTGACGTTCTCAATGGGCTCCGACTGCCATAAGCCAACGCAGGTCGGCGTGCTGGACTACGTCCGGCTGGTCGTCGATGCGCTCGAACTGACGCAGGAGGACTTTTTCCTGCCCGCACGGGAGCTTTAAAATCCCGGGTCCGACCAAAAACAAGTTTTTGCCGGAGGCGCGCACTTCCCTTTGGTTTATCGGTGGGACGCGCGGTAAGCGTGGGCTTACCATGCGGAATCCGCCGCGTCGCAAAAGCAGGTCAACGAGCTGAATCAAGCGGTGGAGATCCTTGCGGCGGCGGTTCCGCAGGAGGAGGCGCTCCAGACCGCAAGGCTGGAAACGGCAAACGCCGCGCGCGTCCACAGCGACCCGCTGCCGACGCTGCTGGGCATGCAAGCGGAAAGTGATGCGGGCGGGTCGCGGGCTTTAAAAGGCTCTGTTCGTAGCGGGCAGGTCACAATGATTAAAGAACCATATCAAGGAGATGTTCCCAAGTATGATTTGAACACCAGCCGCAGCGTTGTAGAACTTGGTCAAGGTGAGATCGCGACAGCGCAAAAGTGCATTGCGGATGCTTCCGACACTCGAAATAAAGGTGGCGATGGCTTTACTGCATTTATTCGTAAAGCATACAGTCGCATGATTGGAGATCGTTATTCCGGCATAGACGTGCCCATTCATGGCGTGACATTTGATGGTAATCAGTATGTTGTACGCGTATACAAAAACATTATCGATAAAGTTACCTCGGATGTGAACGTGAACGCGCAAAAGCTCGCAATGCTTGAACATCTGCCCGAAATGATCGAAAACGGAGAATACGTTGGAAGCAGCGTGCCGAGCGCAAAAAGCGCAAGAAAGAAAAACGTCACAAGATATGACCACTTTGAGACAACGGTAGCTCTTCCCGCGGAAAACGGATACGATCAATACGTGTCGGCATTCGATGTTGAGGTGTACACATATCAAAACAAAATAAAGACATACCGCTTAGCAGAAATCAATTTGACGCCCATCTCTGAGGTACAGCGTGGAGCCAATATCCAGCCTCCTCAGAATCAAGCGTCAAATCTTAATAATATTATACGTCAACCGGCCGATAAAATGCAAGCGGAAAACGAAAAGAATTCCGGGGCCGTCGACCTGGAGGAGTTGCT
>CAYUTA010000042.1:0-22564 GCA_964447605.1 uncultured Oscillospiraceae bacterium | reverse complement strand
CGATCGTTCCGATGTTTACGTGCGGTTTCGTTCTCTCAAATTTTGCCTTTGCCATGTTTGTCGCAATCTCCTTTTATTGTCTGAATCATTGGTTTTCATTTTGAAGTCTTTTTCCCGGCCTCCGGCTGACAGGCCTGCAAACGGGCTCTGCAGGCCCCGCCTTTTGCGAGAGCTCCGCCCTCGCGCTCCCGCGCAGGGGCGGCTCCCCTGAGAATCCCATATAACGCGAACCGTAAAGCCCTTATCAAACGGAGTTTTCCGGGGATGCGTCCCCTTCGCGGGGGCGGGGCGGCGCTCCGCCGACTTTCTTGTTTTCCGCGCCGGTCAGCGGCCTTTGCCGAGCACCTTGTCGGCCACGCTCCTGCCGACCTCCTCAAAGTGGTCGAACTGCATGGTAAACGTGCCGCGGCCCTGCGTGCGGCTGCGCAAATCCGTTGCATACCCGAACATCTCCGAAAGCGGACAGGTCGCGCTGACGGCCTGCGTATTGCCGCGCAGCTCCATGCCGAGCACCTTGCCGCGCCGCGCGGTGATGTTGCCCATGATGTCGCCAAGGTATTCGTCGGGGACGAGCACCTCCACCTTCATCATCGGCTCGAGCAGCGCGCAGTCCGCCTTTTCAAGCGCTTGCTTGACCGACAGCGAGCCCGCGATGGTAAAAGCGATTTCGGAGCTGTCCACCTCGTGATAGCTGCCGTCGACAAGCGTCGCCTTCACGTCCACAACCTCATACCCGCCGAGCGCCCCTGATTTCAGCGCCTCACGGATCCCCTTGTCGACCGCCGGGATGTATTCTCTGGGAATTACGCCGCCGACGATTTTATCGACAAATTCATAGCCTGCGCCCGCCTCCTGCGGCGAGAATTCAACCACCACATGGCCATACTGTCCATGGCCGCCGGTCTGCCGGACATAACGCCCTTCTGCCTTGACCGGTTTTTTGATGGTCTCCTTATACGCCACCTGGGGATTGCCTACGCGCGCTTCCACATGGAATTCGCGGATCAGGCGGTCTACGATGATTTCCAGATGCAGCTCGCCCATGCCCGCGATGATGGTCTGCCCGGTTTCCTCGTTGGTGAACGTGCGGAACGTCGGGTCCTCCTCGGAAAGCTTTTGCAGCGCGGCGGACATCTTCTCCTGCCCGGCCTTGGTTTTGGGCTCGATGGCCACCTGAATCACCGGGTCGGGGAACGTCATGCTCTCGAGCAGCAGCTGCCGGTTCTCGGCGCAAAGCGTGTCGCCCGTGCCCGTGTCCTTCATGCCCACCAGCGCGGCAATGTCGCCGGAGTGAATTTCCCCGAGCTCCGTGCGCGTGTCGGCATGCATCAGCAGGATGCGGCCCACGCGCTCGCGCTTGTTCCGGCTTGCGTTGTACACATAGGAGCCGGACTTGAGCGTGCCGCCGTAAACGCGGATAAACGTCAGCTTGCCCACGTACGGGTCGGCCACGATTTTAAACGCCAGCGCCGCGAACGGGCCGTTGTCGTCGGATTCGACAATGATCTCCTTGGCGCCGTCCTTGCTCGTGCCCATAGCGGGCGGGATATCGAGCGGGCTCGGCAGATAGTCCACAATGGCGTTGAGCAGCGGCTGCACGCCCTTGTTGCGATAGGACGTGCCGCAGCAGACGGGCACAATCCGCCCGGAAAGCGTCGCCTTGCGGATGCAGGGGATCAGTTCCTCGGCCGCAAACCATTCACCGGCAAAGTAACGCTCCATGAGCGCTTCATCCTCGTCGATGATCGCGTCGAGCAGCTTTGCGCGCTGCTCCTTGGCATTTTCCAGCATGTCCGCGGGAATCTCCTCCTCGCGGACGTCCGTGCCGTCGTCGCTGTAGTAGACCTCCGCTTTCATCGATACCAGATCGATGATGCCTGTAAACTCCGCCTCGCTTCCGATGGGCAGCTGAATGGGCAGCGCGTTTGCGCCAAGCCGGTCGCGCATCATGTCGCAGACGTGGTAGAAGTCCGCGCCCGTGATGTCCATCTTGTTAACGTAGGCAATGCACGGCACGCCGTAACGCATCGCCTGCCTCCAGACGGTTTCCGACTGCGGCTCTACGCCGCCCTTGGCGCAGAATACCGCCACCGCGCCGTCCAGCACGCGCAGGCTGCGCTCCACCTCCATGGTAAAGTCCACGTGTCCGGGCGTGTCGATGATGTTGATGCGGCAGCCGCGCCAGTAGGCGGTTGTCGCGGCGGAGGTAATCGTAATGCCGCGCTCCTGCTCCTGCACCATGTAGTCCATCGTGGCGGCGCCTTCATGCACCTCGCCGAGCTTATGGATTTTGCCCGTGTAGAACAGAATCCGCTCCGTCGTGGTGGTTTTGCCCGCATCGATGTGCGCCATAATGCCGATATTTCGGGTGTTTTGTAATGCGGTGTCTCTTGCCAATGGTATTTCTTCCTTACTTTTCAGGCTGCCGGCGGCTTTGGCCGCCGGTTACCAGCGATAGTGTGCAAACGCACGGTTGGCCTCGGCCATCTTGTGCGTGTCTTCTCTTTTCTTCACCGCGCTGCCTGCGGAGTTGGCCGCGTCCATGATCTCGCCTGCAAGGCGCTCGCTCATGGTGCGCTCGCTGCGGTTGCGGGCGTAGGAGACGAGCCAGCGCAGACCGAGGGTCTGGCGGCGCTCCGGGCGGATCTCGATGGGCACCTGATAGGTGGAGCCGCCGACGCGGCGCGCCTTGACCTCCACGACGGGCATGATGTTCTCCATCGCCTGGGTAAACACCTCGCCGGCTTCACGGCCGGTTTTGCCGCTGACAAGCTCAAACGCGTCATAGACGGCTTTCTGCGCAACGCCGCGCTTACCGTCGAGCATGATCTGGTTGATGAGCTTGGTTACGACCACGCTCTTATAGATCGGATCGGCCAGCACTTCGCGCTTGGGGATAAAACCTCTTCTCGGCATAGCGATTCCCTCCTTACTTCTTCGGGCGCTTCGCGCCGTAGAGCGAGCGGCTCTGCTTCCGGTCGGCAACGCCGGCGGTGTCGAGCGCGCCGCGGACGATGTGGTAACGAACGCCCGGCAGGTCCTTGACGCGGCCGCCGCGGATCAACACCACGGAGTGCTCCTGCAGGTTATGGCCAACGCCGGGGATATACGCCGTGCCCTCGAGGCCGTCGCCCAGACGGATACGCGCAATCTTGCGCAGCGCGGAGTTCGGTTTTTTCGGCGTCATGGTACGCACCGCCGTGCAAACGCCGCGGCGCTGCGGGCACTGTTTCAAAATAGGCGCGGTGGACTTGTATTCCACCTGTTCTCTGCCTTTACGAACCAACTGGTTAATGGTCGGCATGCATGTTCCTCCACTTTCAATTTTAAAAATAATCTATTTCAATTACAGCTTCCTGCAACCCCTCGTAGGAAGCATTGTATCCGGTTCGGCAAAAAACAGGTTTTTGCCGGTCGGGCGCGCTGTCGCGAACAATCCTGGGACATCCGCCCCGTACCCGCTTAGTCTCTCCGAATGCGCGTTTCCCCGCCCCTCTTTCTTTCCGGTGAAAAGAAAGGAAGACGCCAAGGCAATATTTTATCAGGATTGCCCGCGCAATGTCAACTATTTTGTCCGTTTTGTGCGGATTCGGCAGGGTTGAGGCATTCCGTACCCGCGTCAACCGCCGTGCCAAGCCCGCGCGCAATGCGGCTTTTGCTGAAAAGCGCCTTGTTGCGCGCGTTTGAAACGGGGGTCCAGCCCTTTCGCACCATCTCCGCCAGCGTGGGATGCTCCAGCACGCGCACATACATGCGCGCGTCGGCGCGCTTTGTCAGCGCCCGCGCAATCAGGCGGCCCGCCAGCAGGCCGAGCCCGACGACCGCAAGCCATGCGGCAAACGGCAGAAAGGCGGAAATGTCGGAAAGCGCGTCGGCAACCGTCCCGGAGCCCAGCAGGAGCAACCCGGCCAGACCGACCGCAACCGCGGCGGCGAGCGGCAGGTAATCGATGAACATCAGCGTCCGGCGGCACTTGCCGCACACGGACATCTGCACGGGAATCATCGTGCCGATGCGGGACACCCGCTTCCCCAGCAGCCATCTCTGCACCCGCTTGGGTTCCGGGTGCGCCATGTCGATGATGGCGTACCCCGTGCACGCGCCGCGCGGCTCATGCCTGCAAAGCGCGCAGGACGCATCGGTGAACAGATGCGCCACGCCGCCTGCCGGCAGCAGGGTTTCATACAGCTCGATATCCGCGCGAATCTCATCCTTGCGGTCGCTGTTTCGCACGGTGCAGCGTTCGCACCCGCCCATGTTGAGCACGCGGCAGTATTTCGTGCCCGATAGCTCACAGTTCGGATTGACCGGCAGCTTTTCCATGTGTTACTCCTCAGCCCTCGTTGATTTTTTCGTGAACCGCCACGTTCCGGTAGCGCTTGAGTCCGATGCCGGCGGGAATCAGCTTGCCGATGATGACGTTTTCCTTGAGGCCCACAAGCGGGTCGATCTTGCCCTTGATGGCGGCCTCGGTCAGCACGCGCGTGGTCTCCTGGAACGACGCGGCCGACAGGAACGAATCCGTCGCCAGCGAGGCCTTCGTGATACCCAGCAGCTTGCGCTTGGCAATGGCGGGGCGGCCGTCGTTTTCCACAATGCGCTCGTTCTCCGCCTCGAAGCGGAAGATGTCGATCAGCTCGCCCGGCAGCAGGCTGGTGTCGCCGTTATCCTCAATCTGCACCTTCCGCAGCATCTGGCGGATGATGACCTCGATGTGCTTATCGGCAATTTCAACGCCCTGCAGGCGGTAAACGCTCTGAACCTCCTTGAGCAGATAGGCCTGCACGCCCTTGACGCCCTTGATCTTCAGGATATCGTGCGGGTTGACGCTGCCCTCGGTCAGCTCGTCGCCGGCCTCGACCGGATCGCCCTCGCTGACCTTCAGCTTGCTGCCGAAGGGGATCAGATAGCTTTCCGACTCGCCGTCGCTGTTGCTGACAATCGCTTCGCGGCGTTTCTTGGAATCATCGATGTGCACCTTGCCCGCGATCTCGCTGATGACGGCCAGACCCTTGGGCTTGCGCGCCTCAAACAGCTCCTCGACGCGGGGAAGCCCCTGCGTGATGTCGTCCGCGCTGGCAACGCCGCCGGTATGGAACGTACGCATCGTCAGCTGCGTGCCCGGCTCGCCGATGGCCTGCGCGGCAATGATGCCCACCGCCTCGCCGATATTGACCGGCGCGCCGGTGGCGAGGTTTGCGCCATAGCACTTTGCGCATACGCCGTGCTCGGCCCGGCAGGTGAACACAGAACGACAGACCACGCCGGCCACGTCCGCTTTTTCAATCGCCTCGGCCTGTTCAAAGCTGATCATATCGCCCGCTTTGACAAGGATTTCGCCGGTTTGCGGATGGACGACCGGCTCGACGGCATAGCGGCCGAGCACGCGCGCCTTGAGCGGCTCGATGCGCTTGTTGCCCTCGCGAATCTCGGTAAACAGCATCCCCTTGGGCGTTTCGCCCCGTTGCTCATAGCAGTCCTCCTCGCGCACGATGACGTCCTGAGAAACGTCGACTAACCGCCGGGTCAGGTACCCCGAATCCGCCGTCCGCAGCGCGGTGTCGGCCAGGCCTTTGCGCGCGCCGTGCGAGGAGATGAAAAACTCCAGTACGGAGAGGCCCTCGCGGAAGTTGGCGCGGATGGGCACCTCGATGATCTGGCCCGACGGATCGGCCATCAGGCCGCGCATGCCGGCAAGCTGGCGAATCTGTGCGGTCGAACCGCGCGCGCCGGAATTGGCCATCATGTAAATCGGGTTGAGCGGATCGAGCGAGTCCATCAGCGCCTTGCTCACCTGCTCCGTCGTCTCCTCCCAGATCTTGATGACGCGCTCGCGGCGCTCCGCGTTGTTCAGGAGGCCCTGGCGGAACAGGTTGTCGATATCGACGACGCGTGTTTCCGCCTCGGCGATCAGCTCCTTCTTTTCCCCGGGCACCTGAATATCCTGGAAACCGACGGTCACGCCGCCGCGGGTGGAATATGTAAAGCCCAGCTTTTTGATGCGGTCGAGCACCTCGCTCGTGGTGGTTGGTCCGTACTTGCGGTAGCAGCGGTCCACAATGTTGCCAAGGTCTTTTTTGACCACCAGATGATCGATCTCGAGCTTGAAAAGATTCTCTTCCCTGCCGCGGTCGACATAGCCGAGATCCTGTGGGATCGCATTGTTGAAGAGGATGCGGCCAACGGTGGTCTCGATGATCTTGCGGCGCTTCTCGCCCTGCCATTCGCGCTCGATGCGCACCCTCACGCGGGCCTGCAGCGACACATCGCCGGTCTGGTAAGCCATGACGGCCTCTTCCTCGCTGTGGAAGACCTTGCCTGCGCCCTTGACGTCCTCGCGCATGAGGGTCAGGTAATAGCAGCCGATGACCATGTCCTGCGTGGGCGAAACCACGGGCCGGCCGTCCTGCGGCTTGAGAATGTTGTTGCTGGCCAGCATGAGGAAGCGGGCCTCGGCCTGCGCCTCTACGGAAAGCGGCACGTGCACGGCCATCTGGTCTCCGTCAAAGTCGGCGTTGTAAGCGGTGCAGACCAGCGGATGCAGCTTGAGCGCGCGGCCTTCGACGAGCACGGGCTCAAACGCCTGAATGCCGAGCCTGTGCAGCGTGGGCGCGCGGTTGAGCAGCACGGGATGATCGCGAATCACGTCCTCGAGCACGCCCCAAACCGCCGTGTCGGAGCGCTCCACCATGCGCTTTGCGCCCTTGACGTTTTGCGCAAGGCCGCCCTTGACGAGCTTTTTCATCACAAAGGGCTTGAACAGCTCGAGCGCCATCTCCTTGGGCAGGCCGCACTGGTACATCTTGAGCTCGGGGCCGACGACGATGACGCTGCGGCCGGAATAGTCCACGCGTTTGCCGAGCAGGTTCTGGCGGAACCGGCCCTGCTTGCCGCGGAGCATGTCGGAAAGCGATTTGAGCGGGCGGTTGCCCGGGCCCGTCACGGGGCGGGAACGGCGTCCGTTGTCGATGAGCGAATCGACGGCCTCCTGCAGCATGCGCTTTTCATTGCGCACGATGATATCCGGCGCGCGCAGCTCCAGCAGCCGCTTTAAGCGGTTGTTGCGGTTGATGACGCGGCGGTAAAGGTCGTTGAGGTCGCTCGTTGCAAAGCGGCCGCCGTCAAGCTGCACCATCGGCCGGATCTCCGGCGGAATCACCGGGATGACCGTCAGGATGATCCACTCGGGCTTGTTCCCGCTTGTGATAAACGCCTCCACGACCTCGAGCCGCTTGATGGCGTTGGCGCGCTTCTGGCCGGAAGCGTTGGCTATTTCCTCGCGCAGCTCCTTTTCGAGCTTGGGCAGATCCAGCTGCATGAGCAGCTCGCGGATGGCTTCCGCGCCCATGCCCGCCTTGAACGCCTTGGGGCCGAACTGCTCCTGCGCCTCGCGGTATTCCTTGTCGGAAAGCACCTGCTTGTAGGCAAGCGACGTATCGCCGGGATCGATGACCACGTACGAAGCAAAGTAAAGCACCTGCTCGAGCGCGCGCGGGCTCATGTCGAGCAGCATCTTCATGCGGCACGGGATGCCCTTGAAGTACCAGATGTGCGACACGGGCACGGCCAGTTCGATGTGGCCCATGCGCTCGCGGCGCACCTTGGCGCGGGTCACCTCCACACCGCACTTGTCGCACACAATGCCCTTATAACGGCCGCGCTTATAGCGCCCGCAATGGCATTCCCAGTCCTTGGTCGGCCCGAAGATGCGTTCGCAGAACAGGCCGTCCTTTTCGGGCTTGAGCGTACGGTAGTTGATGGTCTCGGGCTTCTTTACCTCGCCATGCGACCACTCCAATATTTTTTCGGGCGATGCGAGTCCGATTTGCAGTGCGTCAAAATTCGTTAATTCAAACACGGTTTCCGCTCCTTAATGGGTCAAGCCCGTCGTTTCGTCCAAAGCCTCCGGAAGGTCCGGCTCGAGCTCGTCGGCAAGCTCATCCACGTCGCCTTCCGGCAGGTCGGCGGCGACATCGCCTGCCGACGCGTCGTCCAGCTCGTCTGCATCCGGCTCCTCTTCGCCAAAGTCCTCGTCATCGCCAAAGTCTTCAAAGTCGTCGAACTCGTCGAACTCGGCCCCCTCGCCGGCGGCGGCCAGCGGCGCGAACGGTTCGTCCTCGGTACCGGAGATGTTCACGTCGAGCGGCACGATATCGTCGTCGTCGTCCTCGTTGATGAGAATCTCCTCGCGCGTATCATTGAGCACCTTGATATCCAGAGCCAGCGACTGCAGCTCCTTAATCAGCACCTTGAACGACTCCGGCACGCCGGCGGGCGGCACGTTTTCGCCCTTGACGATGGACTCGTAGGTTTTGACGCGGCCCACCACGTCGTCGGACTTGACGGTAAGGATTTCCTGCAGGGTATTGGCCGCGCCGTAAGCCTCGAGCGCCCAGACCTCCATTTCGCCGAAGCGCTGGCCGCCGAATTGCGCCTTGCCGCCGAGCGGCTGCTGGGTCACCAGGCTGTATGGGCCGGTGGAGCGCGCGTGAATCTTGTCGTCGACCAGATGCGCCAGCTTGAGGTAGTACATATAGCCTACCGATACGCGGTTTTCAAACGGTTCGCCGGAGCGTCCGTCATACAGGGTCGTTTTCCCGTCGCTGTCATGGCCCGCCCTTACCAGCAGGTCCTGAATATCCTCCTCGCTTGCGCCGTCGAACACGGGGGTGGCGATGCGGATGCCTAGCTGCTTGCACGCAAGGCCCAGGTGCAGCTCGAGCACCTGCCCGATGTTCATGCGCGAAGGCACGCCCAACGGGTTGAGCACGATTTGCAGCGGGGTGCCGTCCGGCAGAAACGGCATGTCCTCAACCGGCAGAATGCGGGAGATTACGCCCTTGTTGCCATGGCGGCCGGCCATCTTGTCGCCCACGGAGATCTTGCGTTTCTGCGCGATATAGACGCGCACCATCTCGTTGACCCCGGGGCTTAATTCATCTTTGTTTTCACGGGTGAACACCTTCACGTCCACCACGATGCCGCCCTCGCCGTGCGGCACGCGCAGCGAGGTGTCGCGCACGTCGCGCGCCTTTTCGCCGAAGATGGCGCGAAGCAGCCGCTCCTCCGCCGTCAGCTCCGTTTCCCCCTTGGGCGTGACCTTGCCGACGAGGATATCGCCGCTGCGCACCTCCGCGCCGGGGCGGATGATGCCGAACTCGTCGAGCTGCGCAAGCGCGTCCTCGCCGATGTTGGGGATATCGCGCGTGATTTCCTCCGGCCCGAGCTTGGTGTCGCGGGCCTCGAGCTCATGCTCCTCAATATGGATGGAGGTGAACACGTCGTCACGCACCAGTTCCTCGCTGATGAGCACGGCGTCCTCGTAGTTATAGCCCTCCCAGGTCATAAAGCCGATCAGAATGTTCCGGCCGAGCGCGATCTCGCCGCCCTCGGTCGAGGCGCCGTCGGCAATCACGTCGCCGCGCTTGACCGGCTCGCCCTTTCTGACAATGGGGCGCTGGTTCAGGCACGTGCCCTGGTTGCTGCGCTGGAACTTGGTCAGGTGGTACATGCGCTCCACGCCGGCCTTGTCCGTAATGACGATCCCCCGGGACGATACGTGCGATACCACGCCGTCCTCCTGCGCGATGATGACCACGCCGGAGTCCGCGGCGGCCTTATACTCCATGCCGGTGCCCACAATCGGCGCGTCCGGTACAAGCAGCGGCACCGCCTGGCGCTGCATGTTACTGCCCATCAGCGCGCGGTTTGCGTCGTCGTTTTCGAGAAACGGAATCATGGCCGTCGCCACGGAAACCAGCTGCTTGGGCGAAACGTCCATGTAGTCGACCTCGGTGTTCTTGACCTCGATGATCTGATCGAGCAGCCGCGCAACGACGCGGTCGCGCCTGAACCAGTGGGTCTCCTCGTCGATAGGCTCGTTTGCCTGCGCGACGATGAAGTTGTCCTCCTCATCCGCGGTGAGATACTCGATCTCGTCGGTAATGATATGGTTTTTGGCGTCCACGCGGCGGTATGGCGCCTCGATGAACCCGTACTCGTTGATGCGCGCATACGTCGAGAGCGAGTTGATCAGGCCGATGTTCGGACCTTCCGGCGTTTCGATGGGGCACATGCGGCCGTAGTGGCTAAAGTGCACGTCGCGCACGTCGAACGTGGCGCGGTCGCGGTTGAGGCCGCCGGGGCCCAGGGCCGAAAGCCTGCGCTTATGCGTCAGTTCCGCCAGCGGGTTGGTCTGGTCCATGAACTGGGAAAGCTGCGACGAGCCGAAAAACTCCTTGATCGAGGCCGTGACCGGGCGGATATTGATCAGGTTGGAAGGCATGGCCACGTCCATATCCTGCAGGCCCATGCGCTCGCGCACCACGCGCTCAAGGCGCGTTAAGCCCACGCGGATCTGGTTTTGCAGCAGTTCGCCTACGCTGCGGATGCGGCGGTTGCCGAGGTGGTCGATGTCGTCCGTGATGCCCACGCCGTAGGGCAGGCCGATGAGATAGCTCACCGAGGCGATCATGTCGTCCGGGATGATGTGCCGCGGGATCAGATCGTAATAATGCGCCTTGAGCTCCGCCTTGAGCTCGTCCGCGCTCTTATCCTTGTTTTCCTCGAGCAGGGCAAGCAGGCTGGGCAGGTGCACGTCCTCGTTCAGGCCCGCGTCCAGCGGAGCGAACGGCAAAAAGCCGTCGGCCCTGACAAAGTTATTGCCAACGGCCTTTACGGTGGTTTCGCCCACCGTGAGCAGCACTGTGTTTACGCCCGCGTTTTGAATGTCGCCCGAAAGCGCGCGGTCGATGGTCCGCCCCGCCTCGCAGAGAATTTCGCCGGTGATGGGGCTGACGATATTTTCCGCCGCCACCTGGCCGCGGATGCGGTTGCGCAGGGCGAGCTTTTTGTTGAACTTGTAACGGCCGACGCGCGCAAGGTCGTAACGCTTGTCAAAGAACAGCGAGTTGAGCAGCGCGCGCGCGCTTTCCTCCGTGGGCGGCTCGCCGGGGCGCTGGCGCTTGTAAATCTCGATCAGGCCGTCCGCAACCGAATGCGTGGGGTCCTTTTGCAGCGTGGCGGTCAGGCGCTCGTCCTCGCCGAGCAGTTCGTAGATCTCGCTGTTGGTTCCGTAGCCGAGCGCACGCACGAGCGCGGTGATGTGCACCTTGCGCTGCCGGTCGATCTTGACGTACAGAATGCCGTTGGAATCGGTTTCATACTCCAGCCACGCGCCGCGGTTGGGGATGACCTGCGCGGAAAACAGCTGCTTGCCGACCTTGTCGAAGCTGTCGTCAAAGTATACGCCCGGGGAACGCACAAGCTGCGACACGATGACGCGCTCCGCGCCGTTGATGATAAACGTGCCCTGCGGCGTCATCAGCGGGAAATCGCCCATGAACACCTCCTGCTGCTTGACCTCGCCCGTTTCCTTATTAATAAGGCGAACGGAGACGCGCAGCGGGGCGGCATAGTTGACGTCGCGCTCCTTGCTTTCCTCCATCGAATATTTCGGTTTATCCAGATCGATCCGGTAATCGACAAACTCCAGCACCAGCTTGCCCGAATAATCGGTGATGGGCGATATGTCGTCGAATACGTCGTATAAATCCTCCCTGAGGAAGCGGTAATAGGAATTTTTCTGAATCTCGATGAGGTCCGGCATGTCCAATACTTCGCGAATTCTCGAAAAGCTCTTGCGCGTTCTCCTGCCCATTTTGACGTCATGCATCATGTTCGCGTTCTCCCCTTGCCGACGCGGGCTGCCATCCGCGTCTTTTGCATTTTTGTTCTACTTGCCGTGCCCAAATGGAAAATCTGTGAAAATCTTTCCCAAATTTTGGCCCGTTCATGCGGCGGCCGCCGCAAAACAAACCATTTTAGGGCATAATACCACAACTATTCCATCATAAGTCAATTTTATATGATATCATTGGGAATTCAAGCTGTCAATCCCTAATATTAAAAATCGACATCGTACGCGCACAGGCTTGTCCGGCAAGCCCGCGCCGAAGGCGGGGAAGGCCCGGCGCCGGCATCGGGCGCGCCCTTCACCCGGCGCGGCCGCGATTCATAACGGATTAAAATTTACATACTTTGGATTATATGGTATCATAAATAAAATACAGAAAGGGAGGTATCAGGTTATGAACGCACCGAAAAAGCTGACGTTCCTCATCTCGCTGATTCTGATCGCCGCCGCCGTCCTTGCCATGCTGGGGATCATTCCCGTTGCGTTTCTCACCCAAAACGCGTTCTGGGTCGCCATCGCCGGCTACGCGCTCCTGTTCCTAGGCTGCCTGTTTAAGGGGCTGTAGGGTATTCCGGCCCGCCGCGTCATGCAAACGCGCGCGGACCCTGCTTGTCAACACACCGAGGGCTCCCCTTTTTTCGGCGGAGCCCTTGATTTTTTTACGTCCTGCCCGCGTCACAGGGGCCCCGCCCACCGGGGCGTCGTCTCCCATGCCGCTTTATCCGCCTGCGCTTTTTACCCGGCCGGCCGTGGGCGTAATATGGAAAATCGCCCGCGCGCGGAGGCTGTTGCTGCATACGGCGGAAAAAATACGTCCGGTCTCGCCAGATTCCGGCGGATCTGGTATAATGGACCGTAATGAACGACAAGCCCTCACACAAGGTATGGATCGGCTGTGCGCGTGCGGTCGCAATCGCCGGGGTTATGGTGTTCCACGCCGGATACAGGCTCGCGCTGCCCAATCTGCTGACGCGCATGAGTTTTTACTGCGTGGCGCTGTTTCTGCTGCTTGGCGGCTTTACCACGTATCTCTCCATGAAGCGGCATGCGGGGGAATCCTACGCGGCGTATCTTAAACGGCGCGTGCCGCCGCTGCTTTTGCCGTACCTGGCCGTTGTCTGCTGCTATCAGTTTGCCAGGGCAAAATGCTTTGTTTTGCCCGACATGCTGCGCAAGGGACTCACCTTCTCTTACGAGGTGCATCTGTACTATATCTTCATCTATCTGCAATACGTCCTGGCCGCCCCCTGGCTTGCGCGGCTCGTCTCGGCCTGCAACGGCGCGAAGCGCCCGCCGGCCGCGCATGCGCTGGCGCTTGCGTTGATCACGGCGTTTGCATACGCCGCCCTCCGTTTTACGTATCTGCTCCCGCTTTCCGGCAACGGCAGCCACCTGCTCGGCGGCAACTATCTGCCCTGCTTTTACCTGGGCATGGTCATTGCCGCGCGCGGCCCGCTCACAAGGGATACGCGCGCAAGCGCTGCGGTGGGCGCGGGCGCGTTCGTTTTGTGGGCCGCTCTGGTGCTGGCCGAAATCAAGTTCGCCCATTGGACGCCGAAGTGGATTTTTTCCTGCTGGGAGTTCAATCCGCCGAGCGTTGTGATCGTTTTGCAGGCGGTGTTCCTGCTGTTTGCCTGCCAGGGGCTGTTTACCGTTTTTTCGCGCCTGCGGGCCACACGCCGGCTGACGCTGATTCTGGATTACATCGGCGGGCACAGCCTCTATATCTACCTGTACATGCTGCTGATCCGCAGCCTGATTTACAACCGACTGCCCATCGAGAATATCCATCTGCTCCGGTTCGTCACGTTTGCCGGCATGATCCTGCTTCCGATTCTGGGCAAGAAACTCTGGGACCTGGTCTGGGCGCAGGTCAGGCGCATCGGCAACGCCGGGCGGGAACGCGCCTGACGGCTGACCGGCGGGGCTCTTTTCATCGTGGGCAAGGACGACGCGCGCGTCCGCCGCCCACGCCTTTGGCAGTTTGCCGCCCGGGAGCCCGCGGGGCGGAGGGCGGGGCCTGCAATCCTCGAAACGTGGCAAAGCCGCTTTGGGACACGCCGCGGGCGGCCTAAAGCCCCAGGCTCTCGTGCACGCCGCGCATGCCGAGGATGGTCTGTCCGATGACCTCTTCCAGCGGCATGCCCAGCATGCCGCTGCCGTTGAGGATGACGTCGCGGTTTACGCCTGCGGCAAACCCCTTGTCCTTGAACTTCTTTTTAACGGACTTGACCTCCAGGTCCATTACGCTGCGCGAAGGGCGCATGTAGGCGGCCGCGGTGATCAGCCCCGTCAGCTCGTCGATGGTATACAGCACAAGCTCCATTTTCTTTTCAGGCCTGACTTCGGAGCACAGACCCCAGCCGTGGCTGCACACCGCGTGGATGAAATCGTCGTCATACCCGCCCCCGCGCAGCAGCCGCGGCGCGACGGCAAGGTGCTCCTCCGGCCACGTTTCGTAGTCGATATCGTGCAGCAGGCCCACCTGCCCCCAATAGTCCGCGTCCTCGCCGGACAGTCCGGCAAAGTGGCGCATCACGCCCTCGACGGCTAAGGCGTGCTTGATAAGCGCGTCGCTTTCATTATATTGCCGCAGCAGGGCAAGGGCTTCGTCGCGTGTTTTCATATTCGCTCACCTCGATCTTTTGTTTTTTTCATGATACAACAGAATCATGCGGTTCTCAAGCATTGAAAAACGATGCTTCAGGCCGACCAAAAGCGCTGTTTGCCGACGGAAGAGCGCGTCCCGCCGGAAACACTTTTTACGGCGCGACAATGTTGCGGTGATACTATTTTTACCGGCGGCAGCCGTATGGTTTGTCTGCATATACGCCGCATATCCTTTCACAAATTACACGCCGCCACGGCAATCACACTTCTAAAACCCAGAGCTTGCCCATACCATATATGGTGGACGGCCACCGCGGTACCCACCATTTTTCCCCTACCTGCGGGAAAAAGGTTAAAATTCGGTTAAGAAAGTCCGGGTTGTATGGACAAAGCGCATAAGGATGATTATGATGAACGTGTTGAACTGTATATCAACGCATAAAATAGGTTTCACCCGTAATGCAACCATAAGGAGGGACACCATGCACAAAACATGGATCAAAAGGACATTGTCGGTCATTCTGACGCTCGCGCTGGCCATCGGCGTGTGCGGCATGCTGCCGGCAGGCGCGCTGGCCGCGCAGGGCGAGTATCAGCTCAGCCCGGATCCGGCCGCCGTCACGGCGGGTGGGCAGAAGACGTTTACCGTCGAGCCCATTGACAAGACAAAGACCCCGGCCAGGACGCCCGTTAAGTACGTCTGGACGCCGGCAGGCACAGGCAACAGCGCAAACGAGGGCAACGGCGGCGCGGTTTCCACGTACACGTTCAACGTGCCCGGCACGCAGACGGTGACATGCGCGCTGTACGATTCTCTGGACGCGACGGCCGTTCCGTTTGAAACGCTCACCGCCGCCGTCACGGTCAACGAGGCGGACAAAGCGGCTTCCGCCGAAACCGGCGCGCCCGCGCCTATGGAGGCCACGCCCACGCCCACCCCGGCTGAGGCGAGCACGCCCACCCCGGTTGAGGCAAGCACGCCCGCCCCGGTTGAAGGCGGCGCGACGGGTCCGTCCGGCGCGCCGGGCGGCATGGTCGCCAGGAGCATTGCGCCCTATGCGGTTACGATCACCAACCAGAAGGCATCGATCACCTCGCGGGAGCTTTCCACCGGTCATACGCTGGGTCTGGATATCACCGACGGCAACAGCGCATCCGCCTTGGGCGACGTCACGAGCGCGAGCTGGAAATCCAGCAACACGACCATTGTTACGATCAGCGGCAGCAGCAAGACCGGCGCGACCCTGAAGCTCGGCTCCATCGGCATGGGCGCAAACGTGACCATTACCGTTGAGCTGAAGATCAAGGACAGCGGCGGCACGATACACGCCGTAACCGAATCCTTTACCATTGCCACCGTTGTGCCGGAGATTCGCTTCACAACCGCGGGCAGCGACATGGAGGTGGGCGCCACCAGAAACATTGCGGTTGAAAAATACCCGGCCAACGCGCCGATCCTGTTTGCAAGCGACGAGATATCCGCCGTCAGCGTCAACCCCACCACGGCCACCAACGCAAATTCCGCCACGATCAAGGCCAACGCGCTTAAGGCGGGCGATACGACGATTACGGCCTGGTTCCAGAATTATGACAGGGCAACGGTTTCCGCCGACTACGTTGTTCCCAACGTCACCGGCAAGGCGCCTACGCTCAACTGGAAGCAGCCCTCCGTCAGCCTGGTCGCGGGCAATTCCCTCAACCTTATGAGTTACCTCAACCACACCAGCGGCCTGGCGCTGACGTTTACGGACGACAGCGGCGCCGGCACAGCCACAGTTGACGCCAATGGCAGGGTTACCTCCGCCGCCGGTGACTCCGGCACGCTCACCGTGTCCGTCACCTCCGCCGCAACCGGCACCTATAAGGCCGGCGGCCCGGTTACCATCAAGGTATATGTCGGCACGAATTACCCCATTACCGTTGGGAATTCGACCATGAAGCTTGCCGTCAACAGTTCGGGCATCACCGCCATCACCAAGGGAACCGGCGCAGGCAACTGGAACATCACCACGTCCAACTCCAACGTTGCGACGGCCACGCCAAACAGCGCTTCCGACGACGCCACGGTGCTGACGATCCAGGGCTACCAGACCGGCACGGCGACCATCACGGTGCGTGCGGAGGGCAGCACGTCGTATGCGACCATCTATGTCACCGTCGGCAACCCCGCGGCGGGCATCACGGCCAACTTCTGGTCGAGCGACAACAGCTCAACCACGCTGACCAAGTATTACAACTGGGGCACGCTGCAAATATCCGTGGCCAACTATAACCAGGCCCAGCCCTATGTAACGGTGACGCGCAGCAACATCCGTACGTACGTGCGCGACGGCAGCTATACCACGCATCCGAGCACGTATAACTACACGGCGACGCTGTATCCCTCCTCCACCGACCCGACGACCGGCGTGGCCACGCTGTACATCATCCCGCAGTACAACGGCAGCACGACCTATACCGCGTCGTACACCTACGCTTCGGGATACCAGACGATCACCGCAAAATCCCCGACCATCCACGTCACCGGCTACTCCACGCTGCCGCAGACGGGTCCGGACTATACCTGGGCATATGTACTTGGCGGACTGTGCCTCGCCGCGGTTGTGACGGCAGTGACGTTGAATGTCAAACGCAAGAAAAAGCAGCAGGAAAACTGACCTGCCCGCTAAGCACAGCCCCGGCTCGCCCGCGCCCGCCCGCAAACAGGGCGGCAAGCGCAGCCGGAAGCCGGATTACGGCACCACCATCAAGTTCCTTTATGGCGCGGCCATCGTGCTGGCAGTCGCCGCGTTCGTCATCATCGGCGTAAAAACCGTTGAGGACCTCACGGCGGAACAGAGCGCGAGCACGCTGCTCAACGCCTATAGGGAGATGGAAACTGCCGAGCCCGCGGCGATTCCCCCGGCGACCGCCACGCCGGAGGCAGCCGAAACGCCAGGCATCACGCCGGGCGTAGACACGGACGTCATTTCCGCCGCGCACCGCGTGGATGCGGGGGACGATCTCGAGGTCGATGAAAGCGCGGACTATGTGCAGCCCGAGGACGCGGAGCACAGCGAGACCGAGGAGATTATCAAGCAGATTGTCGGCGCGGTCGGCGACGACGGCGTAATCGGCACCATCGAGATTCCCAAAACCGGGCAGGAGTACCCGATCATCGGGAAATGGTCGTACAAACTGCTGAAAATCTCGGTCTGCCGCTATCAGGGCGGCCGGCCGAACGAGTCCGGCAACAATCTGGTGCTCATCGGCCACAACTACAAGAGCGGCGCGCACTTTGGCAACCTCAAGAAGCTCGATGTGGGAGATGAACTCTATCTCACCGCCAAGGGCGGGGAACGGACCCGCTATGTGGTTTACGACAAGGAGGGCATCGCGCCCGACGCGTTCAGCGAGCTCAAACAATACCGCGGCGACGCGGGGCTGACGCTGTTGACCTGCAAGGACAACGGCAACAACCGCCTCATTATACGCTGCGAGCAAAAGCCGGTTGATTCCAACGTTTCGGCCGGTTCCGGCAACACCGCCAGACAATAACCAGCCCTCACTTGCATTACATAAGCGCGCCCCGCACTCGATCCTGTGTGCGGGGCGTTATGTCGTCTGCAAGCCGCGGCTTGCAGACGGGGACAACCGCGTGCTGCCTCTCGCGCGCCGCGCGCGCCCGGGCGGCAACATGCACAGGGCGTCAAAAGCGACGTGCACGCCGCCGCTTTTGACAGATTATTTGGTTCTTCCCACAATTTTTCGTTCAGGAATTGGCGGAACAATCCCGATGATCCCTTTTTTGAAACGCGGCAAGGGCTATTCCCTTTACAAGCCCGGGACTTTTTGGCATGCCCGCGTTCCAAACCATATTGCGCAGCCGGGTAAATTGTGGGATACTGATAGCCAGAAAACGTCCTTCTTGATTTCTGCCTGTTCACTTCTATATTGAAAGGATGCGATTTTTCCATGTCAAGGTATCTGCTTGCCCTCGATCAGGGGACGACCAGCTCGCGCGCCATCCTGTTTGATCTTGCGGGGCGCATCGTCAACAGCGCGCAGTATGAGTTCCGCCAGCGCTACCCGCAGGCCGGCTATGTCGAGCACGACCCGTTCGATATCCTCGAAACGCAGAAGCAGGCCGTTTCCGACGTGCTCAAGCTCGCGCGCGTGCGGCCGGGCGAGGTGGCGGGCATCGGCGTCACCAACCAGCGCGAAACGACCATCGTCTGGGACAAGGCCACCGGCGCGCCGGTGTATAACGCCATCGTCTGGCAGTGCCGGCGCACCGCGCCGCTTTGCGAGCGGCTCATTGCCGACGGGCTGAACGGGCACGTGCACAAAACCACCGGCCTGCTGATCGACGCCTATTTTTCCGCAACCAAAATCCGCCATATCCTCGACCATATTGAATCCGGCCAACAGCGCGCCGAGCGCGGAGAACTGCTCTTCGGCACGGTGGATACGTGGCTGATCTGGAACCTGACCGGGGAACACGTAACGGATTACTCCAACGCCTCGCGCACCATGCTGTTTGACATCAACGCGCTCGAATGGGACGATACGCTGCTTGCGCGGCTGAAAATCCCCCGCTGCATGCTGCCGCGTGTTTTGCCCTCCAGCCATGTTTACGGCACGGTGCGCCCGCACATCATGGGGCTTGAGCCCCTGGGCGGCGTACCCATCGCGGGCGCCGCGGGGGATCAGCAGGCCGCGCTGTTCGGTCAGGCGTGCTTTGAAAAGGGCATGGCCAAGTGCACCTACGGCACGGGCGGATTTTTGATGATGCAAACCGGAGAAACGCCCATCATGAGCAAAAACCGCCTGCTCACCACCATCGCCTGGGGCGTGGACGGCCGGGTGGACTACGCGCTCGAGGGCAGCATATTCAACGCCGGCAGCGCGATCAAGTGGCTGCGCGACGATCTGGGGCTGATCGCAAGCGCGCGTGAAATCGATGCGCTTGCAGAATCCGTGCCGGACGCGGGCGGGGCGTACTTTGTCTCCGCGTTTACGGGCCTTGGCGCACCGCATTGGGACATGTATGCGCGCGGCGCGTTCGTGGGCCTGACGCGCGCGACCACGCGGGCGCATTTTGCGCGCGCCGTGCTGGAGGGCATCGCCTATCAGGTTTACGACCTGGCCGAGACCATGGCCGGCGACAGCGGCCTACCCCTCGGTGAAATCCGGGTTGACGGCGGCGCTTCCGTATCGGACGTGATGATGCGCTTTCAGGCGGACATCCTGCATACGCCCGTAAACCGGCCGCAATGCGTCGAATCGACCGCGCTCGGCGCGGCGGGGCTTGCCGGACTGGCCGTCGGGGTGTATGATACGGTAGCGGAGATCGCCGCGCACTGGCGCAGCGAACGCGTGTTTCTCCCCGGCATGCCGGAGGAGGAGCGGCTGCGGCTGCTCGCCGGATGGCGCAAAGCCATAAAAAGAGCAATGCATTGGGAGGAGAATGAACGCTATGCAGACCGGTAAAGAGACCAGACCGTATCTCAGTTGGGACCTCATTGGCAGCTTCATGGAGGATGCATTCGTCGCCTACGGCGTGCCGCGCGGCGACGCGCGCATCTGCGCGGACGTTTTGATGGAAAGCGACCGGCGCGGCATCGAAAGCCACGGCTGCAACCGCTTTAAGCCCATCTACATCGACCGCATCGAACAGGGCGTCCTCAACCCCGTGACCGAATATGAAATCCTCAGGGAAACGCCGACCACACTCGTTGTGGACGCGCACGACGGCATGGGCATGGTCGCCTCCTGCCGGGCAATGGAGACCATCATCGAAAAGGCCGGGACCTATGGCATGGCCATGGCCGCAATCCGCAACAGTTCCCATTACGGCATTGCGGGCTACTATGCGACAATGGCCACAAAAGCGGGCATGATCGGCATTACGGGAACCAACGCGCGCCCGTCCATCGCGCCGACGTTTGGCGTGGAGAACATGCTCGGCACCAATCCGTTGACCGTAGGCTTCCCCACTGACGAGGCGTTCCCGTTCGTGCTCGACTGCGCCACCTCCATCAGCCAGCGCGGCAAGATCGAGTTCTATGCGCGCTCCGGCAAGGACACGCCCGCGGGCATGGTCATCGGCCGCGACGGGCAGGCGCTTACAAACAGCCCGGAAATTCTGAAAGACCTGTCCAACGGCACGGCCGCGCTTGCCCCGCTCGGCGGTATCGGCGAGGAATTGGCGGGCTACAAGGGTTACGGATACGCAACGGTCGTGGAGGTGCTCTCCGCGGCGCTGCAGGCGGGCGGCTTTTTAAAAATGCTCACCGACAGGGCGGAGGACGGCGGCAAAAAGCCCTATCACCTCGGCCACTTCTTCCTCGTCATCGATCCGGAGGCGTTTCTGGGACTCGAAAGCTTTCGGCATACCTGCGGCGAAATTCTGCGCGAACTGCGCGCCTCCGCAAAGGCGCCCGGCCAGGAACGCATCTACACCGCGGGCGAGAAGGAATACCTCGTTTACCAGGAGCGCAAGGACAGGGGCGTGCCTGTGGGCGAGGCCGTGCAGAAGGAGCTCGTCGCCATCCGCGACGCAAAGAACCTGCCCTATCAATTCCCGTTTGAGGGATAGCGGTTGAGAAAATACGCGGCGTCCCGCGCCGTTGCGTTCAGACGGATGGAACGCGCGCGTTGCGCGGATTTTTCCCCGCACATGCCGCTGAAAATGACAGATTGTCTGGGGTTTTCCGCGTTTCCGTCGTCCGCGGGCTGACGGAGCAGCCCGCATCTTGCCTTTTTTGACACGCAAAATGGCCTGAGCCGTTGCTTTCAGGCCGTTTTGCGTCTGTTTTTGTTTCATTTGTTAAACGGAGGGCCGCGTCTCCTCTTCCTGCGCCTGTTTGGCCGTATCCATAATGCCCGCCCCGGCCGCGCCGGAAAATAACCGGGCGATCATACACATCCCGCCCCAAAGGGTTATGAGCATCAACCGGTCCGGGTAGTTCAGGTTATGCACAATGCTGTGGCTTTGAAAAACGGCATACCACACAAATGGAATGACGCAGGCAAACGCAAGCGTCAGCAGACAGCATACATAGGGCGCGCGGTCCTTGCGCAGGGGCGTGCGGCGGAGGAACCGAACCAGCGCGACGGCAAACAGGATGAGGCAAACGCCAAGCACAAGATACATGACGGTCGTGTGATAGGGGTATATCAGTTTTTTGAGCGCATCGAGGAGGGAAATCGTGCGGCCGTTGGCGTTGCCGTCAAGCCCGGCGGTGTGCCAGACGATGTTGAATTTTACGGTGTCCATCGTGCTCTGCCCGGTGATGAGCGCGCTGATGGGCCACTTGGTCATCCAGAAACCGAGATAGCCGAAGACCCAGCTTACCCCGAGCGAAAAGACGGTTTTGACACGCTTCCGGATCTCCCCGCAGCACGTAAGCAATGCGTAGAGGATCATGGGGACGCCGAACGTGACGGCGGGCCATGTAAGCGTATCGAAAAACGCCGTTGCAATGCCGAGGCCGAGGAAAAAGAACAGATATCGGCTGCCCTGCATGAGCCACTCGTGCTTCCACAGCATGAGGATCATGGCGGCGAGGAAGATATAGAAGCAGATGGAAAGGCAGAGCGAGGCGGAAAAGATGTATGCGCCGACACACATCAATGCCGCTGCAAATGCCTTCTTTTGTATCCACACGCAGGACGCGGATTATGCGATTGTGGATTACGGCTTCTATCCCGGCGTCAGCGAAAAGCCGCTGGAAGGGTTTGAAGAACCTCATGCCGACCGGGTGGACGGCGTGAAGCCCGCCGTTGTTTTGCAACGGATTTCATGACGCCCTGCCGACGGCGTTCAGCGCCTCGTTTGCAGTTGTTTTCAGGCGGGATATCAGGCGGCGGCGCAAAACACGGCAACATGCGGGGGCGGACAGGGTTCACGCATCTCCGGAAAGCCGACCCAACCGCTTGTATGTGGCGGATCCATTTATCCCTGATGCTGTGGTTGACTTTTTGCCCGGAACCTATTAAAATATGTTATTATCGTGGTGGCGTATGGGGTAACGCATACGCCAACTGCATGCGGGTGTAGCTCAGTGGCAGAGCTCCAGCTTCCCAAGCTGGCTATGTGGGTTCGATTCCCATCACCCGCTCCAACATCCGCAAGGGATGTGTCAAATATGCCCGCTGCCGTTACAATACCTTCCGCATGCGGGTGACAATGCAGAAAGAGTATAGGAGGAACCACTGTAATGGCAAAGGCAAAATTTGAGAGAACGAAACCGCACGTAAACATCGGAACGATCG
>CAYUTA010000041.1:0-22670 GCA_964447605.1 uncultured Oscillospiraceae bacterium | reverse complement strand
TTCGCATTTTGCTTGCATAAGCATGGTTGTTATGATTTTAGATACACACTCTAGTAAAAGCGGCCATAGATGTTTCATTTGATTATCTGGTATGTAAAGTTAAAGACCTTCCAGAAGCAATTAAACGATTACGCAACAATCCTGAAACGGAGCAGGAAATTACTACTATGTGGTCTGAATATTTGTTTAAAGAAGGTCTCGTGCCAAATGGCTATAATGGCTTACCAAATAACCTTCTCATATCGAATTTTCGTCAGGAGGGCTATCTATCTGGCATGCACGATGGATACGTTCTGGCGATGATGGCTATGGTCGATAACAATGTCTCAAAGGAGATTGTTATTGCTGTAAGAGACTTTATACGTTCCAATTCAGTAGGGCATCGTTATGATGAAGAAAACAAGTTTCTCGATATGTACAAAAATGAGAAGTATAGCTGGATTGATAAGGCCTGAGAATCATTGCTAAAAAGCTAACCAGGCAGGCACTTCTTTCTATCTATCCATAAATACTGGATATTGCGGCACTACTTACTGCCATCGTTCCCGATCAGCTCATCTGGTCGGGTTTTTTTCTATTCCAAAACAAAGGAGGAAATGTCCATATGAACGAACGCCCCCAAATGGAGCTTGCCGGACAGGACGGCAATGTCTTCAGTATTCTCGGCAGAGCCTCGCGGCTCTTAAAGCAGAATGGCTAGGCAGAAGAAGCCAAGGAAATGTTCGATCGCGTCACCGCCTGTCATAGCTACGACGAAGCGCTGTGCATCATCAGCGAATATGTGGAAACGGAACTGTCGCCTGTCACGCAATTGCGTACATCCGCCCAAACCAAGCACAAGGAGAAAAAGTCGCACCATGAACGATAACCTGAATCCCAAGCCGTGGGAGATCATCCACGGCGACGCGCTGAAGCTGCTCGGTTCATATGAGCCGGGCAGCTTTAACGCTGTCATCACCGATCCACCGTATGCCTCCGGTGGCAGAACACAAAGCGAGAAGAACAAATCCACCGCGCAAAAATACAGCAGTATGGGCGATAACGCGCCGCCGCCCTTCGACGGCGACAGTAAGGACCAGCGGAGCTGGACACGCTGGGCAGCGGAATGGCTCGCCGACGCAAGACGTATCTGCAAACCCGGCGCGCCGGTGTGTATGTTCATCGACTGGCGGCAGCTTCCCGCTGCCAGCGACGCGCTCCAATGGGCGGGCTGGATTTGGCGCGGCACCGCCGTGTGGGATAAGGGGAACTCCCGTCCCCAGAAAGGCCGGTTCCGGCAGCAGGCGGAATACATCGTTTGGGGCAGCAACGGTGACATGCCGGTCTCCCGACCCGTACCCTGCCTGCCCGGCGTGTTCAAGTACGGCAATCCGCAAAACCGCATCCACCTGACTGAAAAGCCCTTGCAGCTCATGCGGGATATCGTTCGGATCACAGAACCCGGCGGTCGCATCCTGGATCCGTTTGCTGGCAGCGGAACTACGGTGCTCGCAGCTGTGCTGGAAGGGTACTCCGCCGTTGGCTTTGAGGTCACGAACGAGTACGCAAAACGGGCAGTGGAACGCATCAAAAAGGTCCTCTCTTCGTCCGATTTACAATAGGCATTAGAGCTGCAATATGGTATACTATGATCAATGGAAAGGGCGGTGAACGCATGGAATCCGAAATCAGCAGACTGTTTTCCAAGGCAGACCGATACAAAGATAGAATCGACGCCGCTCGTCCGCTCAGTACGTGCGAAGCCAAGGAGCTAAGCGATTATTTCAAGATCGGACTGACCTATTCCAGCAACGCTATTGAAGGCAATACGCTGACGATCAGCGAAACCAAGGTTCTGCTCGAGGACGGTCTCACCGTTGGCGGAAAACCGATTAAGGATTACTACGAAGCAACCGGACACGGAAAAGCTTACGAGTACATGCGAACGCTGGCAAATAGCGATGCCCCAATTACGGAAGCGCAGATATTGGAATTGCACCGACTAATCTATTCTCTGGTGGATGAGAATGCTGCGGGCAAGTATCGCACAGAGCGCGTATTCATTACCGGAACGGAATACCTGCCGCCAGCTCCCGAGAACGTTCCTTCCCAAATGCGCGAAGCAATCGCTTACATGCAGAATCTGTACGGCACTGTACATCCGATCGAATATGCGGCGCTCATCCATAAGCGGCTCGTGGACGTGCACCCCTTTATTGACGGCAATGGCCGGACAGCCCGGCTGTTGATGAACCTCGTACTACTGCGGGCAGGATACGGAATTGCTATCATCCCGCCTGTTCGACGTGGCGAGTACATTGATGCGCTCCGCATTTCTCAGCGAGAGAATCGACCGGATGTTGACCCATTCATATCGCTGATTGCTGAATGCGTTATAGAAACGCAAAAAGACTACTGCCGTTTGCTGGGGCTCCCGATACAGGATATCGTGCCAGCGGTGAAAGCCGACTCGGCGCGCAATCATCCCACTGCGAAACCCGCACCCCGAAAGAAAAAACCTATAGAGCGATAAACTGATTTGCCTGATAAGGCGGACTCCATTTCGGAGTCCGTTTTTGTATGGGTATCCCAATCCGCATAGCGCGCCCGTATAGTGCTCCGGATACCCATACCAACCGACCGCCTATGGGTATCCCAATACCCATCGTGCAGAAAGGAGTCTCATGACCGAAGAAACATACAATGAATACATGAAACGCCTCGACACCGAATATGACGAATTCCGTATAACGATCTGTTCGTATTCGGTGGACGATATCCTGGACAATTCGGAGGAAATCCACAGCGTCGCCAGTGCATATGACTGTCTCCGCTTCTTTGACCTTCCTGACGATCAACTTACCTAGCTTGAACACATTTGCAAAACCCACCAACGTGGACACCGGCAGCCGTATCCTCTGTTACGACATCCGCGATCTTGGCAAGCAGCTTTTGCCCGTAGGCATGCTGGTGGTGCTGGACTCCATATTCAACCGCGTCATACATCACCAATGTGGATTCAGGCCGCAGGCTGTTAAAATGCGGCGGTTCCATCGTACCGTTCTTCGACAACTATCCGCAGGATGGACTGTATAAATTGATGTCAACGAAGCCGTCTGAGCAAGAGGCATGGGGTAATTAACGGCTTGAAACATGGCGGTAATTCCAGTATAATGCCAGTGAAAAAACAAAAGGAGATTCACCATTATGAATAAGACCGAACTTGCGGCCCTGATCGCAGAAAAAGCGGGATTGAGCAAGAAGGACGCGGAGGCGGCCTTGAACGCCGCCATCACTGGCATTATTGACGCTGTAAAATCCGGCGACAAGGTGCAGCTCGTCGGCTTCGGCGGGTTTGAGGCAAAGGAACGCGCCGCCCGCACCGGTCATAACCCGGCCACCGGCGCTGAAATCCAGATCCCGGCAAGCAAAGCACCCGTGTTCAAAGCCGGTAAGGCATTCAAAGACGCACTAAACTAACAACCGCAGAAATCGCACGCGAAACGCGCTCCAAATCGGGGCGCGTTTTTTTCGTGCGGAAAGGAGCATATGCGAGAGGTAAAAGAAAAAGCCGCTCCTCCTCCCGGAAAGCGGTCCATACGAAAAGCAGTCGGCATACCGCGACAGGATGCTGAGGAAGCCAAAGCGCGCATACAGGAGCAGTTTCGGCCCTTTACTGCATCCGATATCTCACCGCCAGCAAGGAGGTGGAGCCCGGCGACGGCTGGGCCTATGCCCGCTGGTTGGGGGAGCTGGCCGCCCATCCCGAGATGAACGGGGCGCAGCTGGGCAAGGTCATTGCGGATTCCTTTGTGGAATCCTGCGCCAATTTCTCCGTCAATCTGGAGTGGCTGCAGTATGAGAAGGTGGCCACCTTCTCCGTGGTGGACGTGGCCAAGGCCCACAGGGTCTATGAGGCCTACGCCGCGCTGTGCTCCGCCGTTTTGCAGGATACCGCGCTGGAGCCATGGCCGCTGGCCGCTCTGGGCCGGGCCGCCGGCAGCTCCATCCGCTATGCCAGTTCCAGCTATAATGCGGTCAACACCATCGATTTGGGCACGTTTATGGAGAACCTGTCCTCCGATTATCCCCAGCAGACGGCCATCGTGCTCAACGCGCTGGAAAGCGCGGTGCTGTACCATCGGGAAACCTCCTATACCCTGGGCTCCAAGGGCCTTTCCATCTACTTTCCCACGGACGTGGATTCCCTTACCGGGCTGCTCTATTTCCTGGAATACATCAACGATGTGTGCTTAGACCCCGATGTTCAGGCGCTGTATTACTACAAGGTCGCCGGCTGCCTCAACGAGCAGCTGCAGGCCTATGCGTCCCAGCAGGGCTACGGCACATTTGACACGCTGGACACCACGCCCCTTAAAGCGCTTGCCCTGGTGGAGCCCTCGATCCTGGAGGATTACACGGTGGAGCTGCCCATCAGTAACGACGTGGCCTCGCTGATGATGGACGTGACCATGGAGATCGCCCGGTATGACGCGGACAGCGAGACAGCCATCTTCTATGGGGCGGACGCCCGCCTTGAGCTGGACGAATACCGAACACTCCGAACCAAATTTGACGGCACCTGGGCGACGCTGGACGGTCATCTGCTGACCCTGGAGCTGATCGATGAGTCGGACACCTGCATCCGCTACCGCTCCCCCATTCAATACAATGGAACGCAGAACGCCTATCTGCTGCTGGCGCGGGATCTGGAAACCGACACGTTTTCCATTCTGGGCGTACAGGTGATGGAGGAAATCGCCGATACCTTCGGACGCAACCTTGTCCAGGTGGAAATCGGCAGCCGGATCGCGCCCTGCTACCGGACGGAGAATCTGGCGGACGAAACCATTGGCGAAACCTACGGCGACAGCTTTTCCTTCGGCGCGGACAGCGTGGTGCGCAACGCCGCCCTGCCGGATGGCGAATACTTCCTGATCCTTGCCGTCTCCGATACCCGGGGCGACGAATACTATCCGACTCCCGTTTTGTTCACCATGAAAAACGGGGCCATTGCCGAAATGTCCTTAACGGGGAATATACCGTGGCCATGAGCGTCGAATAGGCGTCCATGGGAAAACGGGGGCGTGTGACAAAATTTTCACAGTCACACGCCCCTGTTTTTCTGATTGTAATTAAGATATGTTTCTAAAATCACGCAAGCCGCGTTGCCAGTGCCGTTATGGTTACCGCTCCTTATACAGGTCGAACTGGGGCATGTATTCCTTCTGCTCCGGCAGATACTTGCGGCCTGTGTTGATCACCTCGCCGCCGTTCCATTTGCGGTCGCCCACATCGTCCGTCGTGCCCATGATCGTGATGTTCAGCTGACGATGCCGCGCACGCACATGATCCCAATCGATAAAATAGACATGGGCAAACTCGCCGGCGTCCAGTACGCCGTCCTTAATGGTCAGACATTCGCTGCGGCCAAAGAAGACGCTGCGCAGATGCCCGTCGGTGTTCATGCTGGTAAAATCGCCCGGTTCGTTGACATAGCGGCCGTACTGGGCGTGAATCGGGCCCGGATGACGGTACTGATGTTCTTCGGTAAAATCCGGAATCATTTTCCGCATAATGTCCAGCAGGTCATGCTGCAGGTATTCCAGATCAAACGAATCGATGTCATGGGAGCATTCCTGCACCATAACGCTGCAGGTCGTGTGATGCGACGCGACGCAGCAGGTTCCGTTTTTCACGCCGGATGCTGCGACAATCTCCAGAACCTCCTTGGTCACGTCGTGAAACGTGGGAATCCAACCCTTGGACTGCAATTCCAGTTCCTTCTGAAAGACGATAAACTCCATTTCTGCTTCTCCTTTGCTCGATTGGTTATTCTTCTATGATGCGTGCCGTGCATCCCAAGCCCTGCGCACTGCGCCGATCATCTCATCAATCATGGCCGCCCGGTTCGGTGCCTTAACGATGCCGCTTGACGACCCCGTGGCTTCCGCGCCGGCGCGAATCACATTGTACACGTCCTGCCCGCAGCTGATGCCGGCGCCCTGCAGCACATAGATATTGGGATTGATGCGTTTCACCGCGTCTATGGACGCCTTGACATAGTCCATATTGCTGGTTTTTCCCGTTCCGATCAGCTCACTGGGCTCTGCCACGATGATGTTCGGCGCAAGGCAGGCAACCGCCTCCGATTCCTTCGCGGTATCCGTGCAGACAATGGTGGCCAGCCCCACTTCATCCGCCCGGCGAATGGTTTCGTTCAGCACGGAAAGGGCAACCGGCTTTTCACAATGGTTGAGCATAACGCCCTTGGTGCCCGCCGCAACCAGGGATTCGGGCAGCGTGTCCGCAAGCCCCCGGCCGGGACGCAGCGGATCCATATGCGGGGCGAATACAAAGATGCGCTCCGTCGCCTGGGCAACTCGTCTGATGTCCACCACCGGTGTGGTAAAAATAATGTCTACATCGTACTCTTTGGCAGCGGCGTCCGCTGCCAAAGCAAGCTGCAGCACTTCGTCGCCCACCAGATAGGACTTGGGCCCGATCTCAAAAAACGGGGGTTTCAATGTAAAATTCTTGAGCATGTTCTCTCACCGCCTTGGAAACAGTTTATTGCAATCTTGTTAGTTTGTCAATATAATTATCTATTTCTTTTCTATTGCTTTCTAAGTTGATCCTTTGTATACTGAAAACAGTGAGAGGAGATGAGTTTTATGGTGATTGCCCCTTCCCTGTTGGCGGCAAACGCCGCCTGCTATCAGAAGGAACTGGATGAAATCACGCATGCCGGCGTTGAAATGCTGCATATCGATGTGATGGACGGTCATTTCGTGCCCAATCTTTCATTTGGGCCGAGTATCGTCGCCTCCCTCAGAGGGTGTTCTAAGATGTTTTTTGACGTACATCTTATGGTGACGCACCCAGCCGCGTTTGCCAAAGAGTTTCTTGAAGCAGGCGCGGATGCCGTCACCATGCATCTTGAAAGCGAAGGCGACCCGGATTTGGTGCGCGGTATATGCAAGGATCATCACGCCATATTTGGGCTTTCCATCAAGCCTGAAACGCCGGTTGAGCGCCTGCGCCCCTGGCTGCCTGCGCTGGATCTGCTGCTGATCATGAGCGTGGAACCCGGCTTCGGCGGGCAGTCGTTTCAACCCGCGGCGTATAGCCGCATCGCGGAAGCAAAGCGGCTTTGCGCGGAAGCGGGCACAGCCTGCAAAATCAGCGTGGACGGCGGAATCAATGGAGAAAACGCCCCGCTTTGCCGCAAAGCCGGGGCGGATATTTTGGTCGCGGGCAGCTCCGTATTCGGCGCCAAGGATCGGAAAGCGACAATTCGAAAGCTGCAATCTGAGGCTGCGATCTGAAGCTGCAATTCAAAGCTGTAATCAGAGGAGAATCAAAAATGAAAGAAAAAGCTTTTAAACAGGCAAGGGATGCGTTTATAATTGAAGCGGACGCGCTTACGAAGGTCTGGGACGCAATGGACGAAACGGCATTCGCGGCGGCGGTGGACGAACTAAGCCGCGCAATGCGGATTGCGGCCAGCGGATGCGGACACAGCGGGATCGTATGCCAGCATTTTGCTCATTTGATGTGCTGCATTGAGCGGCCGGCCAGGTTCATTTCCCCCGCTGAGGCCGTCCATGGCGCAACCGGCTTTGTGCAGGCGGGGGACGTGATGGTGCTGGCCTCCCGCGGAGGCAAAACCCAGGAGCTTCTTCCCATTCTGGACATCTGCCGCCAGAAGGGCGCCACTGTTATCGCTGTAACGGAGAACCTGGATTCTCCGCTGGCAAAGGGCGCGGATATTGTGCTTCCCATGGCGGTGACCAGGGAAACGGATCGGTATAACTGTCAGGGAACCACAAGTACAACGGTGCTTTCCGCGATATTCGACGCTCTGCAGGCAGCGCTGATTGAGGAAACGGACTACAGCAACAAGAAGTTTGCTCTCGTGCACCCGGGCGGCGCAGTAGGAGCGCGATTGAATCACCATTAGAACGGACAGAAGGGGGCGGCGGCATGGCTGGAGAGGGATTGAAAATCGATGCGCGGCGCAGCGTGATCCTGGAGCGTCTGCGCCGGGATGGACAGGTGCGTATTTCCGAATTGAGCGAAAATCTGGGCGCAACAGTCGTCACAATCCGCAACGACCTTGCCGCATTGGAGCGGGACGGCTACCTGGAACGCACCTATGGCGGCGCGGTTCAGAGCGTGAACAATTTCTGTAATTTGGATTTCAGCCGCCGCAGACAGGAAAATCTTCCGCAAAAGCAGGCCATAGCGCGCCTTGCCGCCGACATGGTTCAGGATGGCGAAACACTGATGGTGAATTCCGGCACCACCACCTATCTGACCGCTGTGGCGCTGAAAAAGCATCGCAATCTGAATATTGTAACCAACGCCCTTCAAATCGCCGTGGAGCTGGGCAGCACGCCCACCTTCCGCGTGATCCTGCTGGGAGGCGAGATCAACGCCCAATATGCCTTTACTTACGGGGAGGACGTGGGCACGCAGCTATTGCGCTACAAGGCGGATCGGGCGATTCTGTCCGTAGACGGCGTTTGTCCCAAGGTGGGGCTGACAACCTATCATGCGCAGGAGAGCAACATCGACCGGCTGATGATGGCGCGTGCGGAGAAAACCATGATTGTAGCCGACAGCGCGAAGCTTGGCCGGGAAAGTTTTTCTACGGTTTGCGGTTTGAATGGGGTGGATTGCTGGGTGACGGATCCGGGAGCGGATCCACTGCTGGCAGGACAGGTGGAAAGCTGCGGCGTCAAAGTTTATTATCCATAAGCCCGTAACCCGGGAATCTCTGCCGGCAGTCCGGGGAATTCTCCCGTTTGCCGGCTTCAAAACCGACGACATGCGCGGCGGTTTTGGTTTTTTGCTTGCAGTCCGGGGTCACCCGGACTGCAAGCAGGAAGCTCGGCGGCGTAAAATTGCCCTTGCGTAGTTTTAGAAACGCCCCTAGTACTGGAAGAACTCGTCATCCTTGATCGTTGCCGCCAAGCTCTCGCTCATAATCATATGTGTGGGAGCGGTACGCAGCTGCAGGATTGAAGCCGGGGTTTGCTGCGCGGGTTTCCCAAATATGCACAGACGCGACGTCAATCTTTGCCAGGTGACCTGGGAACCGGCGGTTGTAATCCCGTGCATATCCAACACGTTTTTCGCCTTCATCGCGTCCCGCGGCCCCATCATCGCCCCCATCGGCGGGACTCTGCTGATGTCGCCGGAACAGCCAAAGCCGCCGTGCAAAGAGTTTTGTGCAATTGTCAGCGGATGGAGATGCGCAACCTTTGCCGGTTGTGCCAGATACTCCTCCATGGTCGGCTTGAACCAATCTTCCACCGGGTCGATAAACGCAAGATGTCCGGGCCAACCTGGGCCGGAATATACAATGTCCGCCTCGCCGTCGTCCTCCAGCATTTTTGAATAGTTCGGCGTCGTCTGATTGCTATGATAGATAAAGTTTTTCTCACAAAAACCAATATCCGTAATTTTGGACACCATAAACCGAATAAACGCATTCCCAAATCCAGCCGGGTAGCTCAGTGGCGCAATGTTTCCGTCTTCATCCGCCCATTCATCCATCATGTAAAACTTTACATTGCGGCAATTGACATTCAATTCGTGCAGCATGTAGGCTACTTTTCGATAGGTTGGGTTCGGATTGCACATGATCATGATCACCTTTTTGTCAAGACGATCGGAATCGATGATTCGCTTGAGCATATCCGCCACCATTACCGTTTCAAATTCGTCGTTGCGGATCACGTCCAAGCATATGTTTGGATTGGTTGGATGCTTTCCGTTCATTGCGACAATTTCCTCTTTGGTGATCTTTCGCACGCGAGCAATTTCGGCCTGATTCTGGAACGGATAGAAATCATGATGAAACGTGTTCTTAAACTCCACTTTTGTGTCCCTCTTTTCTTGAAATTTTACTGTTCGATTCCTTTTAAAAAATATTAGCAGCCCATTAAGCCCGCAATGCAGCAAGCACGGCGCGCCCCATAGGGGGCAAGGCTCCGTCTGGAATCAATGCGCCGCGCCTTCTCTGGCCGCAAGCGCCAACTTTAGCGCCGTTTCTACCATTTCGTCGCCCATTGCCGGGTCCAGCATAGAGGTATCCGCCTCATAGCCGCCTTCCTCAATCGCCTCCGGGGTGCAAACGTAACCCGGAAGGCAGCCATTGGTCAATTCCGAGAATATTACCAGCGGGAATCCTGATTTCTCTTTTATGGTATTTGCGTATTCCACAAAGATTTCCCCCGGCATTCCCACAAGCAGAAGCGCCGTATCCAAGGCTATTACAGATATTTCCGGGTTCCTCTCCTTTTCAACAAGATCGATGGTTTTGTTTTGGGAAATCATTTTGGTATAGCCAAATATGTCCTCCGCGCCCAGCATCCGCAAATTTGCATTCTGGACGTCAAGATAGGGGGCCTTCCGGTCAAGCAGCCGCTGATAATCCTTTTGATACTGTTCCTTCTTGGAAGCTGCTTCCTCCAGCCCAGGCAGCGCTCGCAGATGCAGCGGGATTTCCTTCTGATATACGGATATGCTGCACTCTTTCTTCCAGTCCATATGGCGAACCACATCGTTAACGGCATCGCCCAGGATCCCCCCCACGCGGGCAGCCTCGTCAAAGGACTGGCCTACGCGAAAATATCGCGAACTCTGATTCCCGGAAGCTCCCTGGGAGAATCCGAAAACGGCATGCGGGAAAGCTGTCTTCACCTTGCTGCGAATAGATCCGGGGTAGTCCGCTGATACGAAATTGTTGTCCTCGTGGAGAAAAGTCGGATGCAGCGTATAGTTTGCGTAGACGCTCTGCACTGCGCCATTGAGATCCGCAACGGCAATCACATTCACCGAAGGATCGGTAATTCCATCCCGATCGCGGCGATTTCCGCCAATTCCATGTTCCTTGCCGCAGATTGTTTTCCCATACCCAATTTGCGCAGGATGCGCGCCCGCCTTCGCGTCACAAATCAGTTGAATCAATTTCTGGTTGAGCTGAGCGACATACACGGCATCCTGGGACTGATTGCCGCTGAGCAGCGATTCTTCATCCAGCTTTCCGGAAGCCCACGGCCCTGAGTGGGTATGCGAACACCCAATCCAAATGTTTCCCTGTGGGATATTGCACCTGCGCTCCACTTCTTTGCGCACAATTTTGACATTCGCTTTTGAGTAGAACAATAGATCCTGGGTGACGATTGCGATTGGTGTCTTTTCATCATAGAGATAGAAGCATGTCGCGAATAACGGATCGTGGATCCCGGTGTTCGGCCTGGGAAAATGCGGGTATCCCCCAAGGTCATGCCCTTTATCAGGAGATATGTCAACGGAAATTGCATTTGCGTACAGCATACTACTCTCTTCTCCCCCTATTATTTCGGAACTTAGCATGCTCATACTACCATATATTTGTGTTGATTGAATCGAAACATTTATGCAAATACACGGAAACTATTTACATTAAAGTTGCTGCATGCTACAATCGCTCTTAGAAGAGGGCTATACGCCTTTGATCAATGAATCTTTTTATCCCCGCTGAACGAAACACCTGCCGCTGAACAATCCAAAACAGGAAGAAATGGGGCAAAACAAAATGGCGCGTATGAGCGACATCGCAAAAAAAGCAAATTTGAATATTTCCACCGTTTCGCGTGCGCTGAACGGAAGCCCCGATATTAGCAAGGAAACGCGGGATACCGTCATCAAAATCGCATCCGAGCTGGGGTATGTCACCAGGGAGCGCAGGATCCTTTCCCGTCGCACCATCGCGATTCTGATTCCTGAACTGCTTTGTCAAGAGTATCCCGAGATGATCCATACGTTGCGTTCCAAGATGCAAAACAATGGTTATGACATGATTTCAATTGTAACGGGGTATCATCCCAGCAATATTTACACAGCGCTTTGCCATGTAAAATCCTATGATGTTTCCGGTGCGTTTATCATTTTTTCCGCAATTGATCGAACAAACCTAAACGGATTGTTTGCAAAGCTTCCAAGTATTCCCGTCACTATTATTTCGGAAATTGATACGACAATTCCACTGGATACGATCTATATCAGCCAAACTCAGATTATGCAGCTTGCAGCCAGTCATTTGCAGTCGTTAGGTCATCAATCCATTGGGTATATCGGTGAAGCTCATTCTTTTCAACGTCTTGAAGAGCTGCGCGCAGTTTGCGACCGCCTTCATATGCATTTGATGGAATCTGCTGTTATCGTTGGCGAAGAACGATTTGAGGAAGGCGGGTATCGGCGCATGAAGAAGCTGCTGGAAGGCCCCAATCTTCCCACGGCGGTCATCGCCAGTTACGATCAAATGGCGATTGGCGCGATGCGCGCCTGTCAGGAAGCGGATATTCGGATTCCACGGGACATTTCAATCATTGGAATCGATAATATTGCCGCTGACGCCTTTTTAACCGTTCCCCTTACCAGCGTACTCAACCCCGTCGTTCAGATGTGCTCCGTTGCGGCCAAATTGATGCTGGATCAGATTGAAAATCCACATGAGCACATTGTACAGCATGTGTCGATGCAGCCCAAACTTGTTATACGCGAATCAACCGGACGGGCGCGGAACCTGCAAAGCTCCGTTTCCAGCAAAGACGAAGCGTTTCCTCGTCCCGTCTGCGAATAAATCATCAATCGCCGCGTCCTGTTTCTTCATTGAAATCAAGGCGAAATCAAGGCGCGGCTGAATCAGGAGCAAAACGTGAGCCATTCAATTGTATCTCTCGATCTTGGAACCACAACGGTTAAGGCGATGCTGTTTTCCGACGACGGGACGATTCTCGGTTCCTCTTCCCAGGAGGTGTCCGTGCTGTTCCCGGGGGAAAAACAGGTCGAGCAAAATCCCGCCGCCTGGTATGAAACGGCGTGCGATGTGATCCATGCGGCGGTATCCGCCGCGCAAGTGGATCCAAAGGACGTTCTTGCCATCGGCTTCTCCTCCCAGGGAATTTCCCTGCTTCCCGTCGACCAGAACCTGCGGCCCCTTCGCAATGCAATCTCCTGGCTGGATCTGCGTGCAGAACAGGAGTGTGAGCAAATCAGGGAAGCGTTCGGCGAGGAGAAAATCTTTTCCATAACCGGAAAGCCCATTCATGCAGCCTATACCCTCCCCAAGCTGCTGTGGCTTAAACGGCACGAGCCGGATGTTTACGCCAATACCGCGTACTTTTTAACGCCGATGGATTATACCGTGGCACGGTTGACGGGAAACGTGGTAACGGAGCATACCATGGCTGCCGGAACCATGATGTACGACCTTCACAGCGGTAATTGGAGTAAAGAAATTCTGTCGCACTTTCATTTGCGAACCGAACAATTGCCGCCGATTCAATGGAGCGCGTATCAAGCAGGTACGTTGTCGCCCCAGGCAGCGAAGCGGTGCGGCTTGACCACCTCCACCGTTGTTACCCTTGGCGCGCAGGATCAGAAGGCGTCGGCCTACGGCGCCGATCTTTCCTCCCATAACGCAACCTGTTCCATGGGAACCGCCGGCGCGTTTGAATTTTTGCTTGAAAAACCTGTCTTAACGGGGAAGGACATACTGCCCGTATTTCCCTATGTAAAGCCGGAACGTTGGGTCATGGAAGGCTGTATCGATACAGCCGGCGCTTCGATCAAATGGCTCAAAAACACCATATTTCCCAATATCAGCTACGATGCCATGAATGCGCTGGCTTCCCAGGCGAGCCCGGGCGCATGTGGCGTGCAGTTTTATCCATATCTAACCTCGCCGGGTACTCCCCACAGGAATAAAAGCTGTCGAAGCGGCTTCCTGTCGATTTCCCTGGCTACGGAGCAAGCCGATTTGGTTCGTTCCCTGTATGAGGGCTTAGGCTATGAAGTGCGGCTGAACATCGAAGCCGCCAATCGGCTGGGTGCAAAAGTGGAAGCGCTGTCCATCTTCGGCGGCGGAAGCAAAAGTTCCATTTTCTGCGACATCATCGCCAGCATATGCGGCCTTCCGGTTCGGTCGTTTCGCTGCCCTGAGTTTGGAAATATCGGCGCGGCGCGGCTGGCGCTCAGCGGCATGGGGCTCTCGGATGCTGCCTTCTCCCAGAAACATCTGGAAGCGTGCACGGATCACCTCCCCGATCTGCGGCTAAAAGAAGGCTACGAGGAAAGCTACCATAGATACTGCGATTTTTTAAGGATCCAGGATCGTTAAACAGAAGGGTCAAACACCCTTTTCCCCGGCTTGCAGCAACGCCTCCGGCGTCAGATCCCCCCCGCTGCTCCCGGTTGTTCTTGCAGCCGCTTTTTTCCGTGTTGCGATACAATACATAGGTAACACAAAGAAAAGCAAAGCTTACACAAAAATGGTATATTGGAATTGCTGAGAAACCAATGACCAAAGGAGTGAAAAGCTTTGCACAGAAAGAGTAACACGGACGCGAAGTATCGTCAACTGTACGTCGAGTATGCAAAGAAACATAGCGTGGCGGGCGCAGCGCGAAGGTATCGGATTAGCTGCAAGACGGTACATAAATGGCTGAAACGCTGGGACGGGACGCCTGAAAGCCTGACGGATCGAAGTCGACGACCGCACAGTTCACCAGATAAGGTACAATAAGTTGCGCAAAAAGGAATAGGCACCGAGAAAAAGGAGGACAAAGGTGTCGCCGTTTGGTAAAGTATAAGTTACCACACAAACGCTTTACTAAGGAGGCAACACGCAATGTCCACCGATAAGATTATACAGTTAAACGAGGGAATGATAAAGCAGGAATTAAAGGATCTGGTGCGCACGAGCGTAGAAGAAACCATAAACGGCCTGTTGGATGAAGAAGCGAAGGCACTTACAAACGCCGAGAAATATGAGCGGACGCAGGATCGGCAGGGATACCGCGCAGGGCATTACGAGCGCGATCTGCAAACGACGTCCGGGAACGTAAAGCTGAAAATGCCCAAGCTGAAGGGCGTCGCGTTTGAAACTGCGATCATTGAGCGATATCAGAGGCGGGAATCTTCCGTCGAGGAGGCGCTCATCGAGATGTATTTGGCCGGAGTTTCCGTGCGGCGAGTAGAAGATATTACCGAAGCGCTCTGGGGCGCGAAGGTCTCTCCCGGCACAATCAGCGAGCTAAACAAGAAGGTCTATGTCCGTGTGGAGGAATTGAGAAATCGTCCGCTGGTGACCGATTATCCTTATGTCTACTTGGACGGAATATAACGCAAGCGGAACTGGGGCGGCATCATTGAGAACGTCTCGATTTTAGTTGCATTAGGGGTCAACGAAGATGGTTGCGTGAGATTATCGGTGCTTGCGAGGGTGGCAAGGAGGACGCTGAAAGCTGGAATGCCTTTCTGCGACACCTGAAGGACCGAGGGCTGAAGGGTGTTCGGCTCATGGTTGGCGATAAATGCCTGGGGCTGCTGGAGGCGGTCAATACCGTGTTTCCGGAGGGATCGTGTCAAGTGAGACCATCCCAAATTATGTGTAAACGTTCATCATGGTGTAGAATGGGAGCACCATGATGGAGGAAAAAACAATGGCAAGAAGGAATCGAACCCCCGAAGAGAACGAACGCAGAGCAAAGATACGGGAGCTGCTGCAGGCAAGCAACATCAACAGCATGGACGACATTCAGGATCTGTTCAAAGAAACGATTGCAGAATTCATGGAGAACGGCCTGGAAGCGGAGCTCGACGACGAACTGGGATACAGCAAGTACGACTACAAAAACAAGGATACAGACAACAGCCGAAACGGGCACGGCAGCAAGACGCTGCGCACGAGTTTTGGCGACGTTGACGTTTCCATACCCCGCGACAGAAAAGGCGAATTTGAACCGCGTGTGCTGAAGAAGAACCAAACCAGCGTTAGCCAGGATATCGAAGAAAAGATACTCTCGATGTATGCCAAGGGCATGACCACAGGGGATATCGAGGCGCACATTCGAGACATCTACGGTGTAGACGTCTCAGATACAACGATCAGCCGTATTACGGATAAGAATACTGCCCGTAGCAAAAGAGTGGCAGCAGCGGCCGCTGGAAGCGGTTTACGCAGTCGTATTTCTTGACGCTATTCACTACCATGTGCGCAGTGAGGGCCAGATCGTGAAAAAGGCTGTCTACATCGCCATTGGCGTAGATTTGGACGGCAGAAAAGATGTTCTGGGCATGTGGGTCGGCGAAAACGAGAGCGCCAAATTCTGGGCGACCGTGCTCAACAGCCTTAAAAACAGAGGCGTCGAGGATATTTTCATTGCCTGCACAGATAACCTAACCGGCTTCTCGAACGCGATCGAAGCGGTGTATCCACGAACTGAGATCCAGAACTGTATTATCCACCAACTGCGCAATTCCAGTAAATATGTCTCCTACAAGGACTTAAAGGCGCTCATGGCTGACCTGAAGGCTGTTTACGCAGCGATAGATGAGTCAACCGCCATGGACGCTCTTGAAGCATTTTCCGCCCGTTGGGACAAGAAATATCCGAAGATATCCCAGTCCTGGCGGGATAATTGGCCAAATCTTAGCACTTACTTCAAGTATCCGCAGGAGGTTCGGCGGCTGATCTATACAACGAATGCCATTGAAGGATTCAACCGTCAGCTGCGCAAGGTCACCAAGTCAAAATCCGTGTTCCCGACGGACGACAGCCTGTTCAAAATGCTGTATCTGGCAATGATGGACATTACGAGGAAATGGACGGGTAGGCGTCAGGATTGGAGTGTGATCCACGCTCAGATGGCGGTATTTTTCGCCGATCGGATGCCCGAATAACGCCGTCGGCGCCGGACGTCAAGGGTAAACAAGCGGCTGCGCCGCCCTTGACATCCGTCACCGACCGCGTTATGTTGTAAACAAGGCGGCACCAGATAACTCCGCTGCCGCCAATCAATACTTTGCCTCATCTACTCCACTGTTTGGAGTTTACACAGAATTTGGGATTGACCCACCCGGCTCGGTATGTCCCCCGTACAATCCAGTGGAAGCCGTCAAACGACGTCCTTCCGGTGGCCTTTACTTACCATTCGGTGCCCTTGACGTGGGTCATGGCCAGCAGCTCATCCTTATAGGTCGTAAGATTGTCCTTGGTAACGAGTGTCAGCGGAACGCTGATAAAATCAGGAACTTCCTCTCCCTGCAGATACTCCACAATGACACGAACCGATTCATACCCCATGCCAATATAGTTCTGAGCAATGGTTCCCCAGATTTCACCCTTCTCAATCATATCCAGCGTCTCCGGCACATCGTCGATGGATACGACGTCGATTTCACGGTTCATCTCCTTGGCCACCTTGGCCGCGATGCTGGCGCCGGTGGCGTCGTTGACCATAATTGCGGTGACGTTCGGATACCCAGTCAGAATGTTCTGGATTTTTTCGGTTGCCGTCATGGAATCGTTTGTGAGCTCATCCACAATCACCAGCTTCAGATTCGGATACTCCTCCAGCTTCTGTTTAAAGCCTTCCTGAATTTCATTCTGGATGGGATTATCGAACCGGGTCTGGGTGAAGCAAACCTCTCCGGTTTCCCCGGTAGCTTTCGCCACGGCGTCCGCTTCAATTCCACCAAAGTCAATCAGATCCAGACCAAGCAGGCACATCCGCAGTTCGGGGTTGTCATCCGTATCGCAAATCGTGTTGACAACGGGAATCCCGGCTTCATTTGCCTTTTGAATGGCAGGAACCATTGCCGCGGGGCTGAACGGGCAAAGAATAATTCCGTCGTATTTTTCGCTGATTGCAATTTCGATCTGCGCAACATATTCCTCAGGCGCGGCGGATGCGGTGCCGAGAATGTCAACCGTTACGCCGTAATCCTCTGCGGCAAGCTTCGCACCGTCATCCTGCATGGTATAGAGCGGGTGACCAATCATGGGGTTTACCCACGCAATGCGAATGTCGGATGCCGTTTCTTCCTCCGGCTCGGTCGCGGTTTCTTCCGCCGTTTCCTCTGCCGCGGGTTGTTCCTCAGCCACGGCTTCTTCCGTCTCCGCCGGCGCGCAGGCACCCAGAGCCAGAATCATCATGACTACCAACAGAATTGATACGAGTTTTTTCATTGCTGTTTCCTCCGTCTTTTTATTTAAAAGCCCATTGCGGCTTTCATCATATTGTCGCGGCCTTCATCATGTTCGCTTCCGTAATCGCTTCTCCCGTCAGCTCTGCGCGCATGCGCCCATCGGACATGACGTACATGCGATCACACATGGCGATCAATTCCGGCAGCTCGGATGAAATCATCAGAATCGCCATTCCTCGCTTAGCAAGGTTTTCCATGATTTCATAGATCTGAGATTTGGCGCCAACGTCAACGCCCCGTGTCGGTTCATCCAAAATGAGAACCTTAAGATCCTTGACAAGCCACTTGCCCAGCACGACTTTTTGCTGATTCCCGCCGGATAGTTTCATGACGCTTGACTCAGCACTCTCGGCTTTAATGCTGGTGGCCTCCATGGACTGCTTGGCCATTTCGTTTTCCCGCGCCCGGTTCATCCATATGCCGTTCCCCAAATCATCGAGGCTGGGAAGGGAAATGTTTTCCCGGATACTGAACTGCGCCACCAAGCCGGTTGCGCGGCGATCCTCCGTCACCAGGCCGATTCCTGCGCGGATGGCGTCTATGGGAGAACGGATCGTCTGTTTTTTTCCACCCACATAAATATCGCCGGAGCTTCTGCTGCTTGCGCCGAATACTGCGTTTACGGTTTCGCTGCGCCCTGCGCCTACCAGTCCCGCTAACGCAACGATTTCGCCCGCCCGCACATAAAAGCTGACGTCCTGCACCCGATCAACCCCTTTGGACACCTCGCTGGGGATGGTGAGATGCTCCACGCGAAGAACTTCTTCGCTAATGGGCACCGTCTGCTTGGGATACATCACATCCAGCTTGCGGCCAATCATCTCCTCAATGATGACAGGCGCCTGCTCCTCCTCGTTGGTCACGTCAGAGGTATTGATGATCTTTCCGTCCCGCATCGTCGTGATTCGATCACACAGCTCAAACACCTCTTTAAGCTTGTGCGAAATATAGATGCAGGAAATCCCCTGGCTTTTAAACAACCGCAGGTTTTTATGCAGCAGCTCGCATTCGGACTCCGTAAGCGCTGAGGTCGGCTCGTCAAGAATTAAAATGCGCGGGTTGCGGGAAAGAGCACGGGAGATTGCAACCATCTGTTTCTGACTGGTGGAAAGATGCCGCACCAGCATGGAAGGATCAAGATCCAATCCCACCATCTCCAGATATTTCCGGCTGTTGTTCAGCATTTCCTTTCGCTTAATAAAACCGTGCTTTTGCGGAATGTTTCCTAAATAGATGTTCTCCGCAATGGAAAGCTCGTTGTGCATACTGATTTCCTGATAGATCATCTCGATGTCGGCAGCGGTTGAATCAAACGGAAGATTAAACAAAACCTTCTTTCCGTCAACGAAGATCTCTCCCGTATAGCTTGAATGCGGATAGCTGCCGCTCAGAATTTTCATCAGGGTGGATTTTCCCGCGCCGTTCTCACCAACCAAGCCGAGGATCTCATTATGGTTAAGGGCTATGCTGACGCCGTCCAGCGCTTTGATTGCGCCAAACGTCTTGCAGATGTCCCGCATTTCCAAAATCGATCCCATACGATCACACCTTCCTTGAAACTCTCAGCTGGTCGAACGCCACGGACACGATGATGATGATCCCCAGCGCTAATTGCTGCCAGTAGGGGCTAAGCTGGATAATAGTCATGCCGTTTGTCATCATGTTCATAAAGATCGCGCCGAGAGCCGTGCCAAGAATGGTGCCGGCTCCGCCGAACAAGCTTGTTCCGCCGATAACGCAGCCCGCAATGACGGTCAGTTCAAAGCTTGCTCCCGCAGTGGGTTGTGCGGAAGCCAACCGTGCGGCCGTTAAAATCCCGGTTAGTCCCGAGAGAACGGCGACGATAATCCAGGTGGCGCACATAATGCGGTCGCAGCGGACGCCGGAAAGACGCGCTGTTTCCTTATTGCCGCCCACGGCGAACATCTTTCGGCCAAACACAGTATATTTCAGGATCACATGCCCGACGACAGCCAGGACGAAAGCGATGATTGCCACCAGCGGAATCCCCCAAAGCTCACAGGCGCCAATGGCATTGAACCGATCCGGAAGCGGATATACAGGCGCGCCCGCTTGTACAACAAGAACGATTCCCTTGAGAATGTACTGTGAACCGATGGTGGCAATGAAGGCCGGAATGTTGAGCTTAATCACGAAGAAGGCATTCAGGCAGCCAACCAGGATGCTTGCCACCAGCCCAATGGTAATCGAGAGCCAGATCGGCACGCCAGCCTGCATCAATAGCCCAGTCATCACGCCGGAAAAAGCCACCATCGCGCCTACCGACAGATCAAAGAACCCTGTGATGAGAAGGAAAGTCATGCCGACTGCGGAAATCAGCGTATAAGAGGTATTCCGCAGAATATTGACGATATTGCTGCCGCTAAGGAAATTGGGGTTCCGAATGGTAAAGAACGCGGCGAATGCAATCAGTGGCAACAACACGCCTATTTCCCTGAAGTCAAAGAACACTTTCCGAAACAATGTTTTACCAAAGCTTCTGCCATTAGATTCCATAAATCCCCCTTATCAGTCCAGTTCATAGATTACGACTGTGCCAATCCGGTCCGAAGAACCAATTGCAAGATACTTCCCATCCTTGCTGATTGCGCAGCAGGAAAGCACATTACAGGCAATCACTCCATACTTGCTTCTCGATGAGCCGTGCTTGATGTCGCCCTTGAGCTGCAACCCGTTCTCATCATCGTAACGAAATACCATGCCGAAATCCTCAATATCTCCGGCTACGCCATACACGGTCTTTTTATCCGGCGTGGAGGCCATGGCGCGGACAGGCCCGTTATAGCCGGCCATTCCCAGAGCGTATACCTGAGCGCCTTTGCAAACCGCAACGAGTCCGTCCTCGGTGCCCACCAGCTGGCGGTTCCCTGTCAACTCTGCGCATGCGACGGGTTTTGCCTTATACTGGCGGCCGGGATACGCCGGTAACGACCCCTTCCCGCGGTAGGGCAAACGCTTGGTTTCCGTTTCCAACCAATGGCGCGTTTTGGCGTCGGCTTCGTCCAGCGGAGTGATTTGATTGAGATCCCCGTTGGCTGCAAGGCGGAACAGATACGAGGTTTCGCCGCCGCAAATTCCGTACAGTTGGTTGTGCTCGTCCCACACAAGCTTCTGCACGGCGGAGGACTCAATATGATCGGGCGCCAAAGCGCGCCACAGCCTGCACGCTCCAAACAGTTTCCCGTCAAAGGTATGAGGGTTTGCATCCGCAACAGCCGCCTGCGCGTCGAAGGTTCTGGAATACCCAAATTGCGCGGCGTCACCTGGATGAAACATCGTATCGTCCAGCTCGGCGGGGTCGACAAGCGTCATGTTGTCCATGGTAGGCTCAAACTGCTTCAAATCCACGGAAATAACCGCCGCAGGATCCAATCCGTGGTTGGTATCAACAATCATCATGTGATCGTCATGGATATAAAGCTCGCTGCCCACATAGCAAACGCGCTCTTTGCATCCCAGAATGCCGGCCCATTCCGGACGCTTGCCGTTCAGAACATCCCAGCGGAACAGGGAGGCCGGCTGAGCGGGCTGCTCCGGTACGCTTCCGTCGCTTACCGACGAGACGTAGTACCACATGACGCCCTTGGAATCGAAATCGAAGCCAAACACCCCGTTGCGGTTTTCCGTAACCGCGTACCGATCCGTGGGGAGGTATGCGCCCAGGTTTTCAATCTTCCCGGTTTTTGTATCCAGCGCGATAAAGTCCGGCCCATACATAACCGAGAAAAAGAGCCTTCCGTCCGGCGCGATTCTGCCGTCTGCGATATTCCCAAAGCTTGCCTCAAAGGTGTAGTCGTCGCCATAGAAAAACATGGGAACGCGATAATTCAGATCCACCACCTTTTGCGTGTCCGTATCGATCTTAAACAGATAGCCGGATTTTGAAGACGAATAAATATTGCCGTCCGGCCCCAGCACCATACGAAAGCTTCCGGCTTCCGATACCTTGCCCAGATCCTTTGCGCTGCACGTATCGAAACTGTAGCGATACAGATGCCCCTTCATATACCCCAGGGAGTACAGCGCATTGTGCTTGGGATCATAGATAGAGCCATACAGAGACTCGTGAGGCGCCGGGATGCCAAGATTCTCCGCTTTCCCCGTCTTCGGCTGGTAGGTCACGATATTGGAACCGGCAAACCCTTCCCAAAGGTGACCAAAGTAAGATTCCGGCAGCCAGGTGGGATGCTGCGGCGCTTTATCGGTAGAGTGCGTAGTCATAACCAGATTGCCGTCGTTCATAAAGGAAATCGAGGTGTGGAATTTGCTTGCGCGAATCGCACGATCCTGGGGAAGAATGACTTTTTCCACATCCATAAGCTTCTTGGAAGTATTCGTCCGGTAGTCGAAGCTGTAGAGCCTTGCATACCCGCTGTAGGCAAGCTCGCTGGACAACGAAAGGTAAAGCGTTCCGTCCCGGGCAGGCTTGCTGTCCCAAATGGAATTGTTCTGTTCTCCCTTGAACAGATGGCACTGCACGCCGGCCTGAGACATGAGCCGAAAATCGTTTGCGCCATTGTAAAAGTATTTACTCATTTCCGCTTTCTACACTCCTTTGGCTGTACTTATAGCCATGAGCAAAACACACAAACACCAGGTAAACAGGGCAAAAACAGCTCATG
>CAYUTA010000040.1:0-23092 GCA_964447605.1 uncultured Oscillospiraceae bacterium | reverse complement strand
TTGAAGCACCATGCTTCTCTTTTTTTCCATAACCCCAATCTTTAGTGTAGAGCCCTTTTTTCAATTAATCCCCGACGCTTTTTCGTGGGTATCCACAAAGGACCGCGTATGTTCCTGCGCCGGTTGCCGCGTTTGTTTTCAGGACAGGCTGTCTGCAAAACAGGTTCCGCCGTCGGCTTGTTTGAAGGGTCGCCCGCATCGTGCGGACGGCCCCGTGTTGTCAGCCTCAATTGAACTTGGCCTTCGGCTACAGGTAGCGGATCTCGATGCTGCCAAAGGATACGCTGCCGAACAGCAGCATGGTCAGCTGCGCGTCGTCGCTGGGCGAGCCATGCTGCTGGATTGCGCCGAACGCCTTATCCGCGCTGATCTGGATGCGGATGGAACGCGGAACAAACAGTTCCAACACGCCAAAAGACACGTCCGCGTCGATGCGCGCATTGGGCCGCACGCTATGAACGCCTGTCATATCGAGCACGCTTTTTCCAAACGAAACGTCAACGTCCGCGCCGGCAAAAGGATCAAAGTCAATTCGGCGGTTTTCCTCTGAAAATGCGCAATCATAGTCCACATATCCCTCCGAAACGCTGAACTCGGACTTCCCTTCGTGACACACACGGCATCCAAACCAGCCGCGGCGCTTGCGATTGGGGAAAAGCCTGTCGATCAGGATGGTCAGGCCGAGCAGAACAATGAGCACGGGCCAGATAACGCCCCATGAGAGTATATATGAGATCGCGCCAAGGTGGAACAGCAGATAGTACAGCCCCAGCGCCGCCACCCCGAAGCCAAGCGGTGAAAGGTCATGCACAAACCAGGATACGCCCACGCCGATCAGCACTGCGGGCCAGACGATGTTCCAAAACGTGACCCCGGCGCCGCCCGGCAAAACATTCGTCTTGCTGAGCAAAAACGCCAGTCCGACAAGAATCATCGCCACGGCAAACCAGATTCCCTCCCGTTTGCCGCCGTCATAGGTTACGGAGAATTTCCCGTTGGATTTCCCGTTCTTTTCCTTATTAGAATCAACCACCACCACGCGCGGCTCAATCGGCTTTGCGCCGAGCAGTTCGTCTGTGCTGACGCCAAGCACGGTTGCAAGCTCCGTTAAGATGGAGATATCCGGGCATGAAATATCATTTTCCCATTTGCTGACCGCCTGTGCGCTGACGCCTAGCCGTTCGGCCAGCTGCTCCTGCGTCATCCCCTTTTCCTTGCGCAGCGCCGTAATACGCTTTCCCATTGTTTGCAATTCCATATTCATTCTCCCTCTCTTTTCTTTGCAGGTTTATTATCGCACAACCACAGACGTTTGAACATAACCTGTTCGGCTAGTTCCTGCTTTTTCCTAAACCGGTGGTTGAATGGAACTCAACCGGGAAAAGCGGTTTATTTTTTCGTTCAACCATTGATTGACTTTACAGATCGCACGGCTTTTAGTACAATAGATGCTGGAGTATAAGGAGGCTTTTCTATGGCTTTGAGGACCATACGCGTGGAGCACGACCCCTGCCTTTATAAAACGTGCAGGCCCGTGGAAAAATTCGACGGGCGGCTGAGTGAATTGATCGACGACCTGTTTGACACCATGTACGATGCGGATGGTTGCGGGCTTGCCGCGTCTCAGGTTGGAATTTTGCGGCGCATTGCCGTAATCGATACCGGTGAACAGCGTATGGAGTTGGTCAACCCGGAAATCATAGAAAAAAGCGGAAGCTATGGCGATATGGAGGGCTGCCTGTCCTTCCCCGGAAAATCGGGTTATGTCGAGCGCGCTTCGCATGTGCGTGTGCGCGCCTTTGACCGGCACGGGCAACCGCATGAGTACGATGCGGATATGCTTGCTGCACGCGCGGTGCAGCATGAGCTCGATCATCTGGACGGTCTGGTCTATCTGCAGCTTGCCACGGACCCGCCGGAAGGCTTTAACGAGGAGGATGAAGTATTTACATGAAGATTGCGTTTCTGGGCACCCCGGACTTTGCCATTCCGTCGCTGAAACTGCTTTATGAAAGCGGCCATATCCTCCATGTGTTTACGCAGCCCGACCGGCCGTTTGGCCGCCGCGGGGCGCTGACGCCGCCCGTCACCAAGGCGTTTGCGCGGATGCACGGCATCCCTGTCTCGCAATTTGAGCGCATCCGCAATCCGGAGGGCGTAGCGGCGCTGACGGCATTCGCGCCGGATTTGATGGTGACCGCGGCGTTTGGGCAGCTTCTTTCCGCAGAAACGCTGGCCGTGCCCAAATACGGCTGCATCAACGTCCACGGTTCTCTGCTGCCAAAGTACCGCGGCGCGGCGCCCATACAATGGGCCGTCATTAATGGAGAAACCATTACCGGAATCACAACCATGTTTACCGATGTCGGTATGGACACCGGCGATATTCTGCTGACGGACGCGGTTGCCATCCTGCCCGATGAAACGGCGGGCGAGCTGTATGCACGCCTTGCGGAACTTGGCGCCCAGACGCTTGCGCGCACCATAGGCGCGCTTGAGGACGGCACGCTTGAGCGTAGTCCACAGGACAATGCCAAGGCAACCAAGTGCGTGATGCTGAAAAAGGAGCACGGCAGGCTTGTCTTTACCGACGCGGCGCAGCAGGTGCACAACCGCGTGCGCGGTACGAACCCGTGGCCCGGCGCATACGCGCTGCTCGACGGCGAGCCGCTCAAAATCTGGAAAACGCGCCTGTCGAACCGGCTCGATCTGCCAAAGCGCGCGCCCGGCGCCTGCACCGTTGTCAGGCAGGACAAGCTGATGGTACACTGTGCCGACGAGCCGCTTGAAATTCTGGAGCTGCAGGCTCCCGGCGGCAAACGTCAGGATGCGGCCGCTTTTTTGCGTGGGCACGCGGTCGACGGCAGATTGCTGTCATGAACGCCCGCAGGCTTGCGCTCGAAATTCTGCTGGATGTGACCGAACGCGGCGCATATGCCAATCTGCGGCTAAAGGCGCTGCCCGAAGCGGTCGATGCGCGTGAAAAAAAGCGTGTTGCGGCGCTTGTGTACACGGCGCTCGACCATCTTATTTATATCGACTGGCTGTTGGCGCATTTCGTCAAGGGTGCGCAAAAACCGATGGTCCGCGGAATTCTTCGGCTTGGCGTGAGCGAGTTATTCTATTTTCGTGCCCCTGCGCACGCAACTGTTTCCGAATATGTGTCGCTTACACGCTCCGTGGGCAAAGCGGCTTTGAGCGGCTTTGTCAACGCGGTATTGCGCAACGTCGACCGCGCTGTGCATGACGGCGCTTTGCCGCCGCTGCCGGAGGAGCCCCGCAAGCGGCTTTCCATCCGGTACAGTTATCCGCTCTGGCTAATAACCGAATGGACCGCGCAGTATGGCGCGGCGTTTGTCGAGCGGCTGCTCGGCGCGCCGCCAACCGGCATGAGCGTGCGCGCGCAATACCCCTGCACCACGCGCGAACTGGCGCCCTCGCTTCCGGTTGCCGCAACGCCCGGCAGATTCGATGAAAACTGCCTGCTTCTTGAGAAAGGAATCGATGTTGCAGCGCTGCCGGAATTTTTAGACGGCCGCATGGCCGTGCAGGGGCAAAGCGCCATGCTCGCCTGCCGCGCGCTGGGCGACTGCACGGGCAAACGCGTGCTAGACGCATGCGCTGCACCGGGCGGGAAAAGCGCGTATATCGCCTCGCTTTGCCGCAACGACGTCCGTCTGACCTGCATGGAGCTGCATCCGCACCGCAAGGATTTGCTGGACCGTACGCTGTCGAGACTGCACGTGCGGGCCGAAACGATTTGTCACGACGCCGCAGTACGGGTGCAGGCCTTTGACCGTTTATACGACGCGGTCCTGTTGGACGCGCCCTGCTCCGGACTGGGCCTGCTGCACGAAAAACCCGATATTCGCTATGCAAAGACGGATGATGACGTCAAAACGCTTGCGGCGGTCCAGCAAACGCTGTTGGACGTCTGCGCAAACTACGTTTCGTCCGGCGGCGTGCTCCTGTACGCAACCTGCACCATCAGCCGCCGCGAGAACGAAGATACTGTGTATGCGTTTTTGGCCGGGCATCCCGATTTTATGCTCGAACCCATGCCGGTCCCTTTGGAAAACGGCGGCATGCTTCAGCTGTTTCCGCATATCCACGGTACGGAGGGCTTTTTTTTGGCGAGGATGAAACGATGCATTTAACCGATTTGACCAAACAGGAACTCTCCGCACTGCTGGCCGACTGGGGCGAGCCTCCGTTTCGCGCCGGGCAGGTCTATGCATGGCTTATGCGCGGCGTGCGCCCGCAGCGGATGACCAGCCTGCCGCAGCCGCTGCGCGACCGGTTGGACGCCATTCCCTTTGGTGCGGCAGAAATTGCGCAGAAACGGGTTTCACCCCGCGACAAAACACAAAAATATCTCTTCCGATTGGAGGACGAAAACCTTGTCGAGGGCGTGCTGATGCGGTATCATTATGGAAACACCGCATGCATCAGCACGCAGGTTGGCTGCAACATGGGCTGCCGGTTCTGCGCCTCCACGCTCGAAGGCTGCGTGCGCAATCTGCGGCCCGGCGAGATGCTTGGGCAGATTTCCGCCATCGAACGCGACGAGCGGCCGGAAGACGGCAGGGTACGGACCGTCACCAACGTCGTTCTCATGGGCAGCGGCGAGCCGCTTGATAACTACGGCAATGTGGTTTCATTTTTGCAGATGGTCACCGCGCCGGACGGCATGCGCATCAGCCCGCGCAATATTTCCGTGTCCACCTGCGGCATTGTGCCGCGCATGGAAACCTTTTCGCACGACGCGCCGCACGTGACGCTTTCGATCTCGCTGCACGCGCATAACAATGAGACGCGCAGCGCCATCATGCCCATCAACCGCGTGTATCCCATTGAAGAGGTGCTCCATGCGGCCGCTCAGTATGCGCAGGTCACGGGAAGACGCGTGGTGTTTGAATACGCGCTCATCGAGGGCGTAAACGCGGATCGTGCCGACGCAGCAGCGCTGGCAAAGCGGCTGAGGGGCATGCTGTGTCATGTCAACCTCATTCCGCTCAATCCGGTGCCGGAGCGTGGATTAAAGGGCGTCTCCCGCGCCATGGCCAATGAATTTGCCGGATGGCTGAATGAACGGCACATCTCCGCGACCGTGCGCCGCGAGATGGGAACCGATATTGAGGGCGCCTGCGGGCAACTGCGAAGAAGGGTGATTGATGAAATACGCATGTAAAACCGACATCGGGCGACGCGCTCATAACGAGGACTATCTATATGTGCCCGCATCGGATTGCACATATCCGCTGGTTGCTGTTTCCGACGGCATGGGCGGTCATGCCGCGGGCGCGGTTGCAAGCAAGCTCATCATCGACGAGATGGCGGAAGAATTTGCCTCCGTCCGGGGCGACGATACCGTTTCACAGCTCAAGCGCGCCATTCAGCGCGTTAACCTTGACGTATACCGCGCCGCGCAGGACGTACCGGAACTGCGCGGTATGGGCGCGACGCTCGTTTGCGCCGTTCTCTCCGATACGCATTATATTGCCGCCAATGTTGGCGACAGCCGATTGTATCATTTTGACGGAGGCGCGCTCGCCTGCGTAACGGTCGACCATTCCTATGTGCAGATGCTTGTCAATGAGGGCAGCATCACGCCCGAGGAGGCGCGTACGCATCCGCAGCGCAATCTGATCACCCGTGCAATGGGCATCGGCCTGCGCACGGACATCGATATTTTTGACCGCACGTGGCAAAGCGGCGATATCCTGCTGCTTTGTTCCGACGGCTTGCACGGCAGCGTGGAGGACGGGGATATTCAGGCAATTTTATCGCAAGCCATTCCGCTTGGCGAGATGTGCGAACTGCTGGTTGCGCTGGCGCTAAAAAACGGCGGTACGGATAACATCTCCGTCGTGCTCGCCCGCAACGAGGGGGGGGCGTGCGCATGATTACCGCCGGGCAGATCGTCGGCCATCGTTATCGGATTCAGGAGCTGATCGGTACGGGCGGAATGTCGCATGTTTACCGCGCCATCAATCTGGCCAACCGCCGCACCGTGGCCATCAAGGTGCTCAAGGAGGAATATATCAACGACGCGGAGTTTCTGCGCCGCTTTGAACGCGAGGCAAAGGCCGTCCTGCATCTTTCACATGATAATATCGTGCGCGCATACGACGTGGGTGACGCCAACGGTCTGCCATATATCGTGCTCGAATACGTCGAGGGGCAGACGCTCAAACAAATCGTCGCCGAAAACGGTCCTATGCCCGCGCGTTTGGCCGTTTCCATGATCCTGCAGGTTTTGGAAGCGCTGTCCGCCGCGCACAGCGCAGGCATTATCCACCGCGATGTAAAACCGCAGAATGTGATCGTCACGCCGATGGGCAGGTGCATGCTCACAGACTTCGGCATCGCGCGGGAGGTGGACGCAAATACCATTACCTTTGCCGGCAATACCATACTGGGCTCGGTCCACTACCTTTCGCCGGAGCAGGCCAAGGGCAGGCCCGTTTCCGAAGGCAGCGACCTGTATTCCGTCGGTGTGATGCTCTATGAACTGCTGACCGGACGCGTGCCGTTTGATGGGGACAATTCGGTCGCCATCGCGCTGATGCACATTAACGAAGAGCCCGTCCCCCCCATCCGTTTAAACTCAAAGGTGCCGCCTTCGCTCAACGACGTTGTGCTGCGCGCGCTCAATAAAAATCTGGATCAGCGCTATGCCGGCGCCGCGGAGATGTCCCGCCAGCTAAAGCGCACGCTCACGGACCCCGCAGGAGATTTTGCGCGCGTTTACACGCCGGAGACCGCAACGCAGCAACACACGCATCCCGGAAAGCGGAAGAAAAAGCGGAAGCGGATTCACGGCGCGCTCAAGCTGGCCGTTGCGGTGGGCGCGCTGATTGCGATCTTTATCGGTATTTTTTTGGTCATGCGCGACGCCATTACCCATGAGAGCTCTTCAATGGAAATCGTGCCCGTTCTGACGATGCGGTCGCTCGAGGACGCCAGGGAACGGGCGGAAAACTACGGCTTCCTTTTCGAGGTGCGCGGGCATGAGGTAAGCGACGCCGTGCCATACAACAACATCATTTTACAGTCGCCCGAATCCGGCACAAAGGCCAAGCGCGGCACGACCATCTCGGTTACGGTCAGCCTGGGCCCCGATGCGCCGACCATGCCGAACCTGCTCGGCCTTACCCCGGATGAGGCGGCAAAAGCGCTAACCGACGCCGGGCTTGTGCAGGGCGCAGTACAATATCGCGTATCCGATGTGTCCATTGGTTACGTTTGCTCGCAGTCCATTGTCGCGGGCAGCGAAATCACGCCCGGAACGGTCGTCGATGTCTGGATCAGCGCAACCTCCAACACAACCTTTGCCATGCCGGATGTGACGGACGAAATCATCAACCTTGTGTTCGCAACACTGGGACAGGCCGAGTTTTCACAGGTGTTTGTGCGCTACGACCCGCAGTCCGACCAGGAGAACGGCATTGTGCTCGCCCAGCAGCCGGAGCCGGGAACGGATGCGCTTACAGACACGCCCGTTACCATCACCGTCAGCGGCCCGCAGACGCTGACCTATCGCTGCGACGTGGCGTTCAATCTCGATATTTCCGAAAATGGCACGCCGGTCATGGCCGTCGTACGGGAGTCCGCCAACGGGTTTGCGTACTATCGCATTCTAAGCGAGGCCACGCTCGAAAAGGGCGAGCGCGTGCCGTTTACATTCACCGCGTATTCGGAAACCGAGGGGCCGCAAGAATTGATTTTATTCGTCAACGGCACGGAACTCCGCCGCCAGAGCTTCAGCTTCATACGGAGGGACGGCTGATGGAACGCGGACGCATTATCAAGGGCGTCGGCGGGTTTTATACCGTAGCGCTCGAGAGCGGCGCTTCCGTTACCTGCAAGGCGCGCGGCCGTTTCCGTAAGGATGGAATCGTGCCCATGATCGGCGATGCGGTGGAGGTTTTGCCGCAAAATGACGGGAATTGGGCGTTGCAGCGGATTCTCCCTCGAAAAAACGCGCTTCAGCGCCCTCCGGTAAGCAACATCGACCAGCTGGTCATCGTCATTTCCGCTTCCGCGCCCAAGCCGGACTGGCTGCTTGTGGACAAGCTGATTCTGCAGGCGAAGCTGCATGATATCGCCCCCGTGCTTGTCCTCAACAAGCTTGACGAATGCGCTCGGTCCATCGCGGACGCCTTTGATGACGGTTACGAACGCGTTTTTCCGGCATGCCGCGTCTCCGCAAGATCTGGAGAGGGCCTGGAACTGTTGCGCGAGCGGTTGTGCCAAAGGGTCAGTTGTTTTGCCGGGCAGTCGGCCGTCGGAAAATCGTCCCTGCTCAACGCGCTGATGCCTGAACTCATGCTCGAAACAGGCGGTCTTGCCAAAAAAACGGACCGTGGACGGCACACTACACGGCATGCGGAGCTCTGGCCGTTTTGCGGCGGCGCCGTGCTGGATACGCCGGGTTTTTCCCTGTTTGAAACGGCGGCCGTTACGCAGGAGCAGTTGAACGCCTGTTATCCGGAATTTGGCGATGCGCCGGGGCAATGCCGATTTGCAGGCTGCTCGCATGTCAGCGAACCCGACTGCGCCGTTAAGGCGCGACTTTCCACAGGACGGCTTTCCACAGGACGCTATGCGCGCTATACCGAAATTTACAGGGAGATCGAACAAAGGAGACGTACCCAATATGATTAAGATTGCACCTTCTATCCTTTCCGCCGATTTTGCAACGATGGGTAAAGCGGTTGAACAGTTGGCCGGCTGGGGCGCGGACTGGATTCATTTTGACGTCATGGACGGCCATTTTGTGCCAAATCTCTCCTTCGGCCCGCCCGTGTGCGCCGCATTGCGTCCGCACACCGGACTGCCGATCGACGTACATCTGATGGTCGACCATCCGGCCGAGTGGATTCTGCCGTTCAAAAAAGCGGGCGCGGACTGCATTACCTTCCATGTGGAAGCGGAGCGGCACATCAACCGCACCTTGCAGCTTGTGCGGGAACACGGAATGCTGGCAGGCGTTGTGCTCAACCCCGGCACCCCCGCGATGATGGCTTATGAGGCGTTGCCCTGCTGTGATTTGGTGTTGCTGATGTCCGTTAATCCCGGCTTTGGCGGCCAGTCGTTCATCCCGGAAACCGTGGATAAGATTGCAGAACTGAGCGAAATGATCCACCGCCGCGGTCTTTCGACTGAAATCGAGGTGGACGGCGGTATCAATCCGCAGACGGCCCGGCTCTGCGTCGGCGCGGGAGCGACCATTCTTGTTGCCGGCAGCGCGGTGTTCCAAGCCGCTGATCCCGCCGGAATGGTGGCGGACCTGCGGTGTGAGAAATAGTCCGGAATTTGTGAACCTGCCAGCCCTCGATGGGCGTGAACCAACTCTATGAATATGAAAAAAAGAGGCTTTTTTCTGAAATTGATCTGTCTTCTGCTTGTGTGCGCTCCGCCCGTTTTTTCAGCGTCTGCGGATGATGCAGCCGCTCAACCGCCGGCAACGCCCGCGCCGCCCGCCGCCGGTTCGGATGAGGTGCAGCGCGCGCAGCTGCGTCTTGCAGAGCTAGGCTACCGGCTTTCCCCCATCAACGGCATATCCGATGCGGAGCATCTTAAGACGCTTGCCGATTTTTGCACGACAAACGGGCTGGGCGACGACGCGGATTTGAGCACGGTGTATTCCGTATTGTTCGGCCCGCGGTCAAAGCCCGCGCAATTCACGGACGCAGCCGTGCAGCCGGGGCGCGGATTGGATGAAACGCCCTTTTTAACAGGCCTTGCGCTGGACTGGAGCGACGTCGGCGCCCGACTTGTGCCCGGTGAAACCTATCCGCTTACCTCTTGCACAAGCGGAATCGTTTTCCATATGCGCTACCTCGAAGGGGGCGGTCATGCGGAACTAATGCCCGAGTTGTTCTGGGATGATGCGACGCTTTTCAGCTTATTAAGCGGTGACGGCGGCAGTCAAAAGATGCCCGTGGTCATATCCATCGGCGGTCTGCGCATTGCCGGCTCCATTCAGCTTAATGTTGCCGGACCTGCGCCGGAGGACGGAACCCACCGCTATTGCCTGCACTTTTTAGGGAGCGCCTCCGACTTTGGCGGCATTGTGGATGCCGAGCATCAATATCTCATTCGGTATGCCGCGGGGGCGGCCGCCGTATCAAACATGCCTGCCGCCGAGGCGGACGACAGCATGGATCCGGCCGTTTCCGGCGGGGCGAGTCCAAACGCCGCCGCCAACGCGGATACCGGCCAAGCGCCCTCGGCCGGCTCAAGCGGCGGCCAACCCGGTGAATCGGGGGACGCCATGCCGCAGGATGATTCCGACTGATTGCAGCGTTCGTACCCGCTTCCCGCATGCCCTTGTCACTAAAAACCACTTTAATGATAATCGCTTTCAATTACAGTAATGGAGGGTCAATGAAATGATTTTTTTCTCGGATACGCCGCTTATTATCGACGGCGGAATGGGTACCATGCTGCAAGACGAGGGGCTGCCGGCGGGCGCCTCTCCGGACGCCTGGAATATTGAGCGCCCCGATGTGGTGGAGCGTATTCACCGCGCCTACATCGACGCGGGAGCCAGGCTGATTACCTCCAATACGTTCGGCTCAAACGCTCCGCGCCAAAAGCGCGGAAAGTATCCGGTCTCCGACCTTGCGGCAGCCGGTGTACGGATTGCCAAACGCGCCGCGCAGCATGCGCCGGAGCAATGCTTCGTGGCGTTGAACGTTGGCCCGCTCGGCGTTTTGCTCGAGCCTATGGGCGATTTGACCGAGGCGGACGCGGCGGGCTACTTTGCCGAGGCCATCCGAGCCGGCATAACCGAGCAACCGGATTGTATCCTGATTGAAACCATGTGCGATCTTACCGAAGCGATCGCCGCCGTCGCCGCAGCCAAGGCGTGCGGGAACGGCCTGCCTGTCTTTTGCACGCTCTCCTTTGACGTGCGCGGCAAATTGATGACCGGCGCGGACGTCCCCGGCACCGTTGCGGCGCTGGCCAAAGCGGGCGTGGATGCGCTCGGCTGCAACTGCGGCGCCGGCCCGGAGCAGCTGCTTGCGCTCCTGCCCCAGTTTACACAGGCCACGGCGCTGCCGATTCTAATGAGTCCCAACGCCGGATTGCCTGTGTTCCGCGACGGCAAAACCTGCTACGACGTTGCGCCCGCAGAGTTTGCGCGCCATATGCGCGCCCTCCTCGACAGCGGCGCATCCGGTCTGGGTGGTTGTTGCGGCACAACGCCGGAGCATATCCATGCAGTTGCAAAGGCCTGCGGCCGCGCTTAAAACAGACTTTTCAAAACACAAATCCGCAACTTGAACGACACCCCCAAAGTCCTTTACAGGCTGCCCTGTTCTCGGCTTTTAGGGTGTCGTATTCATTTTCGGATTTTTATTGCACAATTCCAGCGTAATGCTCAGCTGATGTGGATGCAGGCAATCTTTGCGGCCTTACCCGCCCCGTCCTTGCCGCGCGTCCCGACCACAAGATAGTTGCCAAATATGGCCGGGGTAGAATCGATACGGCTCCCCAAATCAATGGAATGCAGTTGCGTGCCGTTGCTTGCGTCGTACATCGTCACGCCGCCGCCGCGGTCGCATTGGATCAGATAGCCGCGCCCGGCGTCATTATACACCACCACCGGACTGGACCAGTAGTCGTTGCTCTGCTCCACCGCCCAGACAATCTGTCCCGTACCCTTATCGTAGGCCACGATACGCCCGCCAAGCTGATAGGAGCCGGTTTGACCGGGCGCCATATCCTGCGCTGTGTCGGACGGTGCAGCGGAGCCGTCGTTTTCGTCCGCGTCTCCCGGCTCTGCGGTTTCAAAGGCAGGCGCGGCGATTCCTCCGGTCTGCCCGGTTTGAACGGCCAGACTGAGCGAATAAATGACGAGATTGGAGATGTTGCTCGTAGCCTTTCCCACATGCGGCGTAGCGACAAGGCCGCCGCTTGCCGAGCTGTTGCCAATGGAGCACAGGTGCTTCTGTTCCCAGATAACCGCGCCCGTCAGGCCGTTGATCTTGCGCTGGTAGCTATAGCCGTAGCCCGTGCCCGCGTCGCCGTTTTCAACGCGCACCTGCGAACCGGTATACAGATAGATGGTGTTTTCGTCATAGCTCTCCTCAATGACCACGGTGGAATCCGACTCGTCCGTTACGTCCACAACGTATTTTAGCGTCATGGTGTTGAGGTCAACGCACTGCAACCGACCGCCGTTGTCTGTAAAGAACGCAAAATTGCGGAATGCTGCGACCGAGCTTTCGATGCCGTACCAGCGCGCGCCGGCCTTGTCGGACTTGGAATAGCCGTTTCCATCATAACGCAGCTTGACGAGGGGTTCCGGATCAATGGTCAATGTTGCGGCGGACGGGTCGTACTGCGCATTGAGCTTGCTTGAGTAGAGGACGCCGTTTTCACCGCCGTAGACAATGGTATCATCGGAAATGATCGGGCTGCCGTCATACGCCTGCCATGCCCTGCGGCCGATCCAGTCAAAGCCGCCGAACGAATAGATCTCCTCCTGCGTAATCAGGTTGTACACCCGGATTTTAGCCGCCTTGTTCCCCTCGTCGTTTTCCACCGGAATTCCCTGGCCAACGAACAGCAGCGGGTAGCCGCGCGGGTCAAGGCAGGCCGTCCCCTTTTGCACCACGCCGACGGGGATGGCGTTGCGCGTGCTTTTACCCGTCAGCAGGTCGAGAAAATAGATGTTTCCGTCCATTGCGGGGTAGATGACCTCCGTCAGCCCGCCCTCCTGCTTTTTATAGGTTTCGCTGACGTTCATGATTTGCAGCGTCTCATCCGGCCAGTGAACGATCAACGGCATGCCGGTCCATCCTGTGCCCGTCCAACTGCCGAGAGCGCCGATGGGCACGCTCCATTGCTCGCGCAGGCGATGGTCGGACATGACGGGCGTACCGTAGCAAAACGTGTTCCGGTAGCCATTGCCGCCGAAGGTGAGAATTCCGGGGATTGCGGTATATTCCACATCGCGGCCAAACGAGAGCGGATTCTGGCGCGTATAGCTGCTTACCGTTTTGCGCCCGACAGCCGCTTCCGCGCTAAATCCCAGCTTGCCCGGATTGGCGCTTTCCGCGCGCACCACCGTCACATTGGGTGGCAGGGATGGCTTGGGCGTAGCGGTCGGCGCGGGCGTCGCAGTCGGAATCGGCGTCGCCTCCAGCCGGATCTCCTCTTTGCCCATTATTTGATTGAACAGCAATATCACGGCCACAACCACGGCCGCCAGTACGAACAACGTAAGGAAGAAACGCGGCTGAAGCCGTTTCTTTTTTCGCCGTCTTGCCATCGCGTCTCCCTCCTTTCTTTCCAAATAGGATGTCTTATGTAATCCGCAGGGCCCAGATTTTCATGCCGCGGGTGCCAAATACAACCGTGTTTCCATACACGGCGGGCGAGGCCTCGATATTCTTTTCCGCATCGAACGTATCCAAAAGAGCGCCGGTCTTCCCGTCGAGCAAAAATACCTTTCCACCGGTGTCGCTGCCCTCGCACACGACGATATAGGCGTTTCCGCTTGTATCATATACCGCAACCGGAGAGCTCCATGTGTATTTTTCCATATTATACGTCCAACGTACGTTTCCGGTCGCTTTTTCCAGAGCGATCAGCTTGCCGGTATCCACATCCGGCGTTCTGGCAAACGGAACGATAATCAGGTCGGAAATGGCGTTCTCGCCCAGCAGCGCCGTTGCCTGAATGCCGCCGGACACGCCGGACTTGGTGTTCACGATCTCGTCGTGCCGCCAGACAACCTCGCCCGTGATGGCGTCAACCTTGAACAGCGGGGTTGTCCCCTGCTTGTTTTCATCCTGCGTAAAATGCAGCGATGTGCCAATATAGACGTAGGCGCGCCTGTTGGCTTCGTCAAGCTCCACTACGGGGGAACCGTTTGTATCGTCAAGCACATCCTGCACCCAGACCAGGCTCATGGTATTGAGGTCAATGCACTGCAAGTAGCCGTCGTTTGTGGCAAGATAGGCGTAATGCCCCATGATGGCGGCGCTGCTTTCATAGCCCAGCCAGTATTTGTTGGCATCGCTCCCCGGATATGTGGAACGTGTGCCCGCATAGCGCATTTTCACCACGTTGGACGGGTTCATGGAGAGCGCGCCCGAAGCCTCGTCATAACCGGTATTGAGCTTGATGGTGTACAGGATGCCGTTTTCGCCTGGATAGATGAGCGTATCGGTATCCGCGTCGACAAGCGGCGAACTGTCATAGGCGTGCCAGTCGCGCAACGAGAACGGGTCGTTCTGCTTGCCGAACTCATACAGGCGGCTAAAGTCCACAAGCGAGATGGCCATCGCGCGCGCCTTCTGATTTTCGGAAACATACATGTCGCCCGAGCCGAGATACAGGATCGGATAGCCGCGCGGGTCAAGAGCGCCCGCGCCTTTGAACGGCATGTTCAGGCTAAGCTTATCGCGCGTGGCTTCACCCGTTTCCAGATCCAGAAAGTAGATGCAGCCATCCATTGTGGCAAGGATGACCTCGATCAGACCGTCCTTTGCCTTTGCCCGGTCATACAGGTTCATAACCTGTCTCGTTGCGGCCGGCCACTTGACAAGCAGGGGTTGTCCAACCCAGCCGCTGCCCGTCCAGGTACGTTCCGTCGGCCCCGCCACGTCGCTGCGTCCAAGCTCGCCCGTCGGAACCTGCCACGCCTCCGCCAGCCTGCGGCTGCTTACCGAAACGGTTCCGTAATTCGCGCGGTTGCGCAGGTTGTTCCCGCGGAAGGTTATGACGCCCTCCAGTTCGGTATAATGATCGTCATATGTAAATTCGATCGGCTCCTGGCGCGTATAGTTTTCCACCTCGGTCCCGTCGACCTCGACCTTGACCGTAACGCCGAGCACGCCTGGCTGCGTGCCGTCCACCGCATGCGGAACTCCGAATGGCGGCGTGGGCGTCGGCGTGGGGGTTGGCGAAGGCGTCGGCGTCGGCGAAGGCGTCGGCGTTTTAAAGATTTCAGCAAAGAGACCCGGCTTTTTTGTGGTTTCCGCTTCAAGCTCGGTTCTGCCCGCATCGCCGCCGGCAATGGCTTTGACAAGTACTATGATCAGTGCGATGGCAACCGCCGCAATGGCCAGCAAAAAATAGAATCGCGGCTGGACGTGCAGGCGGTACTTGCGCTTTTTCTTCCTTCTTTTCCCGCCCGAGCCGCCGCGGCCCGCGCCGGAGCCGCCCGAACCCGATGAACGCACGCCTGAGGCGCTGCGCGTGCCGGAACTATTGGAATACGGAGAATGCCCGTCGCGGTATGTGCCGGACGAACCGCCGCGGCGCTCCGGCGGACCGTCGCGATATGCGCTTCGATACGCGCCGGACGGTCTCCGCTCGGTCGCTCGATATTCAGCGTCACGGCCGCAGCCGTAATCGCGACGCTGAATATCTCGCTCTCCGGTCTGCCCGCGGTACTCGGAATCCCGATAATTGTTCAAATCGTTCTCCTCCTGAAAACATACGGGCCAAGCCCATTTTGCATGGGCAGGCCAATTGCTTTTGTAGATTATAGCACCTTGCGGGCAAATTGTCAGTTGACGAATTGTAAACATATTACGGTAGTTTTGGCGAACCCTGCCAAACAGCGGCCTTTCTTACACATACGGCGCGGGCGGCGGGTAAAATGCCTGTGCGCCGGCGTGTTGCGCGGCATAACGCTTACAGGGTGCAGCGCGCATTGTGCAAGGAGCGGGCGAAAACGGGAAAACCGCCGGGCGCCACAATCAATTTACCGGAAAAGAGCGCGAATTTCCCCTTGCTTTTTCCCCATTGAATATGCGAAAATAAAAAAAGAATATGGTATTCAGGCGCGGGGCGGATACTCCACAGCCGTTATGCGCCCCGACGCTGTATAAAAGGAGGGATACCAACATCCGCATGGCTTGCGGTGCGGCAGTGTGGAGACCTGTCGCAAAGCGACCGTCACAGTTTCCGGGCGGTCGCGAGGCGGGCAGTTGAAGAATTTCGTGCCCGTCAAAGCCGAAATTGCATGGCAAACGTAACACTCAAAAACATCAAGAAGGTCTACGACAAGAACGTGGTCGCCGTCCAGGATTTCAATCTTGAAATCGCGGACAAGGAATTCATCGTGCTCGTCGGTCCTTCGGGCTGCGGCAAGTCTACGACGCTGCGCATGGTCGCCGGCCTTGAGGAAATCTCCTCGGGCGAGTTGTACATCGGCGACCGCCTTGTCAACGACGTTGCGCCCAAGGATCGCGACATCGCGATGGTGTTCCAGAATTATGCGCTCTACCCGCACATGACGGTGTATGAGAACATGGCGTTTGGGCTCAAGCTGCGCAAGATGCCCAAGGCTGAGATCGACAAGAAGGTCAAGGAGGCGGCCGAAATCCTTGATATCACCGACTATCTGCAGCGTAAGCCAAAGGCGCTTTCCGGCGGACAGCGGCAGCGTGTCGCCATTGGCCGCGCCATCGTGCGGGAACCGAAGGTGTTCCTGATGGACGAACCGCTGAGCAATCTTGACGCCAAGCTGCGCAATCAGATGCGCGCCGAGATCATTAAGCTCCGCCAGCGCATCAACACCACGTTTGTATACGTAACCCATGACCAGACCGAGGCCATGACCCTGGGCGACCGCATCGTCATTATGAAGGACGGCTTTATTCAGCAGATCGGCACGCCCCAAGAGGTATTCGACCATCCGGCAAACCTGTTTGTCGCGGGCTTCATCGGTACGCCGCAGATGAACTTCTTTGATGCGGAGCTTATCAACGAGAACGGCGCGTATGCCGTGCGCCTCGACCGCGCCCTGATCAGCCTGCCGGAACCGGTACAGAAGGCCCTCAAAGACCAGGGACGTCAGCCGCAAAAGATCGTCTGCGGCATCCGTCCTGAGCACGTGATGCTCACGGCCGCCGACGGTGCGGACGCGATTACCGCCAAGGTTGACGTTTCTGAAATGATGGGTTCCGAGCTGTATGTGCATATCAACGCCTGCGGAAAGGACTGTGTTCTGCGCATCGCCACCACCGACCTGCCCGCCGAGCATCGCCGCGGCTTTGCGCTCGGCGACGAGGTGCATTTCACGTTCGGCGGCGAGCTGGCGCATCTGTTCGACCCGGAAACAGGTCTGAATTTGCTATAAAACCTGCCAAACAAAAAATTCATCGTACGCATACACTGCATGGCAAAATCGGCCATGCAGTGTATGCCGTCCTTGCCCGTAATGAAACCATGTATTTCGGAAACCGATAAGAATGTTGAAGTTGCGTGGAGGAAAAAATGCGGGAGCTGGGCACATTTATTTGGTTTGGATATCGAATCCCCATTCAAGAACGCGTCCGCCTCATCCACAAATCCGGTTTTAAAACGATGCTGCATTGGTGGGACAATTCTTTGATTGAGATCGAAGGCTTTTCCAGGGAGAAGCAGGCGGAAATTATTCGAAAAGAAGGATTAACGATTGAAAACGCGCATTTGCAGCCCAATCAGGTGAACGATTTATGGTTTGATACACTGAATGGACAAGCTGCGCTTGATGGGTATCGGTCTGATATAGATGGCCTTGCAGAAATTGAAATACCTGTTGCCGTTATGCATACGACAAACGGCTTGAAGCCGCCGCCAGTTTCCGCTGTTGGCCTGGAGCATTTTTGAAAAATGGTTGAAAGGGCTGAAGCGCGTGGCGTACGGCTTGCGGTTGAGAATGTTAGAAACACGCATATCCTGATGGCAGTGCTTGATTCGATTGATTCTGTCATGCTGGGGCTATGTGATGATGCGGGACATGATTTCATCTGGAGCAATACGCCATATGAAGTATTGGAGAAATACGGACGCAGGCTTTTCGCGGTCCATCTGCATGATAATATGGGTCAAAGGTACGATCATCTTCCGCCGGGAGAAGGGGACATAAATTGGGATATCATACGGACAGGCATAGGAAAATCATCGTATAAAGGCTCGCTTACGCTTGAAAGCGACACTGCACAAATCCCTTCGTCACGAATGCCGCAGGAACATTTGAAAAGGCATTATGAAGGAGCTAAGTCCAAACTTTACCGGGTCGAAGCATGACATGCATTTGTTTGGCCAGGCACATCCATATGTCATAGGGTTCTTGTATCTGCCCAATGCGCCGGAGCGTTTGTTTTCCACCTCCGGCCACGCGCATCCACTCCATCTTGATCAGAAGAAACACGCGCCGTAAGCCGTGCGGTCAAACTTGTTTGAAAATTTGAAAACGACCGAAGCCGGACGCAGGAACAGCTTCGGCCGGCAACTCGAATTGATTTATTGTATATTTTCCTGTGGCCGCCCTCCGCATCTGCAACCGATTGAATAAAGGACAAGCCCAACCGCGCATAGTATGCCGCCGAACAGCATCGCGGCTCCAAGCTTTATTTCTGCAATGCCGCCAAATATGAGATTTATGAAGATTGCCACGGCGTTCATGAATACAGCGTTAAGGCTCAAAGCCGTCGCGCGTTTTTCAGTCGTGATCTCCCCATTTTGCAGCTCCATCTGCAGGGGCTGGAGGATGCTATGACAGGCCCGAAGCAGGAGGACGGCCAAGACCGAGAGGATTGCATTGGACGTTGCGGCTAAAGCAAGGCATGCAATACAGCAAAGCAAAAACAGGCCGGTGCCGGCTCTTTTCGGCCCGAACCTGCCCGTAATCCGTGCAGAGAATCCGCCCAGCAGGCCTGAGACCGCCGTCAGGATGTAGACTGCCGCGATGATGCCTGGCTGCATGCCCGCTTTTACATATTGCAGCTGGTTCAAAAACACCGTGATCGCCTGGTGCGTTTCATTCAGCAGGGCCGCCGCAAGGATAAGCAATACCAGCTTTCTGTTCTTCAGTGTCTGCTTCAGAAGGGTGCAAAACGTTCCGATCTGTCTTTCGCGCCCATTCTCCGGACTTTTTACCTCCTGAAGCCCAAATGCCAATACTGCCGCCGCGCCATAGCTGATTACGGTCAAAAGACCCGCCAGGCGATAGTTGTCTCCTATAAAACACGAATAGACGGCAGCAGCGGCCAGAAGCCCGATCATCCCAAGATTATTATAGATGCCAAAGGCTCTCTGGGACGTGCCGTGCTTGCTGGAAAGATAAAGCATGCTGACGTCAACGCCGGATAGCCCGGCAATCACGATGCTCAGCATAATTCGTTCCACGAGGAACCCGCCAAAACATTTCGACTGCCAGAACATGATTTTAGAAGCAAAGAACAGGCCGCAACAGAGTATCATCGTACGCCGATAACCGATTTTGTCCGCAACAATGCCCCAGGGGAGTTCTAACAACACACAAAGCGCAAGAGAAACGCTCTCAATGAGTGTAATCTGAAATATTGTTACGCCGGCGGCCTGTCGATATAGCGTGGCAACCGGGCCATAAAACACCATACCCTGCAAACACGCAATGGCATACATGATATATAGATTCTTTTTCAATGGATTCAACCGTCCTTATAGGAATTTGCGTACAAAGAAACACGCCATGTAAAAACATGGTTTAAAAATGTCGCTGTTTTCAACTCAAATTGGACGGTTCATCGCGCTTCTCCCGCGCCTCCACAGGTTTTTCATATGATACCATGATTCTCGGTTATTCAGCAAGGTATGAAAACGAACGGCCGTATCCGCTGGAAACGATCTGTCCGCGATTTGAACAGGACATCATATTTTCAGTCCAATGCAATTGACAGTTTTTTTTAATTTGGCTAAACTGATTCTATGGAGCTATGGATGCAGGTACAACAGGCAATTGCGGCGGCGCTCTGCGGCTTACCGCCCGAAAACGTCCGTATTCCCGCGCGCAGCGCGGCTTGCGACTGCTATCTGCCGAACGCTTCCGGCGTAACCCCGGCCTGCTTCGGCATGCTGCTCGGCGTTCCCCTCGTTGCGTCCGTCCGCGCGGAAAACAGCCGCCTGCTGTTGGATTTAACCGATGCATTCTATGACGCTTGCGTCCTGTGCGTCAACGAGACGCTTCCGCTGCCATCCTGCGATTACGGCGACCATGCGCTCAACCGGATGCTGTGCCTTTCCCGGCGCGAAGGCGATGGCTGCCCGCGATCATCGCCGGTTCAGCGCGCGCTGTGGCTATGCGCCGGAGCGACGCGTTCCCCTGCAACCGCAAGGCAGGCAGGCCGCGCTTTTTTGACCATGCTGCACAAAACGCCCACGCCGCAGAGGCAGGCGCAGTTACACGCCTGCGGCGCAGTGGCCGCAGCCTGCGCACGGCTGTATGCATGCATCTACCCCGCATGCGATTTACCAAAGCACGCGGCGTTCCACAATTCCGGCAAACGCTGCGCAAACTGTCAAGGAAGGATCTGATTAAATGCAAATTACGTGGTATGGACACTCCTGTTTCCTGCTGGAAAACAGTGCGGGCATCCGCATTCTGACCGATCCGTGCGGCCCCGATACGGGCTACGCGCTTCCCAGCATCCCGGCGGACATCGTCACCGTCAGCCATGACCATTTCGACCACAATTGCGTTTCTGTCGCGTCCGGCGAACCAACCGTGATCTCCGGCCCCGGCCCGCACGCCGCATGCGGAATCCGCGTCACGGGCTTCTCCACCTGGCATGACGATGCGCGCGGGCAAAAGCGCGGTGCGAACATCCTGTATCGTTTTGAGCTTGACGATGTGCGCGTGTTGCATTTGGGCGACCTCGGGCATGTTATCGACCGTCCGCTTGCCGAATCCATCGGCCGCGTGGACGTGCTGCTGTGTCCCATCGGCGGCATATTCACCATAGATGCCGCGCAGGCGGCTGAGATGGCGGGCCTGCTCAAACCGCGCGTCTTTATCCCAATGCATTACGCAACGCCGCAGCTGCGCTTCAACGTCGGCGGTTTAGACGCGCTGCTGCGCCAGGTCAGGACCTACAGCGTGCACCGGCTCAACGGCAGCACCTGCTCGCTCTCGCCGGAAACGCTCGGCGAAAAACGTGTGCTGATTCTCGATTACGCAGGTTAAACGCGCCGGACGACAGACGTATTTTACCATGCGCCCGCTTTGACTAGCCGGGCGCGTTTTTGTTTTGAAAATATTGAACTGGAACGAACCTGTAAGCGCACCGGTCCGGCGATTAATCCCGCTCCATTCTCCAGAATGGCCACAAAAATAGAAATGGAATACACGCCGCAACGGAGTAAACATAGCGAAATAGCGCGACTGGCACGGTTAAAAACAAGCCGCCGAACACCGCCAGAAATGGAATATAGAACAGGCGCATCCTCCGGTTGCCCCGCAGCGCGCAAAGCTGCCAGAGCAGTACAATGCTCCATAAAACCGCACCCGGACGCTTAAGCAGGTTGAGCGCGGGCAGTTCAAGCCAGTTTTCATAGTAACCAAAGTCCGCCGAAGGCAACAGTTTCGGATCGCGTACAATTCCGAAATCATTTGGATAAATCCACTTATAGGCCGTTTCCGAAGAAACGCCCGGGTCGATATACATGCGCACCTGCGCCAGATAGGCGCGCAGATATGTCATCGGGTACTTCACCCCCAACTCTACCCATAGCCGGGCATATGCGCCGAGATTGGCGTTCAGCGCTCCGATATTTTCATACAGCAGGTCTTTCATCGGGTCCGCGCACACCGGGTCGAACTGTGTGCGCACTTCATCAATGGAAACCACGTCCTCGATAAGGGTCTGCTGCTCCGGTGTAAGCGCTTTGTCATGAACAAGCACCGCGCCGATCTGCTGCAGTGGAATACAGGACACCGTGACGGAATCCGCCGTCCGATCCACGCCGCATGCGGAATAGAACGGTCCCATGACCATCAGCGCCAGCGCCACGCCGCCGCCCACCGCAAGCGTCATGCCCCTGCGCAAAGCCTTGTCCCCGGTCAGCAGAAGCAGAAACGGTATCCAAACGAGCAGGGCGCTCCAGCCGCTGTTGCGCGAAAGCGAAGCCATCAGCGCCGCAAACACCAACGCCGCCCAGTCGAACGGAACGACGCGCTCCCCCGCCTTTTGCTTCATCAGCACGCTCCATGCCTGAAAGACCGTCAGCAGCAGCCAGGCGGCAAAGAAGGAGTCCTTCCACATGCCGTAGCTGTAAAAGATATTATACGGCGCCAATGCGTAAAACAGCAGCGTCAGCACCGTGAACCGGCGCGGAAAGCCCGCACGCGCCGTCAGCGACACGCCGAATGCAAACACCGCGGCCATCAGCGTCATCTGCACGATGCTGTACACAAACAGACCCGCGTTCATCGAGCCACCGAGCGCCTGGGCAAGCCGGACGCAACCGAGCACCAACAGCGAATTAACCAGCGGGTTGCGGTTGTCAAACCGCGCCTCAAGCACGCTCTTGAGCTGGCGCATATGATCGGACTCCATGCTGCCGGGATATTGATTAAGTAAAAAGATAAAATATATTGCCATGCATACGGCAAAGCTGATAAAAAACACACGGCGGGCAGACAGCCGCCCCGTTTCCCCCGGCTGCGTGCACAACGAAACGTGCATCCAGCGTTGCAGCAGCAGCGCAATCGCGCAGCGGAACAGCAAAAACAGGCCGACAAACGCATTCAGATAATAGGCCGTATATAAAAACGGATCGGTAAAGCGCTCGTACCGCAGAATGGAAATCCATTCCCCGCATGCGGCAAGCACCAGCACAAACACCGCCGCCGTCCACGACGCGCGTTGCTTAACGCGCCTTTCGACCGGCGTACGGCCGTACAGTGAAAAGAGCAGGTACAGCGCCGCGGTCAAAAGCAGGTCGACGACCCCCGCGCCGCGGTCCGCCGCAGGCAGGCCATAGGCATGCTGCGCGGCCCAGGCGCCGCTTGCGGCCATCAAAAGCCGCGCCCACCAAACGATTCGGTTGGATGTTTGCTGCGTTGTTTCCATATGCGGGTATTATAGCATGGCCGCGCCTGATGAACAAGATTCCCCCTCCTTCGATCAGAGCAATCGCCTGCGAAATGATTTGTGATTCTGAGAGCGATATCCAATGTGGGTATAATATGCTCTGCAGGTTTGCAAGCCGCCCGTTTTCCCACCGCTGACGCGGCAACCGAAAACGAAGGCTCATTCTAGAGTGTGTATCCAAAAGGATATTTGAGTGAAGCGTCGAATATAAATACAGA
>CAYUTA010000039.1:0-23102 GCA_964447605.1 uncultured Oscillospiraceae bacterium | reverse complement strand
GTTGCGGTATACCTCCCATGAATATACGTCATGCTGCGCCAGCCCGCGGCCCGTACTGTGTAGGATTGAAAAGTCCTCCTCATGCTCAAGCAGCATACCGACAACGGAGGATTGCGGCAGGTAGGTGCGGATGCGGTCAAGCACGCGCTGAAACCCCGGCAGGCTTACGATCTCCTTATTAAACCCCGGCCCATCGTTGTTACATACGCCTACAATGCGGTTTTGCACGGCCTCACTGCAAAATGCGGATGCATATACGGCAAGGTTCCCACCCTTGCTATGCCCGCCCACACGCAATTTCCCCGGGAAATGCGCGGCGGCGGCCTCAAGGTATTTCTCAGCGTCCAACTGCGCCGGAACCGCCGAGGAAAAGCTCATGTTAAAGTCCTCTTTCCAGCCGATAATCGTGCCGTCCGTGCCACGGAACGCGATAAACAGCCCGTGGCCGCCCAGCAGCACGGTCGTTGCGGAAAACTGCTCCTCCTGCTGCTCGCTGAACCGGTTGACATGCCCGGTAAGCCCAAGCGTCCCGAACCGTTCGCTCCGGATAAGCCGGTTGAGCAACGCTTCGTCGTCATCCATCCGGAAGGTTCGCGCGCTGTCCATGTCATGCACCAGCGCAAGGCAGGTCTCGGCGGCCTGTTTCAGCGGAACCGGCCGGGCGGAAAAGTCCGGCGGCACGATGCCGTCGAACGGCACATAGGAAAGCCGGCATAACACCAGCGCATCAACATCGCAAAACGGCTCCTGCTCAAACGACAGATCGCCGCGCCAGTTCAAATAGTCCAGAATGTTTGCCATATCAGATTCCCTCCCCGTTCAATTGATCCGCGGATACCGTATGGGCCGGCCTTTCCGCCCCATATTCCACCTGAAGCCAAAGCGTCGTCAGGACGTCTTGAATTACATGTTGAAAAGCCCGCCGCTTCCCCGCGCAATGACAAAAGCGGCGCATCCGCGGCCAATACGCGCGCCCCTATGCCTCGAGGTCCGGCAGCGCAGCCTGCGTATGCAGCATCGCCGCGTCGTTTCCCAGCCGTGCAGTCACGACCCGGCCGGTATGGTTGGCAAAAAACACATGCCGGGCAAGATAGTCGCGCACCGTATCGAGCAAAAATGCGCCCGCATTGCCCACACCACCGCCAAGCGCCACAACCTCAGGGTCCAGTATTGCGATTGCGGAAACGATTCCCGCCCCCAAGCGCGCCGCGTAGTTGGAAAACAGATCGCCTGCAACCGCGTCGCCCGCCTTTGCACAGTCGATGATGAGCTTTGCGTCGATTTTCCTGTTTTCCCGGCAGGCCTGCCGCGCAATCGTACAATCCGGATGCGCATCCGCCGCGCGCACGCCGTCGCGGACCAAAGCGCTCGCCGGGCAGTATGCCTCAAAACAGCCGAAGTTGCCGCGGCTGCATGCCTCTCCGCCAAATTGCAGCATCATATGGCCGATTTCAAAGCCGCTCTTTCTGCCGCCGATGAACAGCCTGTCGTTCATCCCCCGCCCACACCGGTTCCAAGCGTTATGAGCAGGCCCGAGGCATGGCCTCTGAACGCGCCGAAGCAGTATTCGGCCAACGCGGGGCTGCATTCGCGTCGTTTTCAGCGTGAATCAGCGTTTCACGCAGCTGTGCGCGCATAAGCTCCGTCAGCAGAAAATCATGGTAGCCCAGGTTGCAAGCGCGGATAACGCCGCCTGTCGCGCAGTCGATCTGCCCCGGCACGGCAAGTCCGACCGCGTCGATATCCTCCATCGAAAGCCCTGCGTTTTCGAGCAGCGTCCGGACCAACTCCACGCAGACGTCGGCGGAGGCAAGCGGCGCCTGCGGGCCGGAATATGGCGCCGACAGCTTATGCACGAGCGCGGATTCTTTTGCGACAATGCCACATGCGATATTGGCGCCGCCAATATCGATTCCGATGGAACACATGCCGCTCCTCACACTAATATATAGTTTTCGATGAACCATGCAACGCCGTCATGCAGGTAATCCGGCGCGATTACATCTGAAATACGCTGAATTTCCGGTATGGAATCCGCCATGCATACCCCCGTTCCGGCCCACCGAATCATATCCAGATCCAGATAGCTGTCTCCCATAGCCGCAACCTCGGACTGCAAAACGCCCATCCGCGCCGCAAGCCTTTCAAGCGCATGCCCCTTTGTCGCCAAACGATCGTTGATCTCTATAAAGGCTGACTGCGAGCGCGTGGTATGCACGCGGCCTGCAAACTTCGCCTCAAACAGCGTTCGCGTACGCTCTTCCTCCTCGGAAAAGGCCAGAATCTTCGGAACGTTTTCGTACAGCCTTGTATAGACGTCCGGGTCGACAAGCACATGCATCCCATTCCTTGCCACATACCGCGCGGTATATGGATTGGGTTGCGCAACCACAACCGTATCGCCAAGATAGATTTGCGCATCCACATGGATCTCGCGGGCAAACCGCATCACATCGCGCACGATATCCGGCGCAAGCGGCTGCTGGTCGATCAGGGTTCCATCCGGCGCGTCTACAATCCAGGCGCCGCCGAACTGTATTGATGGGCCGGAAAGTCCGATGGCCTCCCAGATCGGCCTCGTCGCCAGATTGGACCTCCCGGTCGCAATGGTAACAAACACGCCCGCGCCACGCGCGGAGCGAATCGCCTCAAGGCAACGCGGGCTGACAATATTTTCAGAATTGGCGGTCAGCGTGCCGTCAATATCGAGCGCCAACAAACGGATTGCCATGCTCGCTTCCCCTTCTCGGCTTCTCAGCGAATCTGGCCATCGCCGCGGATCGCATATTTCACCGTTGTGAGCGCGTCCAGCCCCATCGGCCCGCGCGCATGCAGTTTCTGCGTACTGATTCCAATCTCTGCCCCCAGCCCGAACTCCTCTCCGTCGGTAAAGCGCGTGGAGGCGTTGACGTATACGGCGGCGGAGTCCACTTCGTTTAGGAAGCGTTCGGCATTGCGGTAATCGCGCGTGACGATGCAGTCGCTATGCCCCGTTCCGTACCGGTTGATGTGATTGATCGCCTCATCAAGGCTGTCTACCACCTTTATGGAAAGGATGTAGTCGCCATATTCCGTCGACCAGTCCTCCTCTTCCGCAGCGGCGGAATGCGGCAGGATTGACATGGCGCGCGCATCGCAGCGCAACGCAACCTGATAAGGCGCAAGGCGCTCCGCAACAGCCGGCAGAGCCGAGCGCGCAATTTCGCCGTGCACGAGCAGGGTTTCCGCCGCGTTACACACGGACGGGCGCGAGCACTTCGCGTTGCAGATCATGCCGGCAGCCATTGCAATATCAGCGGAAGCGTCGATAAAGACGTGGCATACGCCCACGCCGGTTTCAATCACGGGCACCGTCGCCTGCGCCAGGACGGATTGGATGAGTCCCGCGCCACCACGCGGAATCAGCACATCGAGATATTCGTTCAGGCGCATCAGCTCCGTGGCCGCAGAACGGCTGGTATTTCGCAAGAGCTGGATAGCGCCCGCGGGAACGCCGCTCCGACAGGCCGCTGCCGAAAGGCAATCCGCAATGGCGGCATTGGAGCGGATGGCTTCGCTTCCGCCGCGCAACACGCAGGCGTTGCCGGACATGACGCACAGGCTGATTGCATCGGACGTCACGTTCGGCCGCGCTTCATAGATCATGCCGACCACCCCCAGCGGTACGCGCCGCTTTTCGATAGAGAGGCCGTTCGGGCGCTTAAAAACCGCGTCCGCACAGCCAATCGGGTCCTGCAGCATGGCCACCTTGCGCAGACCGTTAGCCATGCCGCGGACGCGGGCATGATCGAGCGACAGGCGGTCGATCAACGACTCTATCCGCCCTGCCTCGCGCGCGGCTGAAATATCCAAGGCGTTTTGTGCAAGAATCCCGTCTGTGGATGCTTCCAGCGCGTCGGCCATGTTGTTGAGCGCCGCGGTCTTTGTGCGCGTATCGAGCGAGGCCATCGAATAGGATGCCATCTTGGCCAGCTTCGCCTGCTGTAAAACTTCCATAAAATATAAAATGCCTCCCGCGTTTTGCTGATTTATTATACAACACGCCCGCGGGAAGCACAAGGCGTTCCATCACTGTAGTCCGCCCTGAAAACCGCGCATCCTCTTTTTTGCATGTGCCTGCCGCCCGGAAACCGGCTGCAGCTTTGGATAAAACCCGAACCCCCTGAAAAGTGACGCGTCACTTTTCAGGGGGCTTAAAACATGCACCCGCCATATATTCTGTTTTCAATTCCGTCAGCTTTCCATCCCCTCAAGGTAGGCGTCCACGTCCCCAAGCGTGTCAAACACAATCCCCTCTTCCAGACGCTTTCTTTCCTCCTCCGCCAGGTCTGCGCGCGCATCGACCGGCAATACGCGTATCAGCTGCTCAATATAAAACTCACTGTCGGTTTGAAACACGCACAGGGTTCCGTCCTGCCTTGCCCGCAAAAGCACATGCTCCGGGCAGCAGGTATCGAGCGTCTGCTGAATGACTACCTGCTCGCGGGTAAATTCCGTCACCCTGCAGGTTTTGTAAAACGCCTGCAGCTCTTCCTGCGTATAGCCGATAAACGCCTCGTTGAGCAGCGGGATGTGCTCCGTATGCCCGCATTTTGCAAACTCGATTCGCCGCTCCAGGGCCGTTGTAGGCAGAACCGCCTGGATGCCGATACGTCCGGTTTGTTCCGCCTCCGGCTCACTCGTTCGAATGGCCAGCCCGACCAGTATCCCGAGCGCGCACCCGGCAACCAGCGCGATTGCCGCCGTAAGCACCAGCCGTTTGTTTGCCATGATCTGTTTCCACATATTAGAATCTCCCTTTACAGAAAGTATCCCAGCTTTCGGGATAAATATACACGTTTGCTGTTGGTCAGGCGGGCCGTTATGCTGTATACTAGGATGGAAAGAGATGGAGGAAGTGTTTATGGCGGAGTTGCTTTCTGTTGCCTATCTGGCCCTGTTTGCACTTTCGGGCGTGTGCGTGGCCGCCCATGTGTTTTATGACGAGCGGCCCCTGCGGCGGATTTGGCTCGGGCTGGTCTTTGGGCTCTGCATGCTGATGTGGCTGCCTGCGCTGTTTTCATTCCTGTTTGGCTTTGCGCTGCTTTCGCAGATGCTGGCGCTAGCCGTTGCCTGTTTCATCGCCGGGCTTTTCTTTTATCTTTCACGCAGACGTACGCGGCTCGCAGCGCCGTTGATGGACGAACTGCCGGTTTTCTGCGCGCTGGTGCCGCTGTTTTTATTTTCGGCAATTCTTTTTGCCACGCACACCATTGCGCTAAGGGACGGCGCCCTGTGGGTCGGCCAGTCCACCTATGGGGATTTGGCCATGCATCTTGGTTTTATCTCCAGCATCGCCGTGCAGGGTACGTTCCCGCCGATGTACTCCATCTGTCCGGATACGCTGGTGGGATACCCGTTCCTCTGTGAAAGCGTTGGCGCAACCTTCTGTGTGCTTGGCACAGGCCTGCGCTTTGCCGTGCTGCTTACGGCGCTGTACGCCATGCTGCTCGTTCTGTTTGGCGTATACTTCTTTTTTGAGACATGGCTGAAAACCAGAACCAAGGCCCTGTTTGCCACGCTGCTGTTTTTCTTCGCCGGCGGATTCGGCTTTTGGTACTTCTTCGACCTGACCAAGCAAAATCCGGAAAACTTTTCCCGTTTTATGACGGCCTTTTATGAAACGCCCACCAATTTTGTTGCCTATGGTATGCGCTGGGTCAATCCGATAGCGGATATGCTGATTCCGCAGCGCGCGCTGCTGTTTGGGTGGGCGCTCCTGTTTCCCTGCCTGTTTTTGCTGTATCGCGCCGTCATGGATCGGGCTGTGCGCGCGTTTATTCCGCTGGGAATCCTGGCCGGAGCGCTGCCGCTTGTTCACACGCACTCTTTCCTGGCGCTCGGGATTGTGAGCGCATACTGTTTTATGCGCAGCATTGTGAAACGGGAGGGAAAAGCACAGCTGCTCGGATATCTCAAATACCTCGGCATCGTACTGCTGCTTGCCGGGCCGCAGTTGCTGATCTTTACGTTCCCACAGTCGACGGGCTCGCTGAAATTTAACTGGAATTGGGCCAATGAGGCGGATCATTACATCTGGTTCTATATCAAAAATTTCGGCCTGCTCACCATTTTGCTTCCAATTGCGTTTCTGGACGCCAGACGGGAGGATCGTGCGTTTTTCGGCGGCGCAGTTTTGATCTGGGCCATTGCGGAAACCATTCAGTTCCAGCCCAATCCCTATGACAACAACAAGCTGCTGTTTGTCTGGTTTGCGTTTGTTTGCGGCCTCGTCGGCAGCTGGCTCGTTGATGTGCGGCAAAAGCTGATGGATTTCCATATTATGAAAAAAGCAGGCGTGCACATGCTGGGCGCGTTCTGCTGCATCCTGCTCTTTGCCTCGGGTGTGATGACGCTGACGCGCGAATATGTCTCCGAATACCAGCTGATTGATTCGGACTCAATGGAAGCGGCAATCTATATTCAGGAGCATGCCGCGCCGGACGCAACCTTTTTAACCAACAACAATCACAACAACGCCGTTGCCGCGCTGACCGGACGCAATATTGTCTGCGGCTCCGGCACGTTTTTATATTTTCACGGCGTTGACTACAGCGAGCGTGAGCGGGCGCTTTCCCTGATGTACGAGCAGCCCGCTCTCTACTTCGACGCGCTCAGCGCGCGCTATGATGTGGACTATGTCTTGATCGGCCCCTATGAGCGCGGAAGCTACCTGTGCGATTCTGAATACTTTGATTCACACTTTGCCGTATTTTATCAAAACAGGGCCGTTACCATCTATGACGTCAGTCAAGCCCCATGAGGAACCGGTAAACGGGCTTAAGCAGTGCAAACGCACCGAGAATTTCATCGGCCAGCCCGGGTTTGAACGTGTTGGAAAGTTCGCCGGAAAAGAAGCTGAACGAAATGCTTCTGCGGTTGACATAGGGCAAGAGCCCGGCGGCGACATCCTGGTATTTGGGGCGCTTATACGCAACGCCCTCCAGCGTAAACAACGCGGCAAACGCCGGGTCGTTTACCAGTGAAAGGAACTTCTGCGGCCTTGCGAGCATCCGCTCGCGTATGGCGCGCATCATCTCGCTGTTTGGCGCATACATCCCCATGCCGTAGCCATAGCCCTCCCGCTCGATTTCGGCATAGATGCAAAAGCTCTCTGAAACCAGATTGCCGGGCATTTTATATCCCAGCCAGGCGTGGTCGCGGTACATGGATTTATCCTTGCTGTAGCGCGTGTCCCGCCGGATGCGGGATATGGTCGACGCAGGGCGTACGTTGAGCCGGTTATCGATCTCAACGACCGCAGGAATAAGCGCAAGCGTCAACTCGTGCATGGGCTCGTATACAACCCGCTTATAGCGTTGACGGTTGGCTTCAAAAAACGCGCGGTCATTGTTAAACGCCAGTTCCCACAGAAACCGGTACGTGTCTTCTGTAAAACCCGTAAACATTTGAACTTCCTCTTGTGCGTTATTTCTTTGGTTCGACGTGCACATGGCGCACCACGTTGCGGCTTTGCGCGCGCACGGCCGGCTGCGCCTTGCCGATGATCACCTTCGGCGTACGAAGCTGCCCATCTGCTCCCCCGGCGCCGTCGGTCTGCTTGCGGTATGGCGGCAGCTCCTCCTGCTCGTCAATATCAGGGCTTTGCTGCGGCTGCGTGTTACGGCCGCCGGCATCGGGGCCATATACGCGCGCATTGGCCGCCTGCCTATGCGGATGCCCGGCGCGCTGCGTTCCGGCGGAAGATTCTGCACGCGTATTGATGCCGTCTTCCAAACGCCGGTCCTGCGCATGTTGCCGGCGGCTGCCGGGCGCAGCGGGTTCATCATAATCCGCTGGATATGCGCCGTTGCCATAATCCTCCTCATATTCCATCCGCACCATGGGCTGCTGCGGATCCGGGGTTGTTGCGGGCGGCAGCGGTATTGCGGCCTGTGCGCCAGGTTCCTTCTGCCCGCGCCCGTAAACGGGCGGTTTTGGCGCGGCGCCGCGGCGCGTTGTCTGCGAACGCATACGCTGCGTATAGCTGCGCACTTCCTCCGCGTCATCGTGGTAATCCCTGCGCGGATATTCGTCGAAAATGCGGTCAAAATCATCCTGATTGCCGTTGTCCCCGCTGTCGTAGCGGACAAACAGGCTGCCATGCCCGCGCTCCATAACCGTGAGCACGATGAGCACGATAAACGCAATGACCATAAGGATGCCGAGCACAACCAGAATGCGTGAAATCGTGGAGCTTAAAAATCCAAACGCGCCCGTCCCGGTGTTGTTGATTTCCGGAATCGGGGTCGCTGTCTCCGCCCCCGGCGCCTCCGTGCCGTATGCCACCGGCAGCACACAGGTGGCCAGCTCCCGGTTCGCGCCGGTCGGGTCGGTGCCCTTTACGGCAAACTGGAGGTTGCGCGGCGAACCAAGCAGGATTTCCTGATCGAACGACGTTTCCCCCGCCGGCAGTGTGTCGAATACCTTCAGCACGCCGATGCTTGTTTCCGAGACGGCTACATTGGTCAGCGCTACGCTGCTGAGGTTGTTGATGATGACGCGCGCTACGACCTTGCCGCCGTCGCTCGTCCAGGGCGTGACGGTTTCGGCGCGGGCGGTCACGTTGATCTGCGAGTTGTCCACAAACGGATACACCTCGTAGGTTTTCGCAGATTCAAGCGTATAGGGTTGATCCAGCGAATCCGTGCCCTTGAGTAAAAACTTCACATTGCGCAGCGGTTCGGTCATGATCGGCACGACCAGGCAGGAAAACGTCGTGCTTTCGCCGGACTTAAGCGAAAAGGGCTCGGTGTTGACCGCGTTGTTGCGCTCGTCGGTAATCAAAATATTTTTAACATCCTGATTGCCCGTATTTTTAATCTCAATGGTAAAATTAACGCCTGCGGCGGTTGGGACGCCCGCATCGATCTTCATATTCAGGCGCACCAGCAGCGACTGCAATGTCAACGACTCAACTCCGGAAAAGGATTTGGTTTTCCCGTTGACCGTATAGGTGACCACCGGCGCGCTGACAACGCTCTCAGCCCCCATCGTGTATTGCCGGTCCAGCGAAAAAGAATCGCCCGCGCGCAATGAATCCTGGCGGATGGGCGTGTCGCTGATATCCTCGTCGATGAGCATGATATCCGTCATGTCAAACTTGGTTTCATTGGAGAATTTATACGTCAGCTTGATTGCGTCGCCCTGCTTGGCCATCTGCTTGTCGGCCGTGCGCGTAAGGCTGATGACCGGGTCCGAGGAACGTGCAATCGTAATGGCGGCATCCTGCGTAATCGGCTCGCCGTTTCGCACGCAGGTAATGGAAAAGGTGATGGGCGAGCCCAGCTGCGATTCGGATACCGTCAGATCCAGATTGTAATCCTGCACGCTTTGGTTGGGAGGGATGACTGTCTCGCGCAGATCGTCGTAGGAAACGCCGTTGTACAAAATGACGATATCGCTCAGTTCATAGTCGGAAAAGTTGGAGATGCTGAACGTGAACCGAACCGTCCCCGTTTCGCTCAGCTCCGTTGGCGCAGCGGTGACCGTAACGCGAACCTCCTCGGCATGCGCAAGCGGTATGAACAGTGTCATACACAGCAAAAATATGATTGTGCCAAGCAAGCGTTTTTTCATTACCAATGCTCCTCTTCCGAAAAAGTGCCAAACGGCGCGCAGTACGCTCCACAAAAAGAGTATCCCCTGCTCGGTGCAGAAAATTGCATCAACGGAGCGGACGCATATCCCGCGCGCAAAGCTCCGGCACAACGCGCCCATCCGTAAGGTCCCGAATTTGCGCAAGCATTTGCGCCGCCGAATGGTCAAACAGCCAAAACGTCGCCGTGACCACGTCGGTATAGGCAACGCCGGACACTTCGGCATGCTTTCTGAGCGCCGCTTCCGCCGCCGCCCATTGCGGATAGGTAAACGCCGCGGTAAATCCGCTTGCGGGCCGCATTTGAACGATTCCGGCGGCTTCGGCGGCAGCGCTCGCCGCATTGGAGTAGACACGCGCCAGCCCGCCCGCGCCAAGCAGCACGCCGCCGAAATAACGCGTAACCACACACAGCGTGTTGGTCAGTTCCAACCGGCTGAGCACATTGAGAATCGGCGCTCCCGCCGTGCCGGACGGCTCGCCGTCGTCGGAAGACCGCGTGCCGGGCGCATCGCGGCCAACGCAGAAAGCATAGCAATTATGCGTAGCGTCCCAGTGCCGCTTGCGGACGCGTTCAAGAACGGCCGCAGCCGCGGCAGCGTCGGCAACCGGAAAACATCGTCCGATGAACCGCGACTTATGAATCACCAGCTCGATTTCGGAATCCTGCCGTATCGTACGGTACGGCTTCAGACTCTGCGAATTCTGCAAAAGCTCTTCTTGCCCTTCCTGATGATTACGCCGTCGCCTTCCAGCATGGCTGCGTCAATGCGCTCGCTTACTGCGCTCACCCTGTTTTCCCCAACGAACACGCCGCCGCCCTCGATCAACCGCCGCGCGTCGCTCTTGCTTGAGGCGAGCCTGGCCAGCACAAGCAGATCCGGCAGCCGCAGGCCGCTCTGTGCAACCTGTTCCTGCGTCAGCGCAACGGCCGGCATGTCGCTTAAGTCACTGCCCGCGCCAAACAGCGCTTCCGCGGCGTTCTGCGCCTTTTTTGCCTCCTCCGTCCCGTGTACCTGCTCGGTCAGCGTATAGGCAAGAATGCGCTTTGCCTCGTTGATCCCGCTGTCGTGCAGCGCGCTGAGGCGGCCCACTTCGTCCATCGGGATAAACGTCAGCAGCGACAGACACTTCTCCACATCCGCATCGTCGACGTTCCGCCAGTATTGATAGAAATCGAACACGCTGCACTTGTTTGGGTCGAGCCAGACGGCGCCCTTTTCGGTCTTGCCCATTTTTCTGCCGTCGCTCGTCGTCAGGAGGCTGGTGGTCAGCGCATAGGCGGGCTTTTGCTCCTTACGGCGGATTAAGTCCGCGCCGGAAAGAATGTTGCTCCACTGGTCGTCGCCGCCCATTTGGAGGCAGCACCCGTAGTTGCGGTTCAGTTCAAGAAAATCATAGCTTTGCATCAGCATATAGCTCATCTCAAAGAAGGTCAGCCCGGTCTCCATGCGCTGCTTATAGCATTCCGCGGCCAGCATGCGGTTGACGGAGAAATATACGCCGATGTCGCGCATAAAATCCAGGAAATTCAGCGGACAGATCCAGTCCGCGTTGTTGACAAGGATCGCCCTACCGTCGGAAAAGTCGATCAGCCGGCTCATCTGCGCCTGAAAGCGCGACGCGTTGTGCTCCAGTTCCTCGCGTGAAAGCATCCTCCGCATGTCCGACTTGCCGGAGGGATCGCCAATCGAGGCGGTTCCGCCGCCCAGCAGCGCGATGGGACGATGTCCGGCCCGCTGCATATGCGCCATTGTCATCAGCGCAACGTAATGCCCGATATGCAGGCTGTCGGCCGTCGGGTCGAAGCCGATATAAAACGTGACCTTTTCCCTCCCCAGCAATTCCCGCAGTTCCCCGGGATGCGAGCACTGCTTTACAAGCCCACGTTCCTCTAAAATTTCATAGACATTGCGTTCCATCACCAATACCTCCACGATCTTTGCATACCTGTGTATTCTATCATGAATCCCGGGCTAAAACAATGTGCCGCGGAAAGAGCGCGCGGCACTTTATATGACGGTTTTGTAAACATTTGTCAGCTCGAAGCTTCCGTTTGCAGCGCCACGGAAAAACAAAACAGCACGTATTCTCCATCGTTTTGCACCGTGATCTGCTCGCCGAGCAGAGTAAGCGTTTCCTGCACGATGGCCAGCCCCAACCCTGTCCCGCCGTCGGAATGGGCGGAGTCGGCCTTATAGAACCGTTCAAACAGATACGCAAGATCCTGTTCGCGGATATGCCCCGTATTGCGCACTTCAATAAACGCCCGGCCGCCGTCGCCCGCCCGCTTCAAATTCACAATGATTTTTCCATTGTCGCTGGCAAATTTGATGGCGTTGTCGATCAGCGCCACAAGCACCTGCTCGATGCGGTCACGGTTGGAAAACGCCGGACAGTCCGCGCCGTCCGGCATGGTGAGCGAAACGGAAATTCCGCTATACGACGCCGTCGTACGCATGCGCGCCACGACCTCGTCTAGCAGTGTGTTGAGCGAAAAGGTCTCCTTCTCCAGCGCGACCGCATTGGATTGCAGACGCGAAAGCTCCAGCAGATCGTTAATCAGGCGCGACAGGCGCATGGATTCGCGCAGGATATAGCCGTAATACCGGAAGCGGTCGTCCTCGGTTTTGATCAGTCCGTCGTTGAGCGTTTCCGCAAGGCTGCGAATGGATGCGATCGGCGTGCGCAGTTCATGGCTGACGTTGGCTACATAGTCGCGCCGCGTTTGCTCGAGCCGCTCTGCCGCGGTGACATCCTGAATCACCACGATCATGTCCGGCGCGGCGTCGCCGGAGTGCTGCGACGGCGAAACAACCAGCATCAGCTTACTGTCCTGTTCAACAAGCTGAACCGACCGGCTTTGTCCGGAAGCGGAAACCTCCAGGCAAACCGGACGGACGAACCTCAGCTTATCGGCAAGCTCCGACTCGTCCCTGCAATGGAGCAACGAAAGCGCCGACGGGTTGCAGTATACGGGTTCTCCATCGTGATTGAGCGCGACAACGCCCTCATGCAGCCCGCCAAGAATCACATGCAGGCGGTTTCGCGTTGAAACAAGATCGCTGATATTGGCATGCAGCTGGGCGCTCAGATGATTGAGCGCCTGCCCGAGCCGGCCAATCTCATCGTTGCTGTTTTCATCCGCCCAGACGGAGAAGTCGCCGTTGGCCATTGCGGCGGAAGCGTCGGTCATTCTGCGTATCGGGTCGGATATTCTGCGTGAAATCAGGTAGACCGGCAGCAGCATGGCAAGCGAAACGGCAAGGCAGCTGATGGCAAGCGCGCCGACGAGCGTGCCCATGGCCTCGCGAACCTCATTGGTCGGCTTGCTCATCAGGATTACGCCGGTAATCCGTCGCATGTTATCGGTAATCGGCACGCCGACCATAATGCCGTTTTCAGAGCGCCACCTAGCGGAGGTAAACGGCGCGCCCGTTTCCAAAACCGATGCGGCGGAGGCCTGCAGGAACGAATAGTGTTTCTTAACGTCCCCGCCCGCAGAATAGGCGAGCATGTTGCCATACCGGTCGAAGATATAGATGCTTGTCCCCTGCTGCTCCTGCAGCGCAAAATCAATGAAGGAATCATAGGAAACCTGCCCGGTCTGGAACCGGCTTGCAAGCCTGGCTACGCCGTAAGCGCGCGGCGTCATCTCATCGGCAATGCGGCGCGCAAACAAATCCGCGCCGGTATAAGCGTAGATGATGACTGCCAAAAGCGCCGTCGACAGACAGGCGCATAGTAGATAAATTAAAAATTTTCGAAAGATCGACCCGTTTTTCATTCGCTGAGACCAAATTTATACCCCACGCCGTACACGGTGCGAATGCCCCAGTTCAGGTTGTCGTCGGGAATCTTCTGACGGATGCGCTTGATCTGCGTGTCCACCGCGCGCGTATCACCAAAGTAGTCGTATCCCCATATTTTGGAAAGAATCTGCTCACGATCAAACACCCTGCCGGGATGCGAGGCCAGCAAATAGAGAATTTCGACCTCCTTGGGGGTAAAGTCCACAACCCTGCCCTTGATTTTTACCTCATAGTTGGAAGGGCAGATTTCCAGATTCTCCATGCGAATCGTCTGCGCCTCGGCATCGGGCGCGGCGGCCGTCCTGCGCAGCACCGCCTTGATGCGCGCAACCACCTCGCGTGTGGAAAACGGCTTGACGATATAGTCGTCCGCACCCAGTTCCAAGCCTACGACGCGATCAATTTCCTCGCCCTTGGCCGTCAGCATGATGATTGGCACGTTGCTGCCGGCCCGGATTTCGCGGTAGGCGTCGATTCCCGATTTTTCCGGCATCATCAGATCCATCAGAATCAGATCCGGGGCTTCGCTCTCCGCCATCTGCACCGCCTGCACGCCGTTGAACGCATCGCAGTGGGTAAAGCCCTCGTTCTCCAGATAGACGCCGAGCGTATCATGGATAATCGGCTGGTCGTCACAGATCAGAATATGCGCGCCTTTTTGCATCTTGTCCACCTCCGCCTGGGGTGATTATAAGCGATTTTGCCATGCCTTTGCAATCCCGCCTGTCGTCTTGTCAAAATTGTACATCTTTTAGCCAAAATTGCCGCCGTTACTTAACCTGTACAAATACATGCGCGCGCATTCGACGCTTTTACGGAATCGACAACAGCGATCTGATATACAGCGCCTTGAGCGCGGAGGAGAATTCCGGAGCGCTCGCTCCCTCCATAGCAATCACCGTGTCCAGCCGTTCCAGCGCGCCGGTATAAAACGAATCGATTCCAGCGAGCGCGCCGCGCTCAATGGAAAGCTCCGATACCGCCTGGTAGGTCTGCTCAGTCTGCCGTTCGATCTGTCGGAGCGCGGCAATCCCATCGGCTACGCTCTGTTTCTCCTTATCGAACGCAACAACCGCATCATACAGTGCGCTTTGCAGGGTATCCACGCGTTCAACCGCGCGGAAAACCGTTTCAATCTGTTCGCTGGTTCCTGTAATTTTTAAAACCTTTTCCGTTCTCGAAATGGTATGGACGCGCGATTCCACGCCCTCGCCAAGCAATTGTGAAGTGACTTTCTGCGCGCTTTCCCTGTCCGGGTAGGCGCTTGCAAGCACGCGGTAACGGTCTCCGTCCTGCAAAATATAGCCGGCCGCGCCGATCGCGGTCAGGGCGTCCGACTGCGCCGACGCGTTGCCCTGATCAGCATACACGCCAATTTGCAGCGCGTAAAAGCTTTTTGCGGGCAGCACAATTTCGCGCGAGATTTCATCAATTACCACCGTAACGGGCGCGGCCGACTGCTCGGACGCGGCTGTCTTGTCCGGTTCCGCGTCGCTGCGTTTGAGCACAGGTGCAATCCAGTTTTCCGCCACCCATGTGCCCGCCTTCGAGGCGCTGATGAGATATACGATTCCAAAAAAAACAATGAGCACGGCAATGTAGGCCGGATAGGCTGCGCCGTACCTGGGCTGGTTTCCGCCCCTGCGTTTTCTGTGGTATTCCAATGCATTGTCCGCCTTCACTTGTGTTTATCAAAAATATATTGCGGGCAATGCGGCGTTATGCGCGGGACTTGCCGCCACGGCCGGATTTGGACGAATCGGAGAGGTTGTCCGCCTTCCCCTGTTTCGGCGCCTTCTCCGGCCTGGCGGTCCGGCCGGATTTTCTGCTCCTGCTCGCCTTCTCTTCCTCGCGGGAAACAAGCACTTCGTATGGCGCGTCCTCCTGTTCGGCCGCCGCATCCGGGTCGGAAGCGAGAAGCTCCGCCCGTATGTCGGCGTATACGTCCGTCTCCGTGCTCGGGCCAAGCGCAATAGCGTTGCTGACATACTTTTTGAGCGTGAAATGAAAGCTCGTCCCCTCGCCCAGCCTGCTTTCGACATAGATCGTTTCGCCCAGCTTGTCGATGATCTGCTTGGCAATCGAAAGGCCGAGGCCCGTGCCGCCCTCCTTGCGGGATTTGTCGGTTTTATAAAAGCGTTCAAATAGATGCGGCAAATCCTCTTCGGCAATGCCGCAGCCGGTGTCCGTAACAGAGACAAGTACCGTGCGTTCGTCTGTTTGTACCGCGGAAAGCGTAATGCTGCCGCCGCTCGGCGTATAGTGCATGGCGTTATCGATCATGATGACGAGAATCTGCTCCACTCTGTCGCCATCGGTCATCACATAGGGCACGTTCTCCGCCTCGAGCTTGAGCGTGATGCCGTGCTGCCGCGCCTCGTTGAGGTAGTTTTGATGCGTATCCATCAAAAGCTCTTTGAGATTGACGGGCCCGATCTGTAAATACTCCTTCCCGGACTGCAGCCTGGACAGCTCGAGCATATCCGTAATCAGTCGCGAAAGCCGCACAACCTCGCGCAGCATGATGCGATAATACCGCTGTCGCGTCTCCTCATCGGTAATCATGCCGTCGGCAAGGGGTTCCAGCAGGCCGCGCACCGCGGTCAGCGGCGTACGCAGCTCATGGCTGACGTTGGCGACATAATCCCGCCGCGTCTTCTCCAGCCGTTCCAGCTCCGTCATGTCCTTAAATAGGCCGACAACGCCGGTGCACTCGCCCTCCTCCGACAGGATCGGCACAACCGAAATCCACAGCGCACGGTCATTGGGCAGTTGATAATGCAGCGTCTCCGGCGTGCGGGTCTCATAAACGCGGCTGAACACATCCCAAACGCTTTGATCCGGCACAAGGTCCATGGCAACGGCAACGTCCACCGTACCGAACATTTTCATCAGCGCCGGGTTATAGTGCGTCAGACAGCCGATGCTGTCAAGCGCGGCAACGCCGTCGGAAAAGCTAGAGAGAATCTGGTTAAGCTGCCGCTTCTCATTGCGCAGCTGGTAAATCGTCTGAGACAAATTGCCGCACAGGGTATTCAGCGCCCGCGCAAGAATGCCGAATTCGCCGGTGGCGCTTTCGTCCGCACGCACGCTGAATTTGCCCTTGGACATCTGGATGGCGGCATTGCTCATTTCATGCAGCGGCCGGGAGAGCCGGTTTGTGCCATATGCCGCAAGGATCAGGATCACCGGGAACACCAGTATGATGGTGGCCATCAGAACGTTATTGAGCTGCTGGAACGCCGATTGGATGCGATTGATCTGTTTAATGATAAAAATGCCGCCGGTTACGTTGCCCTCCGCATCACGGATGGGAACGCCGACGGAGACGGCCGATTCGCCGCTGAGCAGTTCCAGATTATCGTTTTTAACCGTTGCGCCGTTTAGCACATGCTGCAGTTCCGCGGCAAAATATGCGCCAAAATCCTGCACCTCGATGGCGCTGCCGATGTTGCGGACAATCAGCGTTTTTCCCAGAGCGTCGGCAATCAATATGGCGGATTCGCTTGAAACCGTTTGCTTTTCAATCAGGCTTTGAAACGCTTCCTCCGTCATGTTGCCGTTCTTATACTCTTCGTAAATCTGCCGTGTCACGTTGGCCTCCGGCTCAAGGTTGTCCATTTCAATGGAAATATAGGTATTTCTTCCGACATAAGTATAAGCCGCCAGCGAAACGACGTTCGCCAGCAGCAAAGCAATGATCGCTACAATTAATACACGCCAGAAAAATACGCTGCGCATCTATTCGAGCTCAAACTTATAGCCTACGCCGTAGATGGTTTTGATGCTCCAGCCAAGTCCCGTAGAGTCGAGCTTGGCGCGGATGCGCTTGATATGCGTATCCACGGTGCGCGTTTCGCCGGCAAAGTCATAGCCCCAGACGCGCGAAAGCAGCTGTTCGCGCGTAAACACCTGCCCCGGGTTCGAGGCAAGCATATGCAAAATCTCGATTTCCTTCGGCGTACAGATGACCGGTTTGCCGCGCAGTGTGACCGTATAGCTCTTCAAGTCGATCGTCAGTCCATTGTATGTAATCATGGCCGAATCGCTCTTGGGCTGCTCGACGGTACGGCGCAAAACCGCTTTGATGCGCGCAACGACCTCACGCGGGCTGAACGGCTTGACAATATAATCGTCCGCGCCGAGTTCCAGGCCCACAATCCGGTCGATCTCCTCGCCCTTGGCCGTGAGCATCAGCACCGGCAGCTGAGAATTTTTACGAATTTCGCGACATACCTCGATCCCGGACATCTTGGGCATCATGATATCCAGCACACAGAGCGCCACATCCGGCGTGATGCTTTCAAGCGCGCTCGCGCCGTCGAACGCGTCGATCACTTCAAAGCCTTCCGCCTTTAAATAAATACCAAGCGATTCATGGACGACCTGATCGTCGTCGGCAATCAAAATTTTTTGTGCCATAATCCGCTCCTTATCACAAGTGACACAATTATATCACAACCGTTTCGTCAAAAAAAGTTCTTTAACGCGCGTTCACAAGATGTTCACCAAGCGCAAGCATATCTTGCTCCATCGTCGGCAAGAGCATACGGTTATAGATGCCGCTTGCCGGATGATAAAGCGGAAACAGCGTCATGGCCAACTGCGGCGCGAGCAGAATGGCCTGTGGTCTGCCGTGCAAATTGCCAATCGTCTGCCGCGGCAGGTCTGCAATGAGCAGCAGCGCGGTAAGCGGCGTGTTGCCAAGCGTGACAATCGTTTTCGGCCGCACGGCGTCCACTTCAAGCCGCAGAACTTCGAGCGCCTCCAGCATTTCACGCCGCACGGGCGTACGGTTGCGAACCGAGCGTTCACCGCGCACAACGGGCCGGTATTTCACGACATTGGTGACATATGCCTGCTGCCGTGCGATCCCCGCCGCCGCCAGAAGCATATCCAGCTGTCCCCCGGCCCTGCCGACAAACGGCAGCCCGCTTGCGGCTTCCTCCCGCCCCGGCGCCTCGCCGACAAACAGCAGCTGCGCATCCGGGTCTCCCGCGCCAAACACGGGGTGCGCGTAATCGCCCTGCGGCGCACCCGCCCTGCCGTCCAGCGCCGCAAGCCTTGCGCGTTCGCGCGCATAGGCAAGTTCCAACATCCGCTCACGGCCTGGGGAAATCATTTGTAATGCGCTCATAATCGAGCTTCAGCTTGCTGAATGCCGGTTCGATCACGGAGTATTGATTGCCCGGCAGCAGCGTCTCGAGCGCGGCGACGCCGTCGCGCAGCGTGGATTGCAGCCCTTCGTCCAGCGCGCCCATGACATTGAGATAATCGTTCACCGCCTGAATCAAATCTTCGGCGCTTGTCTTGAGTTCAAAAATGGAAAGCGCTCCATCTGCATGCGTGCTGCATGTCGGCACATTGGCGAGGTATTCGTCGGCAGCCAGTTCGGTCCGTACGGCCGTCGGCATCGCCTTATGCAGATACTCATCGGAAAACGCATAGAACTGCGAGCTTGGCCGGATGAGGATGTAGCTTGATTCCCGCACGACCTCCGGCGGACAAAACTGCGTGGCAAGCGCATTCGACGCCGTACACATGGAAAGCGCAACGTGCATGTCGCAATAGGCCGTCGGAGCGTTTGCGGAAACAAACCAGTCCGTCGTCGGCTTGTGATCGCTGTCGTTTTTGCACGCGTCGGTGGCAAGCAGTCCGGAAACCGTACAGACCGTACGCTTGACAAGGCCCAGCGAGGTTGGGTCGGCGTCGATGATCGCCTGATCCTCCAGGCCGTCATGGATCTGTGACATGTACGCCTGCCAGAGCGGCGCGGCATAATCGCCGCCGGAAGCGCCGTTTTTCAGCTTGTTTATCGGATAGTCGTGCCCGATAAACACAGACGAAACATAGTACGGCGTCATGCCTGCAAAATATACGCTGGCATAGTCGGAGTTCGTGCCGGTCTTGCCGGCCACGGTCATGTCGGAAATCTTTGCGCGCGTGCCTGTGCCGGACTTCACCGCGTCCGTCATCATATCCACCAGCAGGTATGCCGTGCTCTCCTGAAAGACACGGTGCGTATCCCGTACGGCGTCGGCGTCGAGCAATACGTTGCCCTCCGCGTCAAGCACCTTGGTAAACGAGAGCGGCTCCAGATACGTTCCGCCGTTGGCAATCGCGCCGTAAGCGGCCGCCGTTTGCACGGGCGTCAGGCCGGAGGTGCCGAGCGCGAGCCCCGGGCCGTCGACATTGATCTTGGATTCATCCGCGCCCAGCTGGTACATGTAGTTGGCCGATATACTTGGCGTGACGTGCTCCATCAGCACACGCGCGGCCACGACGTTTAATGAGGACATCACGCCGCGGCGCAGCGTCACCGGCCCATAATAGCGGCTCAGCCCGCCGGATGGATAGCCCTTTTGGGTGTTCCAGCCCACAATCGGCCCATCCATATTGGGAATGATCGACGCGGGTGAAATGCCAAGATCAAGCGCCGGGCCGTAGACGGCGAGCGGCTTGATGGAAGAACCGACCTCGGTATAGCTCTGCGACGCACGGTTGAGGCTCTTTCGGATGGTCGGGTCTTCGCGTCCGCCCACGATGGCAAGCAGTTCTCCGGTATGGAAATCCAGCACAACGGCGGCCGCCTGCGGCTGGATGGTCTCGGAGATGACCGTGCCGTCGCTGTCGGTTTCCACAACCAGCGCCTTGCTGCTGTCTGCAAGGGTCGGATATTTGTCCCACTGCGACAGCGTCGTCTGTACGGCGTTCTGGATATTTTTATCAACCGTGGTATAGATATGATAGCCGCCGGTGCGCAGCTCGTTTTCCACGGCGCTGCGGTTGATGGTCGTGTCCGACAGGCCGCGCTGGCTCAGCAGATGCGTTACAACGTCCCGGATGGCGTACTCGACAAAGTAGGCCATATCATACATCTGCGTCTGTTTGCTGACCTCAATGATGTTGACCGTTTCCTCCAGGGCCGCGCGGTATTGCGCAGCGTTGATATACCCCGCCTGATACATGCGATCGAGCACCTGATCGGTGCGCGTGTCCGTCACGTCCATCTTGTTGCGCTGATACATGTTTTTGCGCGGATTATAGCGGTACGGCTGCTGCGGCAGGCCCGCAAGCATCGCGCACTCACGGATGGTCAGATCGGATAATTCCTTTCCAAAATAGTCCATCGCAGCGGTTTTTACGCCATAGTTGGATTCCCCAAGATGGATATCGTTCAGATACGCCTCGAGAATTTCATCCTTTTCAATGCGCTGTTCAAGCTCGAGCGCCAAATATGCCTCCTGAATCTTCCGCTTATAGTTGCGCTGCGTTCCCAAAATTTTGTTCTTGATCAGCTGCTGCGTGATTGTACTGCCGCCGGACGAGTTGCTGTTTCCCAAGATTTCAAGCGCAGCGGAAAACAGGCGCTTAAAGTCCACGCCGGAATGCTTATAAAAACGAACGTCCTCCACGGAAATAAATGCATTTTTCAGCATATCGGGAATCTCTTCAATATCCACCCAGTCACGATACTCCACATCTGCAATGGAGGTGAGCGGATTCCCCTGTTTATCATACAAAAACGATGTGCGGTCGGAGATGGTCAGCTGGGCGATGTCAAGCGTCGGCGTCGTTTCAACATACGCTTTCATAATGCCAAGGCCGATGCCAAGCCCAATAAAGCAGATGACGACAAACGCGAAAACCAGCATTTTCAGCGAGGTAAACAGCACCTCCAGCCAAAATGGCGCGGGTTTTGTCCGCTCCTTAAACAAAGGCGCGGCGGCGTCAAGCAGCGTATTGCCACCTTTTTTACCCTGGGATTGCCTTTTTGAAATTAATTTTAAAAACGGATTCTTTTTCATGCTCCGCATACTCCCTATCATATCTTGGGTATTATAGCATAAGGAATACGCGCTGTGCTGATTTCAAACAAAAATTCATACTTTTGTACACATTCCGATGAATTAATTCTTTACAAACCAAAAATGATGCTCTATAATAACTAATGCGATATGAGCGCAGGGTGCACGGTTGTGCAGACAGTCTTGGGCGCTACCCGATTGGTAGAGCGAGCGCCCGTAAGACACAGAACGAAATCCTTTACCGACATGCGTGGGGCATTAGCTCAGTTGGTAGAGCGAAGTTCCGTAAGACACAGAAACCTTTTTTACCATCAACGTGATGGGGCATTAGCTCAGTTGGTAGAGTGCCACACTGGCAGTGTGGATGTCAGGAGTTCGAGTCTCCTATGCTCCACCAAAGCAGAGCCAAGCGAACTTTACACGGCACGATTTACATGATTGGCTCATCGTTCGTACTGGTCTGCAAGATTCCTTAAATGAAAAAGCACTGGGGTTTTCCCGGTGCTTTTTCATTTGCCCTTCACGAATCCCGTTAAATTATCCCGTAATCCGATTGCTCACCCGTAAAATTTTCTCATACGCCGACGTAATTCTACAATTGTTGGTAAATTCTAACAAACGAGCAAAAGGCGTATGATAAGAATTTTACTGTCCACTCGACTTGGCGAACGACGGTGGACGCAATCTGACCTTGCGCGTATGACGGGGATCAGACCAACGACGATCAACGAGATGTACCATGAAATCTGCGAGAGGGTGAACCTGGAACACATCGACCTCATTTGCGAGGCGTTGAACTGCGACATAACAGACCTGATTGTGAGAGTACCTAACACCGATACGCGGGTCAAAAATCGCACCGGGAAAGCCCTGCATAGAGAAAGATGACCTTCCCGCAAAAAAGACCCGGACTTACTGGTTCGGGACTTATCTATTCGGCTTTTTCCGCATCAAATACGAGGTTATACCCCATTGCGTTCAGTATGCGTTGCGCATCTTCAAAACCGAAATTCTTTTTGTTGAGGAGCTTATTAAATGCTTGTGGAGACAGGCCAATCCGTCCCGCCACTTCGCGCTGGGAAATGTTGCTATCCAACATAACCTTTTTTATCTCGATGATTACCTGTGCGTTGTCCTTGTATGCTATCAACCGTCCCGCCTCCTTTCACGGCTAATAATAAACCATATCGGACAACAAGTCAACCATAATAGGAAAAAATAATAAAATATGTTATATAAAAGGGTTGACATATAAACCAAATAGGTTTATAATTAAGCCATAGAAAGGAGGTGAGGGACATGAACGACAAAGACATAGAAGCCCTGCAAGAGCTTCTGGCACTGATCGCAAAGAATCCAAGTCTCGCAGACAGAATCGCAATCACGATCAGACCGGGGAAGATCAAGCAGGGCACCGACAAAGAAACCTAAGTCGGAACGGGGGGCGAAAGCCACCGCCCCCCATCTCAAAAAAGTATAGCCGACATTACGATAGAAATCAAGGGGGCCGAGAAAATGAAAAACTATGAAATCCACGTTTCCGCGAGCTACATCACCGACGGCGGGTCCGAAGAATGGAATTGCTTTAAGGAATACGTCACCGCGAACACCGCAGCCGAAGCAATGAAAAAGCTCAAGGCCGAGCTCAGGTTAGACGGTTACCGGAACATCGAAATGGACGCAGTTGCCTGCTAAGGAGGGAATCAAAATGACCAGAGAACAGATTTTAAGAAACCGCTTGGAAATGGCTGAACACAACCTATCTTGCTACTCCAAGACTTGGGCATGTACCGTACCCAAAGGCGCTCTTGCCCGGCGGCCTTGAAGCGGGAATTGTAACGTTCA